>DASYGJ010000223.1:0-14695 GCA_035999915.1 Leifsonia sp.
TTCGTGGGTCTCAAGTACGCCGCGCACGCCGCACGGGCTCATCGGGCAAGTGTTTCCCCATTGTAGGCAGCGCCCGAACCCCGCCCGAGGCCTCCGCCCACACTGGGGGCAGTCGAATCACCCCCAACTCGGGGGGCAAAACCCTCGCGCAGTGTTGGCGAACGGCGTCAGTGTCGGCGAACGGCGTCAGTGGCGGCGAGAGGCGTCAGTGTCGGCGAGAGGCCCGTCGGGCCACACCTTCCCGATGTGATCCGCTCTCGGGTGTCGCCAGCACATCAACCACCACGACAGTGACATTGTCACGGCCGCCGTTGCCCAGCGCCGCATCCATCAGCTGCTGCGCCGCATCGAGTGGCGACGACCCTTCGGCCAGAAAATGCCGGATGCCGTGTTCGGTCAGCTCCTTCGTCAGCCCGTCGGAACAGACCAGCAGCCGTGAGCCTGCGATGATCGGCAGCAAGAAGAAGTCGGGAACAGGATCCTCGTTGAAGCCCACCGCCCGGGTGATCACATTGCTGTGCGGATGCACTTCCGCCTCCGCGGGTGTGATCGCGCCCGCGTCGAGAAGTTCTTGCACGATCGAATGGTCGAGCGTGAGCTGCTCGAGCGCGCCGTCGCGATAGCTGTATACGCGCGAGTCGCCGATATTGAACACGAGCCAGTACGGGGATCCGTCGACCAGGGTCAGCGCAATGCCGGTGACGGTCGTTCCCGTGCCCAGATCGGTGTGGCCGACTCCACGGCCCATGTCGTCGACGGCGGAACGCAGAGCATCGGTCAGGGCATCCTCGCCGACGAAGTCGACGGCGACCTGTTCGGCGAGCCGGGTGACCACGGCCGTGCTGGCGAAATCTCCGGCGGTGTGCCCGCCCATTCCGTCCGCGACCGCGAAGATCGGCGAGCGGGCGAGCAGGCTGTCCTCATTGACCGACCGGCGGTATCCGGTGTCACTGAGAGCCGCCCAGGACAAACTGATGCGTGCGTCTGGGTCACCAGGCACAACCACGTTGTGGCGTCTGTTACTGCGACCGATCTGGGTCACACGCGTCCTCTTCTGGTCGGGACAGGCGAATGGGTGTTCACGATTCGCCCGGGGCGGCAGTGATCTCGATGATATTACCGTCGCCGATCTCCACGACGGCGCCAGGCAGAACAACCATGGATTGGCCAGGCCGCAACCGGGAGGCGTGTCCGCCGAGCGGGCTCACCACCGTGCCGTTGGTCGATCGCAGATCGGTGACGACGACCGCATCCCCCACCTGCTCGATCTGCACGTGGGTCGACGACACCTGCTGGTCCGGTGAGGAGACGGCGATCAGTCGCGGCTCCGCGCCGGATGCCACCCGCGGCAGGGCGGGACGGCGGCCGATCAACAGCGGCACGTCAAGGGTGTAGCTGTCCCCCGAACCGAGCCGGACGGCGAACCGTCCCGGAGGCATCGGGAGCGCCACCGGCTGCGTCGGCGGCAAGCCCTCGGGATCCGCGGAACCGGCGATCAGCTCGGGCGTGTCGCCCGGCGGTTCGATGTCGACGGCACCCGGCAGCTCGTGAACGGCGGGTTCGGCGCCCTCGGGGACAGACACCGGTGCGGCGTGCGCGAAGAGACTGGCGCCCCCGCGCGGCCGGATGATCGTCTCGTCGATGATCTCGTCGGTGATCTCCTCGCTGACGCTCTCCGCATCTGCACTCTCTGCGCTGGGGTCACGGCCCACGGCTGCGGCCGCCTTCGGAGCGTTTCTCGCCGCGGCGGACAATGCCGTCGACGACCATACGAGGATCTCACCGTCCACCACGCCCGTGCCGAGCGGAAGCGACCCGACGGTGGCCTGGGCGACGGGACCGGTCGCCAGCTCCTCGTCGCCGAGCACCAGCCCGGTGACGGAACGGAACTCCGCGAGCACCCACGGCTGCACGCCGGCAGCGGAGAAGCGCCGTGACCCGCCGACCGAGAACACGTCGACCACGGCCGCGCCGCGCACGACAGCAGTGACCACGACCTCGCCGGCCGCGTTCGGTTCTGCGAGTTCTGCAACCGCGAACGAACGGACCGCATCCATACCGGTGAGCGGGAACGCCCCGACGACCGACTCGATCGTCGCCAACGGCGACTCGGCCAGCCACCACACGGCATCGAGGATTTCGGCGGAAACCGAACTCTCGAACGCCGCGACGAAGCGCCGGCCGGCCACAAGCAGCCACCGCGACGGTCCGGTCGCCGGGGCGTACCTGGTGAAACCGGGAGTCACCTGTCGTTCCTCCCGTTTTTGTCGACCTGGCGTGTCAGCCGATGTAGCTCATCACGTGCTTTATCCGAGTGTAATCTTCGAAACCATACGCCGAGAGATCCTTGCCGTAGCCCGAATGCTTGAACCCGCCGTGCGGCATCTCGGCCACCAATGGGATGTGGGTGTTGATCCAGACGCAGCCGAAGTCGAGGTTCTTCGCCATCCGCATCGCCGTCGAATGGTTCTGCGTCCACACCGATGAAGCCAGGCCGTACTGCACGCCGTTCGCGAAGCGCAGCGCCTCCGACTCGTCGGCGAACTTCTGCGCGGTGATCACGGGGCCGAAGATCTCGTTCTGCACGGCCTCGTCGTCCTGCACCAGATCGGAGACGATCGTCGCCTCGTGGAAGTAACCGCGATCGCCCTGGCGATGGCCGCCCAAGGCCAGTGTCGCGTGGTCCGGCAGCCGCTCGATGAAGCCCTGCACTCTGGCGAGCTGGTCGGCGCTGGAGAGCGCACCGAAAAGGATGCCCTCGTCCCTCGGCGCGCCGGTCTTGGCGTTGTCGCGCGCGTACTCGGCCAGAGCCGCGACGAACTCGTCGTGGACGCCCTCCTGCACCAGTACGCGGGTGGCGGCGGTGCAGTCCTGACCGGCGTTGTAAAAGCCGGCGGTGGCGATGCCCTCCGCCGCTGCACCGATGTCGGCGTCATCGAAGACGATCACGGGCGCCTTTCCGCCGAGTTCGAGGTGCACTCGCTTGAGGTCGAGCGCGGCCGATCCGGCGACCTCCATGCCCGCCCGCACCGACCCGGTGATCGCGACCATCTGCGGGATGCGGTCGGCCACGAGCGCGCGCCCGGTGTCGCGGTTGCCCGTGACGACGTTGAACGCCCCGGGCGGGAAGAACTCGGAAGCGATCTCCGCCAGCAGCAACGACGAGGAAGGGGTCGAGTCGCTCGGCTTGAGCACGACGGTGTTGCCGGCCGCGAGGGCGGGAGCGACCTTCCAGATCGCCATCATCATCGGGTAGTTCCAGGGCGTCACTTGGCCGATCACGCCGATCGGTTCCCGGCGCACGAACGACGTGTGGTCCTTCAGGTACTCGCCGGCCGACTTGCCCTCGAGATTGCGCGCCGCGCCCGCGAAGAACCGCACCTGGTCGATCATCACGTCGACCTCGTCGGGCACGACACCCGCACGCGGCTTGCCGGTGTTGCCGACCTCCACATCGGCCAGTTCTTCCGCGCGCTCCTCGAGCGCGTCGGCGAACTTGAGCAGGGCGAGCTGACGCTCCCCCGGCGTCGTCTCCTTCCACGTCGCGAACGCCCCCGCGGCCGCACGATAGGCGTCGGCCACGTCGGCCTCCGTCGAAACGGGCGTCGTGGCGATCACCTCTTCGGTGGCCGGATCGACGATTTCCAGCCGCTCCGTGGCGGCCGACTCGACGTAATCTCCGCCGACGAAGTTCTTCAGTTCAACGATGCTCATGGCAGACCCTCTCTGGTCTCGCTTGCGATACGAGGCGACCATACCTCGATGTGGGATCGGCGTCAGCCGATGTAGCTCATCACGTGCTTGATGCGGGTGTAGTCCTCGAAGCCGTACATCGACAGATCCTTGCCGTAGCCGGAGTGTTTGAAGCCACCGTGCGGCATCTCGGCGACGATGGGGATGTGCGTGTTGATCCACACGCAGCCGAAGTCGAGGTTCTTGGCGAACCGCATCGCGCGGCCGTGGTCTTTCGTCCAGACCGACGACGCGAGACCGTACTGTACGCCGTTGGCCCAACGCAGGGCCTCGGACTCGTCGGTGAATTTCTGCACCGTCTGCACCGGACCGAAGATCTCGTTCTGCACTGCCTCATCGGTCTGGGTGAGCCCGGAGACGATGGTCGCCTCGTAGAAGTAGCCCTTGTCGCCCTGCCGGTGACCGCCCAGCTCGACCGTCGCATGGTCCGGAAGCCGGTCGATGAATCCGCTGACCTGCGCCAGCTGGCCTGCGTTGTTCACCGGGCCGAAGAGGATGCCGTCCTCGCGCGGTGCGCCCGTTCGCGCGTTGAGGCGGGCGTATTCGGCGAGCGCCGCGACGAACTCGTCGTGAATGCCCGCCTGAACGAGCAATCGCGTGGCGGCGGTGCAGTCCTGGCCTGCGTTGAAGTATCCGGCGGCGACGATCCCTTCGACGGCTGAGGGGATGTCCGCGTCGTCGAATACGATCACCGGCGCTTTGCCACCCAGCTCGAGGTGCACTCGCTTGAGGTCGAAGGAGGCGGCACGCGCCACCTCCATGCCGGCCCGCACCGACCCGGTTATCGAGATCAGCTGCGGGATCGGGTCCTCTGTCATGGCGGCCCCCGTTGTGCGGTCACCGGTGACCACATTGAGCACTCCCGCCGGCAGGAATTCCGCGGCGACCTCGGCCAGCAGAAGGGTGGAGAGAGGGGTGGTGTCCGAAGGTTTCAGCACCGTGGTGTTGCCCGCAGCGAGCGCCGGTGCGAACTTCCACACGGCCATGTTGAGCGGATAATTCCACGGGGTCACCTGGCCGACCACCCCGATCGGCTCACGACGGACGAACGACGTGTGGTCTTTCAGGTATTCACCGGCGGACCGCCCTTCGAGGCTGCGGGCGGCGCCCGCGAAGAACCGGATCTGATCGACCGAGACCAGGATCTCGTCATCGACCAGGGTCGCCCGCGGCTTACCCGTGTCCTGCGACTCGGCATCGGCGAACTCCTCGGCGCGTTCCTCCATCGCGTCGGCGATGCGGAACAGGGCGAGCTGACGCTCGGCCGGAGTGGTCTCGCCCCAGGTCTCGAACGCGTCCCGGGCTGCGGCGTACGCTACGGCGACATCCTCCCGGGTGGATACCGGAGTGCTGCCATAGGCTTCTTCGGTCGCCGGATCGATGAGCTGGATGCGTTCCGTAGCGCGGGAGTCGGAGTATGCGCCGTTGACAAAATTGCGGAGTTCACGCGTGGTCATGCCGGGAGTCTACTGATTTCGGCAGCGAAAAGAACAGAAATGTGCGGATCCGCTTGCAGGAGACGGTCCGCGCTGACAGAATCGCTCCATGAGCACCCCTCGGGCCACGACCCCGGCCAAGTCTGTGCAGATCGATGACGTCTCCAAGGCGATCATCGAACAACTACAGGTGGACGGCCGCCGGTCCTATGCGGAGATCGGCAAAGCCGTCGGTCTCAGCGAAGCCGCTGTGCGTCAGCGCGTGCAGAAGCTGACCGAGTCTGGTGTGATGCAGATCGTCGCGGTCACCGACCCGATGCAGTTGGGGTTCTTCCGGCAGGCCATGATCGGCGTGCGGGTGACCGGAGACACCAGGGCCGTCGCCGACAAGCTGGCAGCGATGCCCGCCGTCGACTACGTGGTTCTCACGGCGGGCAGCTTCGACATCCTGGCCGAAGTGGTTTGCGAAAACGACCAGGATCTGATCAACATGCTCAACTCCGAGATCCGAACGCTCGACGGTGTGCTCTCGACCGAGACGTTCGTCTATCTCAAACTCCACAAACAGTTCTATAACTGGGGAACACGATAAAGATGACATTCGTAGAAACCTTCGAGGCCCCGTTCACGGCCGACGATGCCGCGCTGCAGGCCAAGGCCCGCGAGCACCTCTGGATGCACTTCGCCCGTCAGTCGGTGATGGAGGACGGACACGGCGTCCCCATCATCACGAAGGGCTCAGGCCACCACATCTGGGACTCGCACGGCCGCAAATACATCGACGGGCTGTCCGGCCTCTTCGTCGTCAACGCCGGACACGGCCGCAAACGTCTCGCAGAGACCGCGGCCAAGCAGGCGGAGCAGCTGGCGTTCTTCCCCATCTGGTCGTATGCGCATCCGAACGCCATCGAGCTGGCCGACCGCCTGGCGCACTACGCACCGGGCGACCTGAACCGCGTCTTCTTCTCGACCGGCGGCGGCGAAGCGGTCGAGACTGCGTTCAAGCTCGCCAAGTACTACTGGAAGTTGCAGGGCCGCCCTACCAAACACAAGGTGCTCTCCCGGGCGGTCGCCTATCACGGGACGCCGCAGGGCGCACTCGCGATCACGGGCATCCCCGCGATGAAAGAGATGTTCGAGCCGTTGACGCCGGGTGGCTTTCGCGTACCGAACACGAATTTCTACCGCGCGGCCGAGATGGGCGCCCCCAGCGAAGACCTCGAAGCGTTCGGCGTGTGGGCGGCCAACCGCATCGAGGAGATGATCCAGTTCGAAGGCCCCGAGACCGTCGCCGCGATCTTCCTGGAGCCGGTGCAGAACTCGGGTGGCTGCTTCCCGCCGCCTCCCGGATACTTCCAGCGGGTGCGCGAAATCTGCGACAAGTACGACGTGCTCATGGTCAGTGACGAGGTCATCTGCGCCTTCGGTCGAATCGGCCACATGTTCGCCTGCGACGAGTACGGCTACGTTCCCGACATGATCACGTGTGCCAAGGGCATGACCAGCGGGTACTCTCCCATCGGCGCCACGATCATCAGCGACAAGCTGTATGAGCCGTTCAAGCACGGAAACACGTCGTTCTACCACGGCTACACCTTCGGCGGACACCCCGTCTCGGCTGCGGTGGCGCTCGACAACCTCGACATCTTCGAGGAGGAGCGGCTGAACGAGCGTGTTCGTGAGAACTCGCCGCTGTTCCGGGCCGAGTTGGAGAAGCTGCTCACGCTGCCGATCGTCGGTGATGTGCGCGGCGACGGATACTTCTTCGGCATCGAGCTGGTGAAAGACAAAGCGACGAAAGAAACGTTCAACGACGACGAGTCCGAGCGCCTGCTGCGCGGGTTCCTCTCCAAGGCGCTCTTCGACGCGGGTCTGTACTGCCGCGCCGACGACCGGGGCGACCCCGTCGTACAGCTCGCGCCGCCGCTCACCGTGGGTCCAGACGAGTTCACGGAGATCCGTCAGATTCTCGAATCCGTGCTCACCGAGGCGTCCAACCACCTCTAGACCCGCACTGTCGAAGTCGTTTCGAGGGATGCGCGGATGGCATACGAGCGGGTCGGGTTCTGGTTCGACTCGATCCGCGAGGCCGAGGTCGGTTTCCGGGCGCGGCCGGCACTCGGCGAAGACCTCGAGGTCGACGTCGCGATCGTCGGCGGCGGCCTGACCGGACTGTGGACCGCTTACTATCTGCAGGAGGCGGACCCGTCGCTGCGGATCGCGGTGCTGGAGAAGGAGATCGCCGGCTTCGGCGCTTCAGGACGCAACGGGGGCTGGTGCTCCTCCCTCTTCCCGCTCTCCGCGACCGCCCTCGAGCGCAGGTATGGTTTCGCCGCCGTCGTCGATCAGCGGCGCGCGATGGTCGACACCGTCGACGAGGTCAGCCGGGTCACCGAGATCGAGGGGATCGAGTGCGACTTCGTGCGCGGTGGCACGATCACCTTCGCCCGCTCGCGTGCTCAGCTCGAGAGCGCGCGCGGCGACTTCGCCGAATCGGAGCGGTACGGCATCGACCACCTCGCGCTGCTCGGCAGCGAGACGGTCTCCCGCCGCTTCGGGGTGAGGGATGCGGTGGCGGCCACCTTCACACCGGCTTGCGCGCGCGTCCACCCCGGCAAGCTCGTCCGTGGTCTCGCTCGCACTGTCGAACGCCGCGGTGCGACGATCTTCGAACACACTGAGGTGCTCTCCTGGAGAGATCAGCGCGTCTCTGTCGTCGCGGCGGGCATCCCACGCGCGGTCCGAGCCGGCATCGTGGTCAACGCGACCGAAGGATACGGTGCTGCCATCCCGCAAGTCGGCCGACGCATCCTGCCCCTCTATTCGCTGGTGATCGCAACCGAGCCTCTGTCAGACGAGACCTGGGAACGGATCGGGATCGAGCACGGCCAGACTTTCGCCGACTACCGCCACCTGATCATCTACGGTCAACGCACCGCGGACAACCGGTTTGTGTTCGGTGGCCGGGGTGCGTTCACTCACCCCGGCAGCGCCATCCGCCCGGAGTACGACACGGTCGAACGGGTGCGCGAGCATTTGCATCGCGCGCTCGTCGGCATGTTTCCGGATGCGGCCGGAGCAGCGGTCACCCACCACTGGGGCGGCCCGCTCGGCGTCCCGCGCGACTGGCACGCGTCGGTCGGCTACGACGCCGGAAGCCGCGAGGCCTGGGCCGGCGGCTACGTCGGCGACGGTCTCAGCACCACCAACCTCGCCGGACGCACCCTCGCAGATCTGCTGGGCGGGACGCGGACGGCGCTCACCCGGCTCCCCTGGGTGGGGCACCGCTCGCCCCGGTGGGAGCGCGAACCCTTCCGCTTCGTGGGCGCGAACGCCGGCGTGATCGGGATGCAGCTCGCCGACGCCGAAGAGCGCCTCACCGGACGCCCCTCCGTCACGGCCCGGCTGCTCGCATCCCTCACCGGACACTGACCCGGCACAGAACCCGCCGAGTCCACCCAAAATCGGCCAAAAACACCCGAACCCGCAGAGAGTCCGTGTACTCGGCGGTTGCAAGGGTGACCGCGGCTACGCGTCGTCCGAGATCGCGGCCGCGAACTGTGCGTTGTACAGGTTGAAGTACGCGCCGCCCGCACGGAGGAGCTCTGGGTGGGTGCCCTGCTCCACGATCCGGCCGGACTCCATCACAAGAATGAGGTCGGCGTCGCGGATGGTCGACAACCGGTGCGCGATCACAAAGCTCGTGCGATCGATGCGCAACGCCGCCATGGCCTTCTGCACGAGCACCTCGGTGCGGGTGTCGACCGAACTCGTCGCCTCGTCGAGGATGAGAACGCTCGGCCTGGCGAGGAAGGCTCGCGCGATGGTCAGCAGCTGCTTCTCGCCCGCGGAGACGTTGCCGCCCTCGTCGTCGAGCACCGTGTCATAGCCGTCAGGCAGCGAGTGCACGAACCGGTCGACGTAGGTGGCACGGGCAGCGTCGAGGATCTCCTCCTCGGTCGCATCCGGCCGCCCATACGCGATGTTCTCTCGGATCGTCCCTTTGAACAGCCAGGTGTCCTGGAGGACCATGCCCATCCGGCTGCGCAGATCGCGACGGGTCATCGACGCGATGTCGACGCCGTCGAGTGTGATCCGGCCCGCGTCGAGCTCGTAGAAGCGCATCATCAGGTTGACCAGGGTGGTCTTGCCGGCGCCGGTCGGGCCGACGATCGCGACCGTCTGCCCGGGCTGCGCGACCAGCGACAGGTCCTCGATGAGCGGCTTGTCCTCCACATAGCGGAACGACACATCCTCGAACGCCAACCGTCCCTTGGTTCCCTGCGGACTCTGGGGCTCGGCGGGATCGACCGACTGCTCGTCCACATCCAGCAGCTCGAACACACGCTCGGCCGAGGCCACGCCCGACTGGAGCAGGTTCGCCATCGACCCCAGTTGGGTGAGAGGCTGCGTGAACTGGCGGGAGTATTGGATGAACGCGGTCACGTCGCCGAGTTGCATCGCGCCGCTCGCCACCTGCAGTCCACCGGCGACGGCGATGACGACGTACATCAGGTTTCCGACGAACATCATGGCCGGCATGATCATGCCCGAGATGAACTGCGCCCCGAAGCTCGCTTCGTACATCTCCTCGTTCTTCAGCCGGAACCTCTCTTCCACCTCACGGTGACGACCGAAGACTTTCACGAGGGCGTGGCCGCTGAAGGCCTCTTCGATCTGGCCGTTCAGGGCGCCCGTGTGCTTCCACTGGGCGACGAACAACTTCTGTGAGCGCTTGGCGATCACCGCGGTGATCAACAGCGTCATCGGGATGGCGACCAGCGCGATGATGGCGAGAAGCGGCGAGATGATGAACATCAACACGACGACTCCGATCACCGTCAACAGCGACGTGAGCAGCTGGCTCATGGACTGCTGGAGGGTCTGGGAGATGTTGTCGATGTCATTCGTCACGCGGCTGAGCAGTTCGCCTCGTTGCATACTGTCGAAGTACTTCAGCGGGAGGCGATTGATCTTGGTTTCCACCTCTTCGCGCAGACGGTAGACCGTGCGCTGGGTGATTCCGTTGAGCACGTAGGCCTGCAGGTAGCTGAACAGCGATGAGGCGATGTACAGCGCGAGGACCCACATGAGAATGGTGCCCACCGCGGTGAAATCGATGCCCGCGCCCGGGGTGAATGTCGTCCCCTTCAGCAGGTCGACGAGCTGAGTCTGGTGCGCGGCCTGGAGCTGGCCGATCACCTGGGCCTGAGTCACGCCCTTCGGGAACTTCAACGAGATCGCCCCCGAGAAGACGAGGTTGATCGCGTTGCCGAGCATCTTCGGGCCGAGCACCGCGAACAGCACGCTCAGAACGGCGAGCAGGGTGACGAAGACCATACCCCAGGCCTCCGGGCGCAGCCGACCGGCGAGCCGCTTGGCCGACGGCCCGAAGTTGAGCGACTTCTCGACCGGTCCCTGCATGCCGCCGAACGGGCCACCCCCGCCGGGCCCGCGCCGGATGGGCGGACGGACGGGAGCCGGTTCGGTCTCTTTGGTGTCGCTCATGCTGCTTCCTCCGCGGTGAGCTGCGACGAGACGATCTCAGCGTAGGTCTCGTTCGATTCGAGAAGTTCCTCGTGGGTGCCGCGACCGACCACCCGGCCGTCGTCGAGCACGATGATCTGGTCGGCGTCCACGATGGTGGAGACCCGCTGCGCGATCACGATCATGGTGGCGTCGGAGACGTCGCGAGCGAGCGCCGCCCGCAGCCGCGCATCCGTCGCCGTATCGAGTGCCGAGAAGGAGTCGTCGAAGACGTAGATCTCCGGACGTTTGACGAGGGCTCTCGCGATCGCCAGTCGCTGTCGCTGTCCGCCCGAGACGTTGGTCCCGCCTTGCGCGATCGGCCCGTCGAGCTTCTCCGTCATGGCTTCGACGAAGTCCCTGGCCTGGGCCACCTCGAGAGCGTGCCAGAGTTCTTCGTCGGTCGCCTCCGGCTTGCCATAGCGCAGGTTGGTCGCGACCGTTCCCGAGAAGAGGTACGGCTTCTGCGGGATCAGCCCGATGCGCGACCAGAGCAGGTCGGGATCGAGTTCGGCCACGTCCACGCCGTCGACCAGCACGATGCCGCTTGTGGCGTCGAACAGGCGCGGGATGAGGTTGACCAGGGTGGTCTTACCGGCGCCGGTGCTGCCGATGATCGCCGTCGTCTTGCCCCTCTCGGCCAGGAGGGTCACGTCGTTGAGCACCGGCTGTTCGGCGCCAGGATACGAGAACCCGACGTTCACGAGCTCGACTGTCCCGTGGCTCTCGATCGTCATCACTGGCTCAGCGGCCACGCGCACAGACGACGGTGTGCCGAGCACCTCGCCGATACGGTCGGCACAGACGGCCGCACGGGGAACGAGCACGGCCATGAAAGTCGCCATCATGACCGCCATCAGAATCTGCATGAGGTACTGAAGGAAAGCCGTGAGCGTTCCGATCTGCATCGAGCCGTCCTGGATGCGGAACCCGCCGAACCAGATGACGGCGACACTCGACACGTTCAGCACGAGCATGACGATGGGGAACATCAGTGCGAACAGGCGGCCGGCCTGGAGCGCGGTGTCGGTCACTGCCTGGTTGGCCGACTTGAAACGATCGGTTTCGATGTCCTCGCGTACGAATGCCCGAACGACGCGGATGCCGGTGAGCTGCTCACGCAGCACCTGGTTCACACGGTCGATCCGCTCCTGCATCTTGCGGAACAGCGGAACCATGCGCGAGATGATCAGCCCGACCGCCACGAGCAGGATCGGAACGCTGACCGCGATCAGCCAGGAGAGCTGGATGTCCTGCTGCATGGCCAGGATGATGCCGCCGACCGCGAGGATGGGCGCGGAGACGAGCAGTGTGCAGGTCATCAGCACGAGCATCTGCACTTGCTGCACGTCGTTCGTGTTGCGTGTGATCAGCGACGGCGCGCCGAACTTCGTCACTTCGCGCTCGGAGAACTCGCCGACCTTCTGGAAGATGGCTCCGCGGAGGTCCCGGCCCACACGCATGGCGACCTTGGCCCCGAAGTACACGGCTGTGATCGAGCAGGCGACCTGCAACAGGGTCACGCCGAGCATCCCGATGCCGACCGAGACGATATGGCCGGTGTCGCCCTTGGCGATGCCGTTGTCGGTGATGTCGGCGTTCAGTGTCGGCAACCAGAGCGAAAGGAGCGATTGCGCGAGCTGGAAGACGATCACCCCCGCGAGGAGCCGCCAGTGCGGCCGCAGGAACCGGCCGAGCAGTTTGAGAAGCATGTGGTCTCCTAGGATGCCGTGGTTGTCGTTGCCGGACGTACGAGGTGGTCGAGATCTCCGGGAGCCTCTCCCGCGACCCCGATCAGCACGATGCTGGTCAGGTCGTCGACGCTGAACTCGATCCCGTCGTTGAGCGTGGGGAAAGCGCTGGCGAAAGTGATCAATCGCAGGATGTGCGCGATCCGATCAGCAGGCCAGTTGAGTCGTTCGAGATCGGGTTCGAGGATGTGGCCGATGATCTGAACGTATGTCTCGCGCTCTTTCGCCACGGGAGGCCGCGGGCCCCCGATGGTCGCCATCAAGCGCATGATGTCGCGGAACCGCTCGCGCATCAGGAAGATGATCGCGCGGACCTTGTGCTCGAGGGGCAGCGAAGGGTCGATGGCGCGCAGCGCATTCCGCAATGGCTCAGGGTCGAGGCACTTCTCGATGGCGGCTTGCACCAGGGTCTCCTTGTCGCCGAAAGCGCGGAAGATCGTTCCTTCGGCGATACCGGCGGCCTCGGCGATCTGCTTTGACGTCATGCCCCGGCCGTGCTCCATCAACAGGGGGATCACGGCGTCGATGATCATCGCCCGTCTGTCCTCCGTCGAAAGCGGCTGGGCACGACGGCTCGGTGCAGGCTTCTCCGTGCCTTCGGCCTCACTGTCCACGGTGGTGATCTTACGTGGAGTGAGTGCTCACTCACAAGGGCGGAATGTTCGCCACGGGAGAACGCATTCGGTCAGGGTTCAGCTCTTCAGGAGAAGAGCGCGGTGATCGCCGCGATGTCCTCCGGCGTCGCACGCCACGCCGTCGCAGACTCCGCGTTCTGCACGATCTGCTCGGGCCTCGTCGCCCCGGCGATGACGCTCGTCAAACCGGGCTGGGCGAGCAGCCAGGCGAAAGTCGCCTCCAGCATCGTGACTCCGCGCTCGTCGCAGAATGACTGGTACTGCTCGATCACACCCCACGGCGCAGTGTCGACCAGGTGCTTGCGTGTCCTCATGATGCGGCTGTCGGCGGGGCCGCCCTCCCTGGTGAACTTGCCGGTGAACAGCCCGTTGTACAGCGGGAAGTACGGAAGGAAGCCGAGGCCGTACTCGTTCGCAGCCGGCAGCAGTTCCCTCTCCGCGTCGCGAACGAGCAGACTGTATTCGTTCTGCGCGGAGATGAACTTGGGATGCCCGTTCAGCCGCGCCGTGAATTCCGCCTCGGCGAGCTGCCAGCCGGCGAGGTTCGAGTGCCCGATGTAGCGCACCTTGCCCTCAGCGATGAGATCGTCGAGCGTCTCGAGGGTCTCCTCGATCGGCGTGATCGGATCCGGCTGGTGCAACTGGTACAAATCGATCCAGTCGGTCTGCAAGCGGCGAAGCGACGCCTCGACGGCCAGGCGGATGTACCGCCGCGAGCCGCGCACGCCCCAATCCGGGCCATTGGTGCCGGCCATGTCCATTCCGAACTTGGTGGCGAGCACGATCCTCTCGCGCTTCCCGCCGCGCAGGGCGTTGCCCATCAGCGTCTCCGACAGACCGCGCTCGGCTCCGTAGATGTCGGCGGTGTCGAAGAAGGTGACGCCGGTCTCGATGGCCGCGTCGATCACCGCGTCTGTTCCCTCCTGGCTTTCGGATGCCGTGCCGGCGCGCCCGAAGTTGTTGCAGCCGAGGCCGATGGTCGAGACGACCAGGCCCGAATGCCCGAGTGTGCGATAGTCGATTTCTGCCATGGTCCGAGTCTATTTGCGCCCGGTACGTTCCTCCCGAGGCCCGACTCGCGGCCACTTATCCCCAATGTCCGAATTCCGCGAGTCACCGTCGGTGGCAGCACCTAAAGTCGAACCATGAGCACTTCCTTCGCCTATCTCACACGCACCAGCAGCCCGATCGGGCGGCTGGAAATCACGAGCGACGGTCAGGCCATCACCTCGCTGTCGATCGAGCGCGGCGGCCACCTCCCTCTCGAAGAACACCCCGAGCGCAGCACTCCTGTTCTCGAGGAGGCCGTGCAGCAGCTCGCCCAGTACTTCGCCGGCGAGCGCAAGAACTTCGAGCTGCCGGTCAACACTGCCGGAACGGACTTCCAGCGCGCTGTCTGGCAGCGCCTCGCCGAACTCGAGTACGGCCAATTCGTCTCGTACGGAGAGCTGGGGCAGGAGATCGGCCGTCCGGGCTCGGGACGCGCGATCGGCGGGGCCGTCGGCGCCAACCCCATCCCGATCATCATCGGGTGCCACCGCGTGCTCGCCTCCAACGGCAAAGTCACTGGCTATAGCGGCGGCGAGGGCATTCC
>DASYGJ010000295.1:0-3693 GCA_035999915.1 Leifsonia sp.
GCCGTGTGTCAGTGCCGCACGTCAGTCGTCGGCCGCTACCGCATCCGCCACGGCGCGCACGCTGCGTTCGAGGAACGACGCGATGTCCTCTGACGGCAAGTCCGTGCCGAGCGCGCTCTCGACGAGGGCCTCCTCCGCGAACGCCACCCACGACCGGAACGCGATGCGCAACAGCTCCGAGTCGGGATAGCCGAGTTCGAGGAACACCGCGACAACGCGCTCGGCCTGCAGCGCTCGTGCCTGCTCGACCACTTCGCGGACCTCGGCGTCCCCGCTCGCCACGCCGCGGACAAGCGAGTAGAACGTGCCGCGATGGTCGCGGACGAACCGCACGATCCTCGTGAGCGTGTCGCGCAGGCGATCGAGCGGTGGAAGGTCGCGCAACGGCTCGGTCGCGTGGAGCATGCTGTCCCGGGCGGTGCGCACCACCTCGCGGCGCAATCCGTTCTTGGAACCGAAATAGTGGAAGAGCAGCCCGCGGGAGACGCCCGCCTGCGCGGACAGGAACTCGATCGTCAATGATTCCAGCGGACTTTCCGCCAGCGAAGCGACGCCGATGGCGACCAGTTGAGCGCGGCGCTCGTCCGGCGTCAACCGTGTGCGCCGATCCTCTTGCATCCCACGATGATATCCGCGGCCCCGGCTATTGACATCCGGTCAATAGCCGTTAGGCTCCGTAGCGGAGCGAATTTGTCACCTGCATGGGGGGTTGTTCGCTTTGACCCGCTCGAACCCTGGATCAAGGAGGATCTGTGAAGTTCCGCAAACTCACCGGCACGCACGGGGGACGTCTCGTGCTGGCAGCCGTTCCCGTCGCTCTCGCCTCCACCTTCTTGATGGCCGGCGTGGCCAACGGCGCGGTGCCCGTCTCCTTCGCCGTCTCCGGCAGTCAGTTCCAGATCAGTGCCTCGCAACTCGACGGAACCGGGTTCTCGCAGTACGCCGGCGTCGCCCCCGACACGGCCGGCAAGAACCACGAGGTCGCGATCGCGAACATCAACTCGGCGACGCTCGCCGACCTCTGCCAGTCGGTTGTCACCGATACGCCGATGGGGAAAGTGGGCCTGTTGATCACCGCGGGCGGCGGCGGCAAGCCGGCTTCCGCATCCAACCTGCAGATCGGCATGACGGACCTGAAGGGCGACTCGACGTTCAGCAACATCCGTATCGGCGTCGACGCTTCCACTGTGAAGACGAGCGCCAAGGGTTCGGCCGGTGACTTTGCGCAGGACGCGGACGCCGTCAAGATCGCGAACCTGCAGCAGACCGCCTGGAGCACCCAGGCCTCAGTCTTCACCCTCACCGGCATGCACGTTCAGCTCACGGACGGCTCCAAGGGATGCTTCTAGCCGATGACCGACACCGCACCCGACTCTGAATTCGGCCCTGAAACCGGCCCTGAAGCCGGCGCTCCCGCCGAGCTCGGGCAGTCCAGCGCCGGCGGCTGGGCGCGCTTCACAGCGTGGCGTCGCCAGCGTCCGTTCGTCGGCGGGCTCTTGACGGTGCTGGCGGGCCTGGAGATGTTCTTCTCGGGGCAACTCGACTTCGGCAAGATCCACGTGCAGCTCGGAATCGAGGGGTTGCAGGCCACGATCATCCCCGTGCTCCTAGTGCTGCTTGGCGTCCTCGCGATCGCCATGCCCGTGCATCGCATCTTCTACGGCGTCCTCGCCCTTGCCGTTGCGGTGTACTCGCTCATCGGTGTGAACCTCGGTGGCTTCTTCATCGGGATGCTTCTCGGCGCCGTCGGAGGCATCTTCACCGTGGCGTGGATGCCGAAAGGATCGCTGACGAGGAGGCACTCCTGACCCCCTCCGAGGGCCGCCCGCGCACCCGGGCGCTCGCCCTCTGCATCGCGCTTGCGCTGACCGGCATCGGCGCGGCGCCGACGATCACGCCGGCCGCCTTCTGCCTGCCGCTGCTGATGAAGTGCGGCTCGCCCAGCCCGTCGCCGACGCCGAGTCCGACGCTGTCCGTTCCGGGCCTCCCCGGACTCCCGGGAGTGCCCGCGCCGGCACCGTCCTCCCCCACTTCGCCGGCCGCGCCGGGCGCAACGCCCGCACCTGCCGTCCCTGCCTCGCCGGATGCGGGAGCTCCCACGTTCACGCAGCCTCCCGCCCAGCTCGGCGGCTCCTCCATCTCGTTCTCGGGCCTGCAATCGGTCAGCGTGGTCGACGTCCCGCTCGCCGACGGAAGCAAGACGCCGGTGCTCAAACTGGTGGCCGACGACATCGTCATCACCGATTTCACCCTGTCGGTGCGCAAGTCGACCGGACCCATCCTGCTGTCGACCGCCACTCGCATGGAACTGAAAGGCCACGTGCAGGTCTACGTCGACTCGGTGACCGCCACCCTGCTCGGCGGCAAGCCATTCACACTCGGCGCGGCCACCCCTCCCCCCGCCGACGGCCTGCCGCCTCAGCTGCTCAAGGTGAACCTTGGTCTCGTCGGCGTCACCGCCGACTCGATCGCCTTCAAAGCGTCACACCAGAACCTGCACTGATCTGCAGCTGCACTGTTAAGAGTTGCACTGATCAGGCAGGGGCACCCGTCGGGATCCCGGCTCCGAACAGCGCGACCACGTTCAGATACGGCTGTCCCGCCGACAACTGCTGGAACCGCGCCATCGACGAGATCGGATGCTTCGTGCCGCCGTTCAGGTAGTAGATCGAACCGTCGGGTGTGCGGATGAACGCGGTCGCATCGGTCCCCTTCTTCGCCAGGGCACAGGTGAACGTGTCGAGTTGAACGAAAGTGAACGGGTAGAGACCGCTGACGCTCGCGTTCACAGCATGGATGCTGCCGCCGGCGCTCACGTATTTCTGGCTCCCGCAGAGAATTCCGAATCCGAGGAGTGTCGTCGCGGTGGGATACGCGTTGAGGCGGTCGTCGCTGGTGAACGTGAAGCTGGTGAATCCGGCCTCGAATGGGTAATCGAACTTCGAGAACGCGATCTTGTTGGTCACGCCGTTCACCAGGTAGACGGTCGCACTGCTCGAGTTTCGCACGAGCGTACCCGCGGTCAAAGCGACCGGACCCTGCGGCAGCGAGTTCAGGAGCGCTTGGGGCACCACCGTGATGGACGGATTGCCGCCACCCGCGAGCGCCATCGCCGCGTCCCACGAGCTGATCGGACGGATGTCGTTCGGCATCACGAGGTAAACGGTCGCGTTCGACGCCGACATCACCGCCGATCCGGCCTGGATCGGTGCCTGCGATGAATATCGCGCCGTCAGCGCCGCCGGTACCACCGCCGGCTTGAACGCCGATCCGCCGACGCCGGCAGCCCAGGTGTGCAAGCCGTCCGTTCCCAGCACCTGCACGGTCGAACTGCCCGAGACCTGAAATGCTCCGGTGAAAGGTGTTCCGACCGGGAGTTGCGCGACGCTTCCGGCTTGCAGCGATCCGACAGCGGCCCCGGGCAACCCGACGGCGGCCGATGCGCTTGGATCGACCGCCGACGCTGTTCCACCCGACAGGAGGACGCCGTTGGACGTGCCGGAGACCATCGCGAAGACACCATCCCGCACCACCGGCGTTCCCAGCGGAAGGTAGGACACCGCATCGGGCGAGAGGTAGTTCACTGAGCCGGAGAGTCCTGCCTGGGACTCCGACGCGGCATCCAAGATCTCCCGGCGCTTGCCACTTTGCATGTAGTAGAGCGGCCCCCCGACCGAGGTCATGAACGGGGTC
>DASYGJ010000336.1:0-4799 GCA_035999915.1 Leifsonia sp.
CTCCACACCGCCGGCGAGGCGCAGACGGTCGTCGCCGGCCCGGATGGCGTCGCCGGCGAGGAGGATCGCCGCGAGCCCGCTGCCGCACTGGCGGTCGACCGTCAATCCGGGCACCGAGCTGTCGATCCCGGCGGCGAGGGCAGAGACGCGAGCCGAGTTGCCGCCTGGTCCCATGCAATTGCCGAGTACGACGTCGCCGAGCGCGGCGTTCCCGAGGGTGCCCTCGCCGAGCACCGCGTTCCCGAGGGTGCCATCGCCGAGCGCGACCTTGCCGTGCGCGGCCATCCCGTCCTGGAGGTTCGCCCTCAGCACCGGTGCCGCCAACTGGTCGACAGTGAGGGTGGCGAGCCCCCGTCCGCGTGTGCCGATGGGGGTGCGCCTGGCGGCCACGATCACGGCTTCACTTGGCAACGTGATCAACCTCCCCTGCGAGCACGCGGCGCACGATCTCCGTGCGCGCCGGCTTGCCCGTGACGGTGCGCGGCAGTTCTGCGACCTCGAACCAGCGGCGCGGGATGTGCGCGGGCGCGAGGGTCAGAGCGGCGAGCCGCCGCAATTCGGTCGATGAGGGCAGCGGATGCGCGGCCTCCGGCTCGACGACAGCCGACACGAGCGCTCCGACCCCCTCAGCCGGATATCCGAAGACAACGGCGTCGGCGACCCCGGCGATTCCGCGCAGCGCCGCTTCCACCTCGGCCGGAATGACCGTGGCAGCCGCGGTGAGGATGGCGTCGTCCGCCCGGCCTCGCAGCTCAAGACGGCCGTCCACCCACTCCGCGCGGTCGCCGACCGTGGCCCAGCCCGCCTCGTCCCGCCGGAAGGGTCCGCCGGGCGACAGGGAGTGGGACGCCAAATATGGCGAAGAGACCCAGAGTTCGCCGTCACGCAGAGCAACCTCGACGCCGGGGAAGCCGCGCAGGCCGTCGCCCGCATCCGCCGCCACGAACGAGAGCTCAGCGGCCCCGTAGTAAGAGACGACGCGGATCCCGAGGTCCTCCGCCCGGCGACGGAGTCGCGGATCGAGGTCGGCGCCGCCGACGAGTGCCGCGCGCAGGCGGGGTCCGCCTCCTGCTTCGACGATGGAGCGCAGAGCGCTCGGCGTGCCATGGAAGACGGTCGCGTCCGCAAGATCTGAGGCCGACACCGTGTGTCCACGCGGCAGGACGAGGGAGAATCCGGCAGCGAAGGCGTGCGCGACCGAGAAGAGGCTGAGCGAGGAGGCGGCAGGCGCCGGAAGATAGACGGAGTCCTCAGGGGTCAGCTCGAGCAGGCCGCTGATCGCCTCGAACGAGGCCGCCCACGAGGCGGCCTCGCGCAGCAGGATGCGCGGCGCACCGGTGCTGCCCGATGTCATGGTCGCCCACGCCTGCCCGGGTTGCGGACCCGCTTCGGCTGCGACCCGGCGCACGTTCGCACTGTGCTCGGCACTCCAGCGGTCGTCGCCCACGAGCGGGATGCCGCCGCGCTCGCGAATGGCGAGGGCGGCGACGATCCGCTCGACCGGGTCGCCGTCGAGCACCGGGCAGACCCGCTCGGGGAGAACCGGTGTTCGAGAGTTCGCCACCGCCGCGACGAGCTCCGGATGCGTCAGCAGGGTCACGGAACGCGCGGCCCCGCCTCGCGCTCGCCGGCGGGGGCCGAGACGGAGTCGGTTGCCGCCGTCGCGGGAGCGGCCAGCGCGGGTGCCGCCGGCGCGGGTGCCGCCGGCGCGGGTGCCGTCTCGATGGCGGCCGTGCGACCCGCGAACCGGAACGCCCGCGGATACGCCCGAACCAGCGTGAGGGTGATCGCCGTCGCGATGACCGACTTGATCAGATCGCCCGGCAGGAAGGCCGTGCTCAGAACTGTGGTCTCGGTGATCGGGAGCCGGGTCACGAAAGCCTGGACCGGGATCCCGAAGGCGTAGACCACGAGGACGCCACCGACCAGCACGCCCACGAAAGTGCGCACCAGAGAGGGCTTGCGGCCGCCGGCGTGGACGATCGCACCGATGACGAGCGCCCCGAAGATCCAGCCGATCAGGTAGCCGGCCGAAGGCCCGGCAAACGCGGCGATCCCGCCACGGCCTCCCGAGAGTAACGGCAGGCCGAGGGCGACGAGGGCGAGGAAGACGACCATCGAGAGCGCTCCGCGCCACGGCCCGAGAACGGCTCCGGCCAGCATCACGCCCAAAGTCTGGGCGGTGATCGGAACACCGCCGAAGACGGAGATCCCGCCGGGCAGGCCGAGGACGGCGACGATGGCGGCGAATACCGCGATCCTGGCGATATCGGTGGCGTCGAGGCGGAGACGGGTGCGCATGGGGATCCTGTCGGTCGATGGCATGAACGGCGTTCACCTGAACACTGTTCACCTGAACTGCGTTCACTATACTTGCGACATGGCCGGATCGGAAAGCGCGAACTCCAGATATGTGAGGCACTCCCGCGACGACGTCGCCGATGCCGCCCTGCGCATCCTCGACGAGTACGGTCTTCCCGACCTCACGATGCGCCGTCTCGCCTCCGCGCTGGAGGTGCAGCCGAGCGCTCTGTATTGGCACTTCCCGAACAAGCAGACGCTCCTCGCCGAACTCGCCGACCGTATCGTCGCCCGGCCGGCGCCGCAGGTCGACCCCGAGGCGGCCTGGGTCGATCGCACCCGTGCAGAGTCAGTGGGGCTCCGGGACGCACTCCTCGCCTATCGCGACGGTGCCGAAGTCGTGTCGAGCACCTTCGCCTTCGGTCTCGGCGCATCCGCACCACTGAACCGCCTCACAGCGGCCATCGCGGGAGGCGGCTTCGACGCGGAGACGAGTCGTCGCGCGGCGACGGCGCTGCTGCACTTCATCCTCGGACATGTCTCGCACGAGCAGCAGCGCTTGCAATACGACAGTCTCGGGGTTCTCACCGACGGAGCGACCCCGGATGCTGTGGCGGAGGGCGAAGACCAGGCCGAGGCCTTCGCGTTCGGCTTGACGCTGTTCGTGACCGGACTCGACCGGAGCACCACTCGGTTAATGCAATAATCTGCGTATGGACGCAGATAGTGCGATTTGCGGGCGACTGCCCGACAGCCAATACGTCGAGCTCGCCGTCGAGGTATTCGGGATGCTGGCCGACGCCACCCGGGTACGGATCATCCTGGCTCTCCGCGACCAGGAACTGTCGGTGAACCACCTGGCCGACATCCTCGACAAGACGCCGGCCTCCGTGTCGCAGCACCTCGCGAAGTTGCGGCTCGCCCGGATCGTTTCGACCCGGCAGGAAGGAACACGAGTGTTCTATCAGCTCGCCAACGAGCACGCCCGTCAGCTCGTGTCCGACGCGATCTTCCAGGCCGAGCACGCGCTGGACAACAGCCCGCGTCATCACCACGCGCAGCGCGAAGAGACCTCGGCATGACGGTTCATCAGCACGATCACCACGAGCACCCGCACGAACTCGACCACGAGCACGGTCATGACCATGACCACGGTCATTCCCACCCGACGGGCTGGAAGGGTGTTCTGCACGGATTGTTCGTGCCGCACAGCCACGACGCGGCGGACTCCATCGATGACGCGCTCGAGGCCAGCAAGGAGGGCATCCGGGCGCTCAAGATCAGCCTCTTCGTACTGCTCGCAACCACCATTCTTCAGTTCGTGGTCGTCTTGTTCAGCGGATCCGTCGCACTGTTCGCCGACACGATCCACAACTTCTCCGACGCTCTCACGGCCGTTCCCCTGTGGATCGCATTCGTGCTCGGCCGCCGCGTGGCCACGAAGCGTTATACGTTCGGGTTCGGGCGTGCGGAGGATCTGGCCGGCCTCTTCATCATCGCGGTCGTCGCCCTCTCGGCGGTGGTCGCGGCTTGGCAGTCGATCGATCGGTTCATCAACCCGCATCCGCTGCACAACCTCTGGTGGGTGGTCGTCGCCGGTCTGATCGGGTTCGCGGGCAACGAGGCCGTGGCGATCTACCGCATCCGGGTCGGTCAGCGGATCGGCTCCGCCGCGCTCGTGGCGGATGGGGTCCATGCGCGCATCGACGGCTTCACGTCGCTCGCGGTCGTGCTCGGCGCCATCGGCGTGATGCTCGGGTTCCCGCTCGCCGACCCCGTCGTCGGTGTGCTCATCTCCGCGGCGATCATCGTGCTGCTCTGGGGAACTGTGCGCAGTATCGGCCGCCGCCTCATGGACGGGATCGAGCCGGAGCTCGTCGACCGCGCCGGCGCGGTGCTCGCCTCGACTCCGGGCGTCGCCTCCATTGAGCGACTGCAACTTCGCTGGGTCGGACACCGCCTCCAGGGTGCTGCCACGATCCTGCTCGATGACGCACCGCTGTCGGCAGCGGATGCGATCGTGCGGGAGGCCGAACACCGGCTGGGTCATGCCCTGCCGAACCTCGACGAGGTGCACATCCGGGCCACAGCGACCGCGACGGCCACCGCCCCGGCCAGCGCGACGGCCACCGCGACGGCCACCGCCCCGGCCACCGACTGAGATTTTCTGCGCGACGTGTTGATCCGCGCTTTCGCCATTCGACCTTGAAGTGAGAGGGTTCAGAAGGTTCCCTCACACGACACAAGGAGAAGACAATGGCGAAGTACATGCTGATCATGCGGCCGACGGATGCGTCGATGGCGAAGTTCATGAACGCCGACTTCGGCGAGATGCTCGAAACCATCGGCAAATTCAACGACGAGCTCATCCGCGCGGGGGTGCTTCTGGCGGCCGAGGGGCTGGACCAGCCCTCCAACACGGTGGTTGTCGACTTCACCGGTGAGGCGCCCGTCGTCACCGATGGGCCTTACGGGGAGACCAAGGAGCTGTTCAACGG
>DASYGJ010000341.1:0-7972 GCA_035999915.1 Leifsonia sp.
GTTATCGGAGTCGTTCTTCGACACTCTCCGGGTGCGAGTCGCCGACGCAGACGAGACGGTCGCGGAGGCGCACGAGCGGGGCCTTCTGTTGCATGCCGCCGACCCCACCACGGTCACGCTGAGCTTCGACGAGGAGTCCGCGGCCGACCTCGGCACCGGCTCGCCCCTGTTCGCCGAGCTCCTCGCCGTCTTCGGCGCGGTGCAGAGCAGCGGCGTGGACCTCGATGGCACCGGCGGCCTGCGCTCGTTCGACGCGTCGCTTGCGCGCGAGGGCGCCTATCTCACGCATCCTGTCTTCAACACGCATCATTCCGAGACGGCCATGATGCGGTACCTCAAGTACCTCGCCGACAAGGATTATGCGCTCGACCGCGGCATGATCCCGCTCGGCTCGTGCACGATGAAGCTCAACGCCGCGACCGAGATGGAAGCGGTGACCTGGCCCGAGTTCGCCGGCCTGCATCCATTCGCCCCGATCGAGGATGTCCGCGGATCCCTTGACCTGATCGACCAGCTGGAGCGCTGGCTCGCCGATGTGACCGGGTACGATTCGGTGTCGCTGCAACCCAACGCCGGTAGCCAGGGCGAGCTCGCCGGGCTTCTTGCCATCCGCGGCTACCATCGTTCGCGCGGCGACCTCCAGCGCACGGTGTGCCTCATCCCGCAGAGCGCACACGGAACCAACGCCGCGTCAGCGGTGCTCGCCGGCATGTCCGTCGTCGTGGTCGCCTGCGACGAGCTCGGAAACGTGGACCTCGACGACCTCCGCGCCAAATTGCAGGAGCACGCCACAACGCTGGCCGCCCTGATGATCACCTACCCGTCGACCCACGGCGTGTACGAGCATGAAGTGGTCGCGATCACCCAGGCCGTTCATGACGCCGGTGGCCAGGTGTACGTCGACGGCGCCAACCTCAACGCGCTCCTCGGCTATGCACGGTTCGGCGACTTCGGCGGCGACGTCAGTCACCTCAACCTGCACAAGACGTTCTGCATCCCGCACGGTGGCGGGGGACCGGGCGTCGGGCCGGTCGCCGCCAAGGCCCACCTGGCTCCGTTCCTGCCGGGACATCCGCTGGCCCAGCGCCCCGACCACTACCTGGCCGGCGGCGACGGAAGCTGGCGCGTCGAACACTCCGGCGGACCGGTGTCGGCGGCTGCCTACGGCAGTCCGAGCATCCTCCCGATAAGCTGGGCCTACGTGCGCATGATGGGGGCTCAGGGGCTCACGGATGCCACCGGCGCGGCCGTTCTCGCCGCCAACTACGTCGCGGTGCGGCTGCGCGAGCACTACCCGGTGCTCTACGCGGGCGACAACGGGCTGGTGGCGCACGAGTGCATCCTCGATCTCCGCCCGCTCACGGAAGCCACCGGCGTGAGCGTGGACGACGTGGCCAAGCGCCTCATCGACTACGGCTTCCACGCGCCGACGATGAGCTTCCCGGTGGCCGGCACGCTCATGGTCGAACCGACCGAGAGCGAAGACCTCGGCGAACTCGACCGCTTCGTCGCGGCGATGATCGCGATCAAGGCGGAATCCGACTCGGTGGCGGCGGGCGACTGGCCGGCCGAAGACAATCCGCTGCACCATGCGCCGCACACGGCCGAGTCGGTCATCGTGGGGGAGTGGACGCATCCGTACAGCCGCGAACGGGCCGTTTATCCCGTACCGTCGCTCATGCGAAACAAGTACTGGCCAACCGTGCGCCGCATCGACCAGGCCTGGGGCGACCGCAACCTCTTCTGCGCATGCCCGCCCCCGGAGGCTTTCGAGTAGCGTCTCGGGCCCGCTCCTCTCACGCGAAGATCGAGGGCCACCAGGCCACCGCGAGCGGGTATCCGACGAACGAAACGATGTCGATGACGGTGTGCGCGACGACGAGCGGCATCACGCGGCCCCAGCGGGTGTAGCACCAGCCGAAGACGATGCCGAGGAGCGCGTTCCCGGCGAACGGCCCGAAGCCCTGGTACAGGTGATAGCTGCCGCGGAGGACGGCGGCGCCGAGGATGATCGACCACTTACCCCAGCCGAGCTGACGCAGGCGCGTGAAGAGGTAGCCGACGACGATGACCTCCTCCTGGAGACCAGCGCGCAGGGCGGCGAACACCAGGATGGGGATGGTCCACCAGTGTGTGTCGAGCGGAGAGGCCTGCACCTGCACCGTCACCCCGACGAGCCGGCCGAGGGCGTAGAACAGGATTCCGGGAACGCCGATCGCCAGAAAGAGAAGCATTCCCGCACCGAGGTCCTGCCACGGTTGCCGAAGGTCGAACCCGATCCGGTGGAACCCGCTGCGCTCCCGCTGCCAGAGCAGGAAGATCACGAGCGCCACCGCGAACAGCGGGAACAGGTTGCCGAGGAACTGATACGTGAAGTCCAGCCACTCCCGGGGGCTCTGCGACGGATTCACCTGTGCCGTCTGGTCGGCGAGCGCCTTCTGCGAGGTGACCCGAGCCACGATGTCGACGATGGCGTACACCGCCGACGCGCCGAGCGAAAGCCCGAGGACGATCGCGATCTCCCACCACAGCCGGGGCCGTGCGGATGGGGAGACGGGGGCCTCGGCTGCCCACTGCGGATCGCGGCTCATAGAGGCATCCTGCCAGTATTCTCCGTACAAATGCGCCGTGAGGGATATCGAGACAAAAGGCGACCAAAGAGACACTTTTCTGCGTTCTGCGATCGTTTCTTAGCGTGTACAGTGAGTCGCGCGCAGCTTTTCGTCGTTCGCATTACCACTGTGTAACGTTTTCTCGCATGGTTTTGCATTCGCAGCGCGAGCTACTTATTGTTCATCTAGTGACCTGCCGGGCGGCGCAGTTCGAGAACCTTCGACGGCCGTCCCCGAGTCGAGCAACAAGCGAGAGCGCGAGCTTCCCAGGCGCACCCGGCGAACAAAGTGAGGTAAACAGTCGATGTCTCTGAACCCAACTGAACTCGAGGTTGTGACCACGAGTGATGGGCTCGGCGGCTCCGGTTCAGTGGAGTCCGAGAAAGCCATCGCCGGTCGGTCTCCGTGGTCGATCGCCTGGCGCCGGCTGCGGCGGGACAAGGTCGCGCTGACAGCCGGGGTCGTCATCGTCCTGATCGTTCTGATCGCCGTTTTCGCAGGCGTGCTGACCGACCTCTACGGGCAGAGCTACCTCACGCAGCACAGCACCGGAACGGGCAGCCTGCTCGACCCGTCGACCAACATGCCGCTCGGCGCGCTCGGCGGCATCAGCAGCACCCACTGGCTCGGCGTCACGCCGGTGCTCGGCCAGGACATCCTCTCGATGCTGATGTTCGGTGCGCGCACCTCGCTCATCATTGCAAGCCTGGCAACGCTGCTCTCCCTCGTGCTCGGCGTCACCCTCGGCTTGATCGCCGGGTACTACCGCGGATGGACCGACACGGTCATCTCGCGCACGATGGACGTGCTGCTCTCCTTCCCGACACTGCTGCTTTCCATCTCGCTGATCACGGTGCTCTCCTTCATCAGCACCGCCGAGGCCGTGCGTTTCGCGCTGATCATCTTCGTTCTGGGCTTCTTCGGATTTCCATACATCGGCCGCATCGTCCGCGGGCAGGTCCTCTCGCTCCGCGAGAAGGAGTTCGTCGACGCCGCCAGAAGCCTGGGCGGGACGAACGCGTGGATCATGGCGAGGGAGATCATGCCCAACCTGATCGCGCCGATCCTCGTCTACACCACCCTGACCATCCCGAACTACATGCTCGGAGAGGCGGGGCTCTCCTTCCTCGGCGTCGGTGTGATCCCGCCGACTCCGTCCTGGGGCCAGATGCTCTCCGACGCCGGCCAATACATCCAGGTCGACCCGATGTACCTGATCCTCCCCGGTCTGGCGATCTTCATCTCGGTGCTCGCCTTCAACCTGTTCGGTGACGGCCTGCGCGACGCCCTCGATCCGAAGTCGATGCGGTAAGCGCCGACTCCCAGACTCATCACCCCGGCACCAAACACAGTTCACAATCAGAAAGGACTCTTCACATGAAGAACAAGAGAAGAGGTGTCGCGGCCGTCAGCATCATGGCGGCTGCCGCACTCGCCCTCGCGGCCTGTTCCAGTACCGGGGGTGGAGGCACGTCCTCCGGCACATCCAGCAGCTTCAATGCTGCCGTGGCCGGCATCGTCAATCCTTCCACGACCACGGGCGGAACGCTCAAACTCATCAGCTCGACGGACTGCGACTCCTGGGACCCCCAGCGCACCTACTACGGCTGGTGCTGGAACATGCAGCGGATCTTCACCCGCTCGCTGATCGGCTACAAGACGGTCAACGGAAGCAAGCCGGAGCTGGCTGCCGACCTGGCGACCAACATGGGAACGCACAACGCCGACTTCACGAAGTGGACATACACCCTTCAGAAGGGGCTCAAGTGGTCCAACGGTCAGCCGATCACCCCGATGGACGTGAAGTACGGCGTCGAACGCCTCTTCGCATCCGACGTGATCAACGGCGGTCCGGCCTCGTACTTCACCCAGACCATCGCGCACCCTGCCGATTACCTGGGCCCGTACAAGAGCGGTGACCTCTCGACCATCGAGACCACGGCCGACTCGATCACGTTCAACCTGTCGACCCCGTTCGCCGACTTCAACTATCTGATGGCGATGTCGGCGTCCGCTCCGGTGCCGTACAAGACCGAGGGTGGCCCCGGGTACGTCGGTGCGACGTACACCTCGAAGCCGATGTCGTCCGGTCCCTACATGATCGAGTCGTACACGCCGACCCAGCAGATCACGTTCGTGAAGAACCCCAACTGGACCCAGTCCAGCGACAAGATCCGCAAGCCGATGGTCGACAAGATCGTTCTGACGATCGACAGCGATGTGAACGACATCGACAGCAAGCTCAAGGCGGGAACCGCGGACGCGAAGGCCGACAACACCGTCGGGACGACGCTTCAGACGCAGATCCTCACGCAGCCCAACCTCAAGAAGAACGCGGACAACCCGGTGACGGCGTTCACGCGGTACTTCTCGGTCATGCCGTCGGTCATCACGAACATCGACTGCCGTCAGGCGATCTTCTACGCGACGAACAAGGCCGCGCTCGTCCAGGCATTCGGCGGCACCACGGCCGGAACGGCGGCAGGGTCGATGACCCCGCCGACGATCCCGGGCCACAGTGACACGGCGAACATGTACCCGGTGGGCTCGGACAACACGGGCGATCTGACGAAGGCGAAGGCAGCGCTCGTCAAGTGTGGCCAGCCGAACGGCTTCTCGACGAAGCTTGCTTACAACACGCCCAGTGAGACCGGACCGAAGGTCTTCTCCGTGATGCAGACCGCGCTCGCGCGTGTCGGCATCAAGATCACCCCGGCCACGTCGTCCTCGTCCAGCTACTACAGCTCGTTCATCGGCTCGCCGGCGAACATCAAGAACCAGGGCATCGGTATCGCCGTCGCCGCGTGGGGTGCTGACTTCCCGACCGGCTACGGTTTCTGGAACTCGATCGCCAACGGCGCCACCATCGTGCCGTCGGGTAACACCGACTACCCGAGCCTGAATGACCCGATTGTCAACAAGATCCTGGACAACGCTCCCAAGGGCCAGTCGTCGGATGCGGACTTCCGCAAGCTCGACGACCAGGTCATGAAGAACGCGGTCTACCTCCCGATCCTGTTCGGCAAATCGCTCTACTACCGCAACCCGCGCCTGACGAACGTCACGTCGAACAACGCTCTCGCGTTCGGCATCTACGACTTCGTCAACGTCGGCACCGGCGGCAAGTAAGCACTCGTCTCCACCTCGCGGAAGCCGGCCGGGGCCTTAGCGCCCCGGCCGGCTCCCGCTCTCTTGGAATCAGGTTATGGTCCGGTTTATTATCGTCCGACTCCTCGGCGCAATCGTGGTCATCTGGATCGTCAGTGTTGTGACGTTCCTGATCTTCCAGCTCGCGCCGACCCTGTCGCATACCTCGCCGGTTTACTACTACATCGGCAAGGTCCCATTCCCCCCGGATTCGGTGCAGTTCAAAGCGCTGGTCCACCGTTTCGGATTCGATCTGCCGCTCTACGCCCAGTACTGGCACTTCCTCTCCGGCATCCTTTTCGGGCAGACCATCAGCGACGGCGTCAGCACTCCCATCCAGTGCCCAGCGCCCTGTTTCGGCTATTCGTTCCGTCAGAACCAGCTCGTCGGCAGCATGCTCCTGCAGGCCGCCCCGGTCAGCCTGAGCCTGTGCATCGGTGCGGCCATTCTCTGGCTCATCGGCGGCGTGACCGTCGGGACGTTCTCCGCCCTCCGGCCCGGGTCGTTCATCGACCGGGTCGGCATGACCGGCTCGCTCGCAGCGGTCTCGCTGCCGATCTTCTTCACGGGCCCGCTTCTGCTGTTGATCTTCGAGTACCAACTCGGGTGGCTCCCTGACGTCTCCTACGCGTCATTGACGTCTGATCCTTTGCAATGGCTGCGGAGCATGATCCTGCCGTGGATCAGCCTGGCGTTCCTCTTTGCCGCCCTGTATGCGCGCCTCACCCGGGCGAACATGCTCGAGACGATGAGCGAGGACTACATCCGAACCGCCCGCGCGAAGGGGCTCGTGCGCCGAACCGTCGTGGTCAAACACGGTTTGCGATCAGCGCTGACGCCGATCGCGACGATCTTCGGAATCGACCTGGGAACGCTGATCGGTACGACGGTGATCACGGAGACGGTCTTCAACCTCCGCGGCCTCGGCTTCTTGTCGATCCAGGCGATCCAGCAACAGGACCTCCCCGTGATCATGGGCGTGACGATCGTGGCCTCGTTCGCGCTCGTCATCGCGAATCTCGTCGTCGACATCCTCTACGCGGTCATCGACCCCCGGGTCACCGTTTAGCGGCTGAAAGGAAACACATGTCCAGCACAGTTCCCGCACCCTCGCTCGACAGAGCAACTGAAACGGGACCGTTCCTCCGGGTGGAGGACCTCCGGGTCCACTTTCCGACCGACGACGGTCTCGTCAAGAGCGTCGATGGTCTGTCGTTCGAACTCAAGCGGGGCGAGATCCTCGGAATCGTCGGCGAGTCCGGGTCGGGCAAGTCCGTGACCAGCCAAGCGATCATGGGTCTGCACAAGGGATCGAAGGCACGGATCACCGGAGAGATCTGGCTGGACGGGCACGAGCTGGTGGGCGCGGACGAGGAGGAGATCCGCCTCCTGCGCGGCAACGACATGGCGATGATCTTCCAGGACCCGCTCTCGGCCCTGCACCCCTTCTACACCGTCGGAGCGCAGATCAGCGAGGCCTTCCTCGTGCACAATCAGGTCTCCAAGCGCGAGGCGCGTCAGCAGTCGATCGCGATGCTCGAAAAGGTGGGCATTCCGAACGCTGCGAAGCGTTACGGCGACTATCCCCACCAGTTCTCCGGTGGAATGCGTCAGCGCGCGATGATCGCCATGGCGCTCATCTGCCAGCCCAAGCTGCTCATCGCGGATGAGCCGACCACCGCGCTCGACGTGACCGTGCAGGCTCAGATCCTGGAACTCATCAAATCGCTGCACGAAGAACTGAACTCCGCAGTGATCCTGATCACGCACGACCTCGGCGTCGTCGCGGAGACGTGCGACAAGGTGCTCGTGATGTACGGAGGCCAGTGCGTGGAGAAGGGGACGGTCGAAGACCTCTTCTACAACCCGGAGATGCCGTACACATGGGGGCTTCTGCGCTCGATGCCGCGGATGGACCGGGACAGGCAGTCACGGTTGATCCCGATCCCCGGCCAGCCGCCGTCGCTCATCAACGTGCCGCACGGCTGCGTGTTCCACGAACGCTGTCCGTTCACCGACCGCGTCCCCGGCGACCGGTGCAGAACGGACCATCCGAATCTGCTGTCGACGTCCAAGACCCATGAGGTTCGCTGCCACATCCCCGCCGAGGAACGCCGGGAGATTCTGCGAACCGAGATCCAGCCGACGCTCTAGACGACATCGTTACAAAGGAATCCAGGCCCATGAATTCACCGCACACGGCTGTTGAGCCC
>DASYGJ010000050.1:0-8162 GCA_035999915.1 Leifsonia sp.
GTCGAACGACACGGCGGTCGTCTGGCTTCCGCTCGAGACGTAGGTCCAGAGACCCACCGAGCCCGCGCCGCTCAGGCGCTTGTCCGTGGAATCCGAACCGGTCAGCTGCCAGTCGGGGGCGGTCTGCGAGGCGAACCATGCTCTGGCGCTCGCGTTCACCGTGTCCGTACCGGTCACGCGGAAGTCGACGGCGATCTTCTGCCCGGCGGTCACGCCCTGGGCGACGACCTTCTCGGCGGCGATCACAGTCTGGTCAGCGGTGGAGTGATTCACCCGACTGATCGAGAGCAGCACTCGCGCCTTCGTATCCACGCGGATGGTGCCCTGGTAGTAGGAACCCGCGGCGGAGCGGAGCTGCACGCCGGCGTAGACACCGTTGCCGGTCGTCGGCACGGCCGGAACCGACACGACAGTCGAGGCATCCGCGTCGGAGGCCGTCGCAGCGGGAAGCGACGCGCTCAGCGAAGCGCCGGGATGCGGGACAGCGGCGACTCCGGCCGTTCCGTTGTCGCTGAAGGCCTGCGGACTGCTGAGGGTGTATGCGCCACCGACGGGCGCGGTTCCCCAACCGTTCTGCTGAACGCGGTCGAGGGGGTCTGAGACGATCTGTTGGTCGTTCTCATAGCTGACCGGAGCGGCGGCGGCGAGCGCCGGCAGGCCGAGGGCGGCAAGCGCCACGACCGTCGCACTGGCGGCGATGCCGAGTCCGAGTCTGTGAGGTTTTTGAGTTTTTTTGAGGGTGGGGAGGCGGTGAGCGGCCTGACGGACCATAGGGAGTGTCTGTCCAATGCTGTCGTCGTTGTGTGGGCGGAACAGTAGGTGAGACCAACGACTACTGAATTACTGGAGCGAGAGTAACAGAGAGCTTCCGAAAAGTCGCCAACGCAAACTAATCAGTTTACGCGACGACGGACAGTTCAATAGTAACGATTTACCCCCATTTCGGGTGACCGACCCGCGCTGAAAACCCCCGTTTCCCGGGCCCAGACGCAGAAACTGTGCGTTCGTTCAGTATCGAGGATGCGCGTCGCCCCCGGTCGCGGCACGCCCGGTGCACTTCCCAGGCCCTTGGCAGGTTGGACGCTTCCCTTCACAGGTTTATGGGGGTAGTCATGTCGGTCGCAGTGGACCCTGGACAAAACGGACAATTTCTGATCTATTTCAGTCATTCATGAAAATCCCGTCAGAGGAGAAGTCCGTGACCGAACAAAGCCCGACCGTCGGCAAAAGCCTGGGTCTCGAGGTCCGATCGATCGACTACGTTCCGCGCAACGAGCGGCACGGCAAGGTCTGGCACATCGGACCGCTGTGGTTCATGTCGAACGCTCAGATCGCCACCCTCGCTGTCGGTGTCGTCAGTATCGCCGCGGGGGGAAACCTGATCTGGTCGATCATCGCGATCGTGCTGGGCCTGGCCGTCGGAACGTTCTTCATGGCGGCGCACTCGTCCCAGGGTCCCCAGCTCGGACTTCCGCAGATGATCCAGTCGCGCCCACAGTTCGGGTATGTCGGGGCGTTGCTGGTGTGGCTGTTCGCGTTCTTGCAATACGCGGGATTCAACATCTTCAACACCGTGCTCGCGGGCGACTCCGTGACGGGGGCCTTCCAGCTCGGTCACGGCAGCGACGCATTCTGGTTCTGGCTCATCACCCTGGCCACTGCGATCGTCGCCCTCTTCGGCTACGACCTCATCCACCGCCTCGAGCGGTACCTGGCCTACGTGACCGTGCTGGTGCTGGCGTTGCTGACGTTTGCGGCGTTTGCGCACTTGCAGTTGCCGGCGGGCTCGTTCGACATCTCGCACTTCAACGCTTTGGCGTTCTTCTCACAGTTCGGCGTGGTCGCCGGGTATCAGATCTCGTGGGCGATCTACGTATCGGACTACTCGCGGTACCTGCCGGCGAATACACCGCCGAGCTCAACGTTCCGCTGGACGTTCTGGGGCAGCGCTATCGGGGGCGCGTGGATGATCCTGCTCGGCGCGTATCTCGCAGCTGCGGTGAAGGGGTTCAACGCCAGCGACCCGGTGGCGGCCATTCGAGGCGTCGCGGAGGGCCTCTTTCCTGGCTTTGGGGCCATCTCGCTGCTCGTCATCGCTTTCGGGCTGATGGCGGTGATCATCCTCAACATGTACGGCGGCTCCCTCACCCTCATCTCGTCGATCGACAGCATCCGCCGTGTCCGGCCGACCCTCACCGTTCGGGTGATCACCGTCGGCATCACCGCGGCCATCTCAGGGGTGCTCTCGTTGTACGCGTCGAGCGACTTCGCCGCGGTCTTCGCCGACTTCCTGCTTCTGGTGCTGTACTTCTTCATCCCTTGGACGGCGATCAACCTGACCGACTACTTCATTGTTCGAAAGGGCCACTACGCGATCGCGGAAATCTTCAAACCGCACGGCATTTATGGGCGGTGGGGGTGGGCCGGCATCGTGTCGTACCTCGTCGCGTTCGTGTGCATGACACCGTTCTTCAGCATCGGAACATTTTTCACCGGCTTCGCCGCCAAGGCGATGGGTGGCGTCGACATCTCGTTGTTCATCGGACTTCCCGTCGGCGCGATCCTGTACTGGCTCTTCACCCGCAACCTCGACGTCGATTCGGAGCGGAAGCTCGCCGATCAGCAGGCGGCAGACCTCGAGAATGCGGCACCGGAAGCGCCCGACCTGGCCGGCATTATCGTGGAATGACGTGACCCGCACACTGCTTATTGCGAGCGTTCAAGCCGCCCCGGTGCCGATCGGGACGCCTCTGTCGGTCTTCGCCGACGATGTACGCCGCATTGTGCGCGACGAGCCAGGCGTTCAATTCCTGGTGTTCCCAGAACTTCATCTGTTCGGGTCCGAGCACAAGCGACCGGACAAACGGACGGCGCTGCTGAATTCGTCCGCGGTCCCGATCGACGACCGATTGATCGACGAGTTGGCGGCGATCGCGCGAGACGCGAGCGTGTGGCTGCTGCCCGGGAGCATCTGCGAGCGAGGACCCGATGGCGAGCTCTTCAACACGGCGCTCGTCTTCTCCCCGTCCGGTGCACTTGTCGCAAGCTACCGCAAAATGTTCCCCTGGCGGCCGTATGAACCGTATGTACCGGGCGACCGATTTGTCGTGTTCGACATTCCCGACATCGGGAGGTTCGGGCTCTCGATCTGCTACGACGCCTGGTTCCCTGAGCTCAGTCGTCATCTGGCGTGGATGGGCGCCGATGTCGTACTGAACATCGTCAAGACGACAACTCCCGACCGGGCGCAGGAACTGGTTCTTGCGCGAGCCAACTCGATCGTCAACCAGACCTTCACCGTGAGCGTGAACTGCGCCGGGCCGGTCGGCATGGGTCGAACGATCATCGTGGATCCTGAGGGCGCCGTGCTCGCGGAGGCGCCCGACGCCGAACCGGCCCTGCTCGTGCAAACGCTCGACCTGTCCGCGGTCAGTCGGGTTCGCGAGCAGGGCACGGCCGGTTCGAACCGAATGTGGTCGCAGTTCGAGCAGACGGATGCGCCGCTGGAACTGCCGCTGTATGCCGGCCGGATCGATCCGTCGCGATGGGAGCCGGCCGCACCGACCATCTTTTGATCACCGACAGTCCGACAGAATGACAGAATGGCCGACTCTCGCTTCCGCATCCTCACCGTCTGCACCGGGAACATCTGCCGGTCGCCGGCCGCGGAGCTGCTGCTCGCCGCCGAGTTCACCGACCTCGCCGTCGCGGATCGGTTCAGCGTCGCCTCCGCCGGCACGCACGCCCTGACCGGCTGGCCGATCTCTCCGCCGATGGATGAACTGCTCGCCGACCGGGGCATCCCGAGCGATCGTTTCGTCGCGCGCCAGGCGACCGCGTCGATGCTGGCGGAGTCCGATCTCATCCTGACCGCGACCCGGGCGCACCGCACCTGGGTCGCGGCGACCGAACCGCGCGTCCTTCGCCGTGCCTTTACCCTGACCGAATTCGCTGATGCCGTGCGCAACCGCGGCGGCGCCGACATCGATCCTGCGGCTCTCGTCGCCTGGGCGTCGGCCAATCGCCCGAAGTCCGAACGCGCCGCCGTCGCACCAGTGCGACGAGGCTATTCCACCGGCGACATCCTTGATCCGTATGGGCGCGGCGACGCTGCTTACCTCTCGTCTCTGAACCAGATCGTTCCTCTCGCCGAGACCATTGCCGTGGTGCTCTCGCAAACGGTTTGACACCGGCAAGACTTTGGGGTGACAAATGCTCACTTATGCGAAACAATAGGTGAGGATACCTCAACCCAAAGGAGCGGCCCGTGGCCCGACGCGTCGGCTATGCAGCGGGGGCGTTCGATCTGTTCCACATCGGACACCTCAATATCCTCAAACACGCCAAGAGCGAGTGCGACTACCTGATCGCCGGAGTCGTCTCTGACGAGATGCTGCGCCTGACCAAAGGTGTCGAGCCGGTCGTCCCGCTGGCCGAACGTCTGGAGATCGTCAGCAGTATCGCGTTCGTCGACGAGGCGGTGGCCGAGACCGTGCCCGACAAGCTCGACATGTGGCGCGACCTGCGGTTCGACGTCTTCTTCAAGGGCGACGATTGGCGCGGCACCGAGAAGGGGATGCGGCTCGAGCGAGAGTTCGCCGCGGTCGGTGTCGAAGTCGTCTATTTCCCGTACACCATGACCACGTCGAGCACCGTCCTCCGCCGCGCGCTCGACTCCCTCACCCTCGCCGCCCAGGCCTGACGGCGGCCCGCACTGCCGCTCAGTCGGCGAACCGGTCCGTGGCCTCGATCAGCGCATCGAGGATGCCAGGCTCGTCGAACGCGTGCCCGGCATCCGCGATCATCCGGGCCTCCGCCTCCGGCCACGCCCGATGCAGGTCCCATGCCGTCATCGGGGGCGTGCACACGTCGTAGCGACCCTGGACGATGACGCCGGGGATGGCACGCAGCTTCTCAGCGTCCCGGATGAGCTGCTCCTCCTCGAACCACCCTCCGTGCATGAAGTAGTGGTTCTCGATGCGCGCGAACGCGACCGCGTAATTGTCCTCCGTGAAGTCGGCCACCAGCTCCGGCCGGTGCAGCAGGGTGATCGTCGACGACTCCCAGCGCGACCAGGCGACCGCGGCCGGGCGATGCACGGCCGGGTCGGGGTCGTTCAGCAGTCGACTGTACGCCGGGATGAGACGACCGCGCCCGGCCTCCGGCACCTGCTCCACAAAGCCTTCCCACAGGTCCGGGAACAGTGCGGCCGCACCCCCTTCGTAGAACCAGTCCAGCTCCACCGGACGCAGGGTGAAGATGCCGCGCAGGATGAGTTCGGTCACCCTGTCCGGGTGCGTCTCGGCGTAGGCGAGCGCCAGGCTGCTGCCCCACGAACCGCCGAACACCATCCACCTTTCCACTTCGAGGTGCTCGCGGAGCTTCTCGATGTCGCCCACCAGATGCCACGTCGTGTTGGCGCTCAGATCCGCCTCCGGATCGCTCGCGTGCGGAAGGCTCCGACCGCACTGCCGCTGGTCGAAGAGCACGATCCGATACTTCTCCGGGTCGAACACGCGCCGCTGGTTCGGGCTGGTGCCGCCGCCGGGTCCGCCGTGCAGGAAGACGACCGGTTTGCCCTCCGGATTACCGCTGGTCTCCCAGTAGAGCTGCTGGCCGTCGCCGACGTCGAGCAGCCCGGATGCGTACGGCTCGATCTCTGGATAAAAGCTGCGCATGACCAGAGCATAGGGGCGCGGAGGCGGAATAGGGTGGCGATGTGACCGCATCCAGCCCTGCCACCCGCCCACCTGTCACGGTGACAGTGACCGGCGCCGGTGGTCAGATCGGCTACGCGCTCCTCTTCCGCGCCGCTTCCGGCCACCTGCTGGGGCCGGACGTGCCGGTGAAACTCCGCCTGCTGGAAATCCCTCAGGGCGTCTCCGCCGCCGAGGGCACCGCGCTCGAGCTGCAAGACGGCGCCTTTCCGCTGGTCGACCAGATCGCAGTGACGACGGATGCGCGGGCCGCTTTCGACGGTGTCAACGTCGCACTCCTGGTCGGCGCGCGTCCCCGCGGGCCGGGCATGGAAAGGGCCGACCTGCTCGAAGCGAACGGAGCCATCTTCGGCCCCCAGGGCGAGGCGATCAATGCGGGCGCCGCATCCGATGTGCGGGTGCTCGTGGTCGGCAACCCCGCGAACACGAACGCGCTGATCGCGAGCGCGCATGCCCCGGATGTTCCTGCCGAGCGGTTCACGGCCATGACACGCCTCGACCACAACCGCGCGGTCGCGCAGCTCGCCGCCAAGCTGAACGTTCGGGTGTCGGCGGTTGACGGCGTGATCGTCTGGGGGAATCATTCGGCGAGCCAGTATCCGGACATCAGCCACGCGACCGTGAACGGGCGCCCGGTGGCCGACCTCGTCGACGAGCGCTGGCTGGCGGACGAGTTCATCCCTCGCGTGGCCAAACGCGGCGCCGAGATCATCGACGTGCGCGGCTCCTCGAGCGCCGCCTCGGCGGCGAGCGCCGCCCTCGACCACGTGCACGACTGGGTCAACGGCACCGGCGACCGCTGGACTTCCGCGGCGGTCGTCTCCGATGGATCGTACGGTGTGCCGGAAGGCATCGTCTCTTCGTTCCCGGTGCGTGCTGTCGACGGCGAATGGCGCATCGTTCAGGGCCTCGACGTCGACGCTTTCTCCCGCGCCCGCATCGACGCCTCCGTCGCAGAACTCCTCGACGAGCGCGAAGCCGTGCGTGCCCTCGGGCTTCTCTAAACGAACGCACCGAACGAAGGGTCGCAATGCGCCGCGCCGCCTACCAGCGAGACGGCGTGTTGCGACCCCCCGTTCCAGAGGGTGAGCGGAGCGCGCTCAGCGTTTCTTCGGCTTGAGGCTCTTCTCCGGCACAGGAGCCGTGCCCGACGCGCGCTGTTCCTTGTAGTAGTCGCGCGCCTCCGCCTGGCGCTCAGCCTCCGCACCCGTGGCGATCTTGGCGCGCACGAGTTCGGGACCATAGCCGAAGGCGTCGACCAGGTCGACGGCGTACGGGCGGATGCGCGTGAGCAGCCTGTCGATGTACGCCGTCACGGCTTGAGCGCGCTGAGGCGACAGGCGGCCGTGGATGAGGTACCAGGCCAGGTGCTTCTCGATCAGCCCGAACCCGAACAGGTCGCGGAGCCAGGTGAGCACCTGCTTGGTGCCCGCGTCAGGCGCCTGCTCCAGCGCATCCGTGAACGCCTCCCACTGCAGCAGTTCGGCGTGGGCGCGGGCCGCTTCGATCAGTTCGTTCTGCTGCGAGTTGAATAGGTCGGCCGCGTCCTTCTTGCCCAGCTTGGATGCGGGACGCAGCCGGCCGGCGATCTCGGCGATCATGGTCGCCACACGGTCGGTGAGCAGTTCGCGCTGCGTGCTCGCCTCCTGCAGCCAATTGACCGCGCGAGCCGTCGATCCGAAGTCTTTGACCGTCTGGGCCACGCTGCGGAGCCCCGTGCCGTGGTACGCCTTGCCCGCGGCCTGCGTGACAACGTAACGGGCGAGGGCCCCCGCATCCGCCTTCGCGAACTTGCGGCTGTAGTCGGTGAGCAGACGCTTGGCGACCAGCTGCAGGAGCACGTTGTTGTCACCTTCGAACGTCACGTACACATCGAGGTCGGCGCGAAGCGAGGTCAGCCGGTTCTCCGTGAGGAATCCGGCCCCACCGCAAGCCTCGCGCGCCTCCTGCAGGGTATCCAGAGCGTGCCAGGTCGACAGCGGCTTGAGTGCGGCAGCGATCGTTTCGAGGTCCTGCCTGTCCGCATCCGTATCGGTGCGTCCGCTGAACACGTCGTCGAACTTGTGCAGGAAGACCTCGTGGGCGAAGCTCCCGGCGTACGTGGTGGCGAGCAGCGGCAGCAGCCGGCGCTGGTGGCGCTGGTAGTCGAGGATGACCTCCTCGTCCGTGTCGCTCGCGGCCGTGAACTGCCGGCGCTCATCGCCGTAGGTTATCGCGATCTTGAGGCCGATCTTCGCGGCGTTGATCGCGGATCCATCGAGCGAGATGCGGCCCTGCACGAGCGTTCCGAGCATGGTGAAGAACCGGCGTCCTGGGCTGTCGATCGGCGAGGTGTATGTGCCGTCCTCCGTCACGTCGCCGTACTTGTTCAGCAGGTCGGTGCGGGGGATGCGCACCCCCGTGAAGTGCAGACGGCCGTTGTCGATGCCGTTCAGGCCGCCCTTG
>DASYGJ010000095.1:0-10140 GCA_035999915.1 Leifsonia sp.
CTCCATTCTCCGCCCGGCACGAGCGGAACAAAATCCACGATAGATTAGACAGGTATGGGCCTGTAGCTCAGTTGGCAGAGCATCGGACTTTTAATCCGCGGGTCGTGGGTTCGAGCCCCACCGGGCCCACCCTTACAATCATTGGGATCGCGGGCCGTCGCCGGGCGAATCAGACGCTGCGATTTCGGGATTTGCCCACACTTTGCCCACAACTTCTGGAGCTCCTAAGCGGCTCAGAGCGTCCCCAACGGCATCTAAATCGTCGTCGAAGAGGTCGGCGTAAACGTCAAGTGTCATTGCCGCCGACGCGTGCCCGAGCATCCGCTGCACTGCTTTGACGTTCGCTCCGGCCGAGATGGCCAGGCTCGCGGCGGTATGACGGAGGTCGTGGACCGTCGGCCGCAGGAGGTCAGGGTTGTTCTCGACGAGCAGGTCCGCTGCCTTATCGAATGCCCGCCGCTTCCAATTGTTCACACGGAGAGGATGACCGTTCGGCGAGGTGAAGAGCAGATCACGTGATCCCTTGGAACCGACGAGCGCCCTGAGCTGCTCCGCTAGGAACGACGGGAACGGCACGCTGCGCTGCTGATGGTTCTTGGGAGAGCCGTAGACCAGGCGGCCGTCGGCGAGTTCGACGACTGCGCGATCCACCTGCACGCGGCGCCGCGCGAAATCGACGCTGCGGCACTCCATCGCCGCAAGCTCGCCCCAGCGCAGGCCGGTGTAGCCCAGGAAAAGCACCACAAGACCCTCCGAGCCGCACAGAGCGGCCAGCTCGTGCAATTGGACGTGAGTCAGGTACGGATGCTTCTTAGACAGGATACGAGGCAGCCGAATGCCATCCGCGGGATTGCGCCCCAGCCGCCCATCCCGGACGGCGTACTTCAAGATCATCGAGAACACACGATGGTACGAACGAACAGTCCGCGCGCCGACACGGCTGTTCTCGTCCGAGATCCACGACTGGGTATCGGCGTGCGTGATGCCGTTCAGTGGCGTCGACCCCCAACGCGGCTGCAACCGCCCTCGCGTGATGGAGACGTATCCCTGCAAGGTGCTGGGCTTGACCTGCACGAGCGAGTCGATCCACCGCTCGCTCCACGTCGCGAACGTGACGCCGGCATGCGAGGCCGGCACGTAGTCCCCTCGAGCCTTAGCCAACTCGAGCGAGGCCAGGTAAAGCTCGGCATCGCGCTTGGTTCTGAATCCTCGCTTGTCAGTCTGCTGATGCCCAGGCGTCCGGTACCGGACCCGATAGCGTCGCCCAGCGACCGTGTCGTACGCGTTAATGCTTCCCATTGACCCCACCTCATCGCCGAGTATCCAACCGAGCGCCGACACTCGACGGCTGTGGGAGGAGCCGGTGCGAATCCCGCCCCTCACTTACAAGTTGTGATTTCGGCCTCCGTTCGGCGCGCAACGCACATCACTGCAAGGAACCACACCGTTATTCGTCCGCCCCGGCGGCTGACAATGGCGTGTTGAGCGATCGTGTCAAGGGCGCTGCGCGTCGCTCCGCGATGCAGCGGAGCTGCACCCTTGACGCGGTCGCTCAACGTGCGAGGATGCCTTCGGTGGGGGCGGACCGACGAATTGAACCCTGTTCTGGCCATTGACAGGCGCCGCGAGGGATACGCTCTGTCAAGCACGTCGCCATCGCCGAAGCCTCGTGTCGTCGTCTGCCGAACGTAAATCCCGCTGAATCTCGTTTGCTCTGCCAGGGTCAACCTTGACATGGAGAAGACCGACCCTCGCCGCCCAGAGCAGCTGTCCTCCCGGGCTGGAAAGTCCGGTAACCGCCCCCGCTTGCCCGGATGGACTCTCGCCGGGATGTGGGCCGGGCGCGCGCTCGTCGTCATCACCGTTGCAGCAGTGGTCACAAGCTGGCTGACCCACCCTTCCTGGGCAGCTGAGGGCTGGGAGCCGAAGGGGTACCCGAGAAGTTGGGTGCCCAACGTCACTCTCGTACTCGTTCTCGCCACTGGGATCTTCGGTCAGTGGTTGTGCGGGCTCGCGGCATCCCCGAATGCGGCTTGGCGTGACGGCGATGAACTCATGGCCGAAACCGTCGCCGGACGTCGCCGGATTCGGTTGCCCGGCGCCCTCGTCATCACGTTCAGAGTCCTCGGCCGAACAGGCACGACCCAGGGCGCGTTCTTGATCGATCGCCGCTTTCGAGTCCTGGTGCTGGTCGGGCCATTCTCCGTCGGAGGGCGACCCAAGATCGACCGCCTCGTCGGGCGGCGCGTACCCGACGGGTATCTCCGGGCTGGTGGCGAGTATCTCGTCGGCCTTCTGTGGATACTTCTTACGTGTGCGGCTGCGTTTGTTCTCATTGCATTTGCCGCGTGGATGATCGGGATGATTCCGTCCTGAAGAACCCCCGATCGTATACCGGCTTACCGACGAGTCCGCCTTGCAGCTCCGGACCCATGTTGCTCGTGTCGATGATGAATACCCGCATCTCGCTCACTCCCCTGCGCGGGTGACTCGAGTCCGGGGCGGGTAGATTAGTGGAGCCCTGTGCGGTCGGAACGCTGGATCAATCCCCTTGCGTTCGCAGTGGGCGTACAACGCTGGGAAATGCGCGGAATTGTTGACCGGGCCAGGCGTCATTGGTAGCCAGACATGCAAAGGCAGGACGTGTAAGTGAGTGGTTATGTTTGGTAGAGATTCTCTTCAGGCCATTAATTCGACCCCACTCCGACGGACAATTTCTCTTGCGTCGGGTGCAGTTCTCGTTTTAGCGGCCATCGTTTTTGGCGCCACGGCGCCGTGGGGGCTTTGGCCAGCTCTGGTTCTGTTGGAAGCGCTAGTGTTTGCGTTCCTTAGAAACCATTGGGCGAACAAAGATGCGTTGGCGCCCGAATCTAACGGGTAGACGCGGAGCTCTTTACCGCGTGAAACTACTGAAGATGCTATCGGCGATCGCCACGGCAATTTCAGCAAGACGCGAAAACCAACGTAGCAACTGCCCCGGGGCCCCCCGTATCGAGACGATCACATCCTCGAATCGAGCGTTCGGTGTCACCTCCTAAACCAGACACGCGGCGGACCCCCGTGGTTTGAAACCCATCGCACAGACCCTCGGCGCAGGGCCGTCACGTGGGCATACGTGATTCGGCGTATTGTTCTGCGTTCCGTCGCGCGGCACTGTGATGGTAGAGCCGTCCGCTACGGACACGGAGTCGTCGCCGCCGTGCGTCGGACGGTCACCCAGGAAAGCTCCTCGCAGATGCAACTCGTTATTCTCGCATTACTGCTCGTTGGAGGCGTGGCAGTTACAAGTTTGGCACCACTCAACGTGCCACCCACCGTTGAACACGCGGCGCAGCAGAGCAACCGTGTCACGAAGGTAGGAATCTTCAACCCGTTCGAGGCCGTGCATGACCCGATTCTTCTCGTCGTCCGGGTGCGGCACTGACAAGCCGACCATGCGTGTACCGATGGGCGGATCGTCAATCGCGATGTGGTCGACGTGCAACGACTCGAGAATCCACCGGCCATCGGGCCGGCTGCCCGCCGGAGGGTGCGGCTCTGTCGGTGGGGATTGTTACTGCGTATCATGGCACGTGTCCGGAGTTGGGAACTCAGTGCGGGGACGTCATGACGTTCGATCCGATGTCAGAGTTGGTGTGGTTCGCTCAGCCGGGAGCCAGCCGCGGAGACTATCTTGAGGCGGCCTTGGAGATGTTCGGGCGGGTGTTCCCCTCGGATTCGCTCGGCTGGATCCATTTGGATGCGGTCTCGCGTGGTGTCGACGCCGTCGGGACGCCGTCCGAGGTGGCCGGTGCGTTGTCGCCGGGTGTGAAACTGTTCGCCGTGATCCCGGATCATCCGATGGTGTTGAGTTACCTGAATCCGTGGTCGGGTAGCGCTCCGCGGCGGATGAGCGATCTCGTGTCGCTTACGGAACTGAAACGCACGCGCGCATACGCCGAAATGCTGCACCCGCTTGGAGGGGAATGCCAATTCACGATCCTCACCGAGCGCAGGGGTTTCGGATTGAGCGCATGGATGTTCAACCGTCGAGTTCATGATTTCGCCGACGATGACGTGCTCTTGGCTGGACGCCTCCAGCCGTTCTTGGCCCTGATCGATCGAACCTGGCCGCTGGACACACACGCGCTGGACCCGGGTGAGGGTCTGACCCGTCGCGAAATCGAAGTTCTCGGCCTGGTCGCGCAGGGTCTGACTGTCGCAGCGATCGGGTTCCGACTCGGCATCAGCCCACTCACCGTCAGCAAGCACCTTGAACACGCGTATCGGAAACTGCGTTGTGGTGACCGGCTGGTGGCCGTTGACCGGGCAAGACGGTTGGGGCTGATCGCCTCAAACTAAGGGCCAGCAATACTGACCGCCATACGTGAATCCTCGTATTGGGCCAGCCGCAATCGAGGAGGAATATGGTCTTCCAACCAAGGAGAGTGCATGGTAACTCAGCTACCCAGCGACGGAACCTCGCCTGCACGGTCGGACGTCGGCTGCGACACGAGTGGGATGCTTGTCATCCACCGCGCATTGCGTCGCGTTTTCAGCGACGCGCCGAATCTGGTCCGCGATGTGCCTCCGTCGGACACGAAGCGTTCCGCCGTCATCGCGAACCATGTCGCCGAGTTCGCGGAGGTACTACACAACCACCACATCACAGAAGACGAATCGTTGTGGGACACGTTGGAGCAGCGCTCCCCCGCGTGCGCGCTTCACGTCGGACAGATGAAATCGCAGCATGCGCAGGTGGCCGACCTTCTGCACGAACTGGCCGCTGAGCTGCCGGAATGGCGGGCGAGCGCCGATCCAGCCGCACGCGCGCGGGTCGCCGGAGTGCTCGACCGGATTCATTCGGCCCTGTCGACCCACCTGAGCCAGGAAGAGACCCAGATTCTCCCGGTTGCAGCAGTGACGATGACTCAGCGCGAGTGGGACGCATTCGGCGAACGTGGACTCGCAAGCGTTCCGAAGAACCGGTTGATGGTCCAACTCGGCTACGTGCTCGACCCCTTCACCCCGGACGAGCGCATCACCTGGATGAAAACGACACTTCCCGGGATCGCAAGGGTGCTTTATCGGACAGTCGGCCGACGTCAATACGAATCAGACTATCGCCGCATCTACGGCAAGCAGCCTAGCTAGGCGCAGCACTTGGATAGGCCGACGGTTGTTTAGCCAACAAGAACATGGCGCTCGTCATCTACGTCGGACACCTCGTACACCCCGCCATCGCGCCGACGAACCTGATTCAGTTGCGGGCATCCTCGCGGAACGCACCACGAGAGGTGTTAACGCCGTTCGCTAGTGGATCCTCCAGCGGGACTCTCGGCGTCGGCGACGATTGCCGCCAGGGGTCGCTGGCCGGTGACCTTCCGGACGTGGGATTCGGCCACGTCGAAGCCGGTTGCGTTCAGCTCGGCCCCGAAGCGATCCGCTAGCCACCGGTATGCGGGCGTGACCGCGTGAGCGAGCTCTTCGACCACGGGGCCTTCGAAGAACCCGACAAGCAGCGTGCCTCTGGGCTTGAGCACGTGGCTGAACTCCTTCAGCGGAACCCGCATCGTTTCGGGCTGGTAGTGGATGAGCGAGTACCAGGAGTGAACTTCTGCGATCGATCCCGTGCCGGCATTGAGGGAGTTGAGGCTCCGGAGCGTGGAGGTCACGTTGGGAGCTGAGTTCCTGGCGTGCGCGATGAACTCGGGCGCCAAGTCGATGCCGCGGGCGAGATGACCCTGCTCGGCGAGGAAATTCGTCCATTACCTAGCCCACAACCCGCGTCGATAATCTCGCCGTCGACATGGCTGGCCATGTACTTACGAGTTAGAGATCTAAGGGGTGCACGGCAGACATAGACCCGAAGAGTTCGATGTACTCTGCAGCCCGGCGCGAATACGCAGCACTGCTGACCTCGTTGACCATGCAAACGAGGATAGGTAGACACGGGTTCAGTGCTCGTAAGCCGGCCCCTGGGTTGCCTGCTCGCGCAGAACCTTCGATACCGTGGGAGCCGCGAACGCCGGCGATAGGACAGCGACCTGGTCGCCGGGTTTTGCTTTCGGGACTCCCCTGAATGGCTGCACCGTCATTACTCGATTAGACCAGACCGACAAGTCGCACGTGGGACCGCAGTGCCGTTGACGTGGGTCGGATCCGAGCCCACACTGGAAGGGCGCTTGGACCGGTGGGTCGGCGCGAGCAACCGCAGGGAAGAAGTCTAAATTGACTACTGTCGGTGGACAGATCCAGGTGCAACGCCCAGTCGACGCCGTTTTCGCATACGCGAGCGACCCTTCACGGCGACCTGACTGGCAGGCTGCTATCGAACGGATCGAGTTGATTGATACCGATCCGATGCGCGTCGGGGCCACGGTTCGCGAGACGCGCCGCGTTCAGGGACGGTCCCGGACATTTGTGTGGCAGGTGACCGAGTTCGAGCCGAACCGGCGGTGGGGCTTTCGGGGTACCGAAGGGCCCGTTCGGGCGATCGCCGAGATGACTTTCGAGGGAGCCGATGGCGGTGCTGCCACGATCGTCGGGTTCACGATCGACTTCGAAGGACGAGGCATTGGCCGGATTTTTGCGCCCATGGCTCGCCGCGGAGCTCGCGACGAAATCCCACCCGATCTTGCGACTCTCAAACGAATACTCGAGTCGACCAACACCTGATTGGATCCGCCTGCGGGCAGTCAAGACGCCCGGAGTTGACGAGCGAGCTCGAGGGGACCTGCGGAGGCTTCCGCGATGGTGAGCGTCCAGTCCATCCAGTCATAGAACGTGGCCGCAACCACGTCGTCATCCACGTCAGGACGCCGCTCCAGCTCACCGGCCAACGAACCCCGCTCCGACGCTTCGACGTCCCGATCCCAGCCCATCGCCAAGGCGGTCGAGATCTCCGGATCGGTGTTGTGTGCGGCTGAGGCGAGTTGCGGGGCACAAGCCAGAGCGACGATCATTGACCGTTCTAAGCCCAGACGCAGTACACGGTCAAGCGCAGAGTTGAGGAAGTAGGAGGTGTCCACAGAGCGATTCTGTCGGTGACCCTCTCACGCAAATCGCGCGGTGATGGATCCTTGAACGTGCCGCTCTTCTTTCATTCCGTGGGAGGCTGGCGCGATGGAGTTAGCAGGGCCCAGCGAGGTACTTCTCATTGGCGGTCGGTCAGGTGTCGGCAAGTCGACGATTGCGCTTGAGGTGTCCCACCTGCTTGCGGAGGCCGGTGTGCAGCACGCCGTCATCGAAGGCGACAATCTCGACCTGCCTTCCCCGCGCCTTGGCGGCAAGGTCTGCATTTGGCAGAGCTGAACCTCTCGGCGATTTGACAATGGCACGTTGAGCGACCGTGCCTTTGGGGGGGTCGGATGGGGTTAGTACGGAGAATGCTCTACGCCTGCCCGGTTGCCGTCAGGGGAGCACAGATCCATTGGTCTGTCCGATTGCGACGCAATCCATACGGGACTGGCACGCAATGCCGTTTAACGTTCCGCTTTTGATCTGCGGGGGAAGCGCGGGCGTCGTGGCCTTCCATGAATTGTTGGCGAAAATCTCCGCCAGCGGATAGGAGGTCCCGTCGACGGAGTTGCCCTCGTACCCGCCTACGGCGGCACAGAACCTCGCCGATGCACAGGCGACCGTCTGAGGATCACCCAGCTCCAGGCGCCTGTCGCTAGGATCGGCGCCGGCGGAAGTAGTCGACGAGGCAGAACCCGTCCCGAGGTAACCGCCGCTGCCGTGCGAGGGGCCACTAAACGCGCAAAGCTGCGAGGAGCAGCCGAGCGCATAGAACTCGGAATCCGTGGGCAGATCGCGAATGGTGGTCGAGCCGTCCGATTTGAGAGTCACAAGGGCATTGCCCTTCTTCTTCTCAGCCAACGCACGACACGGGGCGCCACCGCCGCACGAAAGGTCGTCGAATGACTGAAGCCCTGGTTCCACTGTCGCTCGCCACCCGTCGCCGCTCGTCACCGCGGACCATGCATGCGACGTATCACCCATCGCGTTGATGGCAGTGCCCGCGATCACACACCCTTTCACTGAAGGACAGCTCAGTTGATCGACCTCGACACCGAACGTCCCGGCGGGTACACCGATCTGAGGGCTTAGAACTGGCGTCCATTGCTTTCCGTCGAACCGCACCAGCTCGAAGGCATCCTGTTGAAACAATCCCCCCATCTGGAAAACGATGCTGATTGCGGCCATGCAACCAGTGGACGACCAACACGAAATCGCGACTCTGCCTTGATCAGCCTCCGCCGATCCACTGCTGTCTGCCGTCATAGCCGCCCCGACGACGGGGATCTCGACAGTCGGGCCGGCCTCAGCTCCGAAACCGGTGGATGAGAAATGCCACAAATGTTTGATGTCCTCGAACTCGGCGACGGCGAGGCAGTCGCGCCGGACGCACGCAACGGCTGCGACATTGGAATTTGAATCGCTCGACGGCTTGGCTCCCAGCGGTAGAGGAACGGCCGTCGGTACCCAAGCTCCTCCGTGTCGCGTGACGAGAAGTGGGCGGTAGCTCTTGTCTGCTGCAGCGTTACTCCCGTAAGCGACGCAATCGCCGCCGCTCGGACAGATAACCCCGTTAAAGTCGGCGCTGCTGGCGCTGTCTCCCGCTGGAACCGGACTGTTCGAGTCCCACAGAACGGAGATCGTCGATGGCGTCGGTGCTGGCTGCACGCTCGCACACCCGGCGAGATTCATTATCACCAGGGCAACAACTGAGAACACAATCCACCGAGGGTGGCGAAACTTCGCCACGCGCGGTGAGATGACCGGTTGACGGATCCACAATCCTGGCGCCACGGGTCCTCCATACCTGAATGAGTCGGTTCAGGCTAGTGGGCGCCCGGCCGCTTGAACGGCGTTTCGATCCAAGATCATCCTCTGGAATGACCCGTCCGATGACGCAGCTGCCCTGCATTCTCAGATGGCAGCCGCACGAGGCCGAACCTGAAAGCCGAAGTTCCAACGAAGTACGAGGAAGAAGACCAAACCTAAATGCCCGAAGTGCCGAACAACAACGACGGATTCGAGACGGACGATCCAACGATCAAGAAACGAAGAAAACTAATGTACGCAGGCACTTTAAGTGAACCACTCCCGCAGCCCAATGGATGACAGGGGTTCCGTGTAAACCAGGTTGCATGGCAAATCGGGGGAATTCGAGCAAGGCAAACCGGCGCGAAGCGTCCTACGCGCGGCAGCGCCACGCACATGATGTGTCCGCGATCCGGCACGCCGAATACCGCGAGCGCGAAGCCGCCCAGCGGCACGCCGCCGTCGCGATGTTGGAGCTTGAGGCCAGATGGGGCACTCCTGCGTGACGACCCGTTCGATGGCGTCGGTAAGCCCGAGCCGCTGAAGCACGCGTTGGCGGGGGGATGGTCGCGCCGAATCGACGAAGCGAATCGGCTCGTCTACCTTGTGGATGACAACTATGTGATCATCCTTCAGGCCCGCGACCACTACTGATCGTTAGCCGAATCGCGTTGTCCGAGCCGGGGGTCTACTGGCTCCGAATCCATGGCAAGTACGCTGAAGACAGCTCGGTGCAGAGGGCAAGGTCCATGCACGCAACGGCGCAGTGTCTGCACCGGGCGTCATCGAAGGGGCGAGTTGCAGAGGAACAAGACCGGCACGGACCTTCTCGGGACGGCGCGGGCCTCAGTGGGCTGAGTGGGGGCGCTGAGCGGCCTGACCGCGCGCATCGATGGAATAGTGCGGATGCAGCCGCTCGGCGTCGCCGGCCGCCCTCCCGTTCGCGGAGGCGATCATCGGCATTCGGCGCACCTGTTCACCGCGTTCCACGAGGCGCAGCGCGAACGCCCCCACGTCGCCGCTGGTCACCTTCGAGCGGGGGCTGACCCGGAGCCGCCCGACGAGCGCGCCGCTGGTGGTGGGGCCTTCGGCAAGACGCGGCATCCGGATGACGGTCCACTGCCCCAGATCCTGAGCGAGGAAAGCGCCGAGCGCGCGCCCGTCGAGAGTGAGGGGACGCATCGCGACACCGAGCACCGCCTTCAGCAGCAGCAAGCCAGGATTGCGCGGGTCACCCTCGAAGGCTATGTGAACCCCTTGCACGATGACGAGGCGCTCGACACCGGCCCGGTGCATACCCGCTCGGATGGCGGTGACGCTGTCGACCAAAAG
>DASYGJ010000157.1:0-5519 GCA_035999915.1 Leifsonia sp.
CCCGGATCGCCGGGACGGCGAAGCTCAGACCGGTGCCGAGGAGCACCAGCGTCGGAGTCGCAAGGATGTAGAGGCTCGCCAGCTTGATCTCGCGCGAACCGATCTTCTTCCCGAGATACTCCGGGGTGCGTCCGACCATCAGCCCGGCCAGGAACACGGCGATCATCGCGATGACAAGGATGCCGTACAGCCCCGCACCGATGCCGCCGGGTGCGACCTCTCCGGTCATCATGTTCAGCATGGCCATCATGCCGCCCAGCGGGGTGAAACTGTCGTGCGCGGAGTCGACGGCGCCGGTCGAGGTCAGCGTGCTCGCCGTTCCGAAGAGAGCCGAACCGAGGATCCCGAAGCGTTGCTCCTTGCCTTCGAGTGAGGCGCCGGCGAGCCGGGTGGCCGTGCCGTCGCCCTGCAATTCGAAGAGCGTCAGCGCAACCAGCGACACGATGAAGATCGTCCCCATCGCCCCGAGAATCGCGTAACCCTGACGATTGTCGCCGACCATCCGCCCGAACGTGCGCGGGAGGGCGAACGGGATCAGCAGCATGAGGAAGATCTCGACGAGGTTCGTCCACGCCGTGGGGTTCTCGAACGGATGCGCGGAGTTGGCGTTGAAGAATCCGCCACCGTTGTTGCCCAGTAGCTTGATCGACTCCTCCGAGGCGACCGGGCCACCGGGGATGGTGACCGTGCCTCCAGTAAGCGAAGGCACGTGCGCGAACCCCGTGAAGTTCTGCACTACACCGGCGACGATCAGCACGATCGCGAAGACCACCGACAGGGGCAGCAGGATGCGCAGGGTCGCGCGCGTCACATCCACCCAGAGGTTGCCGATGGTGCCCGATCGGTGAAAGGCGAAGCCGCGCACCAGAGCGATGGCCACTGCGATACCGACCGCCGCTGAGAGGAAATTCTGCACCACCAAGCCCGCGATCTGCACCGTGTAACCCATGGTGGTCTCGGGGGAATAGGACTGCCAGTTGGTGTTGGTCACGAAGGAGATGGCCGTGTTGAAGGACAGTCCTTCGGGGACGGCCGGTAGTCCGAGCGAGTAAGGCAGCACGGCCTGCGCCCGCTGCAGCGCGTAGACGAGCAACACGCCGAGAACAGAGAACGCGAGCACGCTGCGCAGGTACACGGGCCAGCTCTGGGAGACACGCGAGTCGACCCCGATCAGCCGGTAGAAGCCGCGCTCGATCTTGAGGTCCTTTTTCGACGTGAAGGTCGCCGCCAGGTAGTCGCCGAGGGGTCGGTAGCTGAGGCCGAGCAGGAGCGCGAGGGTTGCGAGCATCCCCACGAAGAGCCAGATCGTGGTCGAAAAGCTGTCGGTCATCTAGAACTTCTCCGGCTTGAGGAGCGCGTACACGAGGTACCCGATGGAGGCGACGGCGAGCACCGCCGCGAGGAGATCGAAGAAGATCACAGCTTCTCCACCCCTCGGCCGACCAGGGCGACGATCGCGCCGAGCGCGATGATGCCCAGCACACAAACGATGTCCAACAACGGAACTCTCCAACCGCGGATAGGCGATGCACCTCTCGGTGCGCGGGCGGGACCGGCGTGACGCCGGAACCCCGGATCCATGTAAACGTCCGCGGATCCGGATGGGGTCGGCCCTAACGGAATCCATGCGGGCGAGGGGCGATCTCTAACGGTTTCCCTCTGAAGAGCAGCTGCCGCGAAGATCGGCTCACGACGGCGGCCCGGAATCACAGGCGTTGGGACGGCGTTAGCGTTCGCGCGATCCCCGTATGGAGTCCGTTAGGATCGGCGACGCCGGTGCCGGAGGAGCGCAGCCTGGTTGCGTGCGTGAGTCCATCCGGAAGCTTTGCGAAGGCGAGCACCCCTGGGGCACGGTCGACGTGTCCCCGGCGGGAGGCGGCGTCTGGCAGCGCACCAACCTGACCGTCTATCCTCCCGGCACAACGGGCTCGGAGCGTCGCGCGCTCCGGTTCGAGCACGCCTGGCCGATCGCCGGTGCCGTGCTTTCGCTTCTCCTCTTGGTCGCGTTCGCTTCCGCCTGGCCCGCGCCGCTCGCTTTCACCGCGATTGCCCTTCTCTACGCCAGCGGGTTCTGGATGGGCAGGCGCCTCACCAGGCATCTGCGCCACCGCGTCCGCGCCGTCACGACGGCGACCGTGTCTGTCGCGGGCGAACTGCAGACCTTCGGCGACAGGGAGCTTTTGCGGGAGACCCTGGCCGAGCTCGAACGGATCGACGCCCTGCGCCGCCGGGGTGAGCTGACCCCGGTGCAGTACGAGGCCGCTTGGGGGGGCGTTTTCGAGAAGCTGCCGGCACCGTCGACAGACGCGCGCTCTCGGCTGGCCTGGTAGTGAGAAGCCGTGGTCTCGCCACGAGGGAGAATAGTGCGATGGCGAAAGACGAAACAGCTGTGCGCGTTCGGTTCTTGGCGGCGTATGACGCGCAACTTCGTACCGACGCGGAGACACTGAGCGCGATCAGTGTCACTTACGTGGGGCCGCTCCGCTTGGCGACTTTCGCGGGTGGTCGCGGTTTCATCACATACCGAAACCTCGGCGACGTCAACGCAGAAGGAGTTCGACGGCTTGTCGTGGACGGCCTGAATCACTTCCGATCCGACGCGGCTATCCACCGGGTCGAGTGGAAGTCGCGAGGACACGACCTCGCCCCCCAGCTCCATGAAGCGCTGTTGCAGAACGGCTTCATGCCGGATGAGCCGGAAACCATCATGATTGGCGAAGCACGGCGCCTGGCGGTCGATGTTCCCCTTCCCGAGGGTGTCAGTTTGCGGCAGGTGACGGCGGAGCCGGATGTGCGCGCCATGATCGCCGTGCAAGCTGAGGTTTTCGGCGATCCCGTCACGGAGGACGCGGCAACCGCCTTGCTTCGGCGGCTTTCTGTTGGCGACGGAATGGAGCTGTGGGTTGCCGAGGCCGAAGGCGAGATCGTCACTACGGGACGGCTCGAGCCCGTTCCGGATTCCGACTTCGCCGGGATCTGGGGTGGCGCGACCCGCGACGAGTGGCGGGGAAAGGGCATCTATCGAGCCCTGACAGCAGCTCGTGCGCGCTCAGCGATCGCTTTGGGGAAGACGCTGATAAATAGCGATTCGACCGAATACTCCCGCCCGATACTTGAACGTGCCGGCCTCGTTGCCGTGTCGACCACGACGCCTTACCGTTGGAAGCGATAAGCGGCTTCGTGCGATCGACGCTCAGAGTTCCGCATCGACGAAGTCATACTCCCGGAATTCCGAGACTTCGCGCTTCCAGCGGTTCTCGACGAAGTCGACATGCGACGGGTGGATGTTGTAGGCGCTGTAGGCCGCCTGGTCGTCGAACACCATCGAGAACTGGAAGCGGAAGGCGCTGAACGTGCTGACCTGCCGTCGAATTCGGAAGTCGTGAACCCCAGGAATCTCCGAAAGAGTCTCGCGACCGGTCTGCAGAAACGCTGCCTCCTCGCTCGAGCCCGGCTGATGCTTGAGTGAGAAAACAACGGTGTGAATGATCGACATGAGAACCCTTTCGCTCGAGCTGCGTTCAACTCAAGTGCTCCCATTCTGGTCTGTGCTTGGTCAGCAAAACCTGGATGCGCCGTCGAAAGAGGCACACCGGTGTCGCCGGATCTCACCCGAATGCGACGTCTGCGGCCGAGACGACCTCGGCTGTGCGGCCGGGTGCCCGGTGGTTGGCCCAGTAGAGATTGGTGTGCGCGATCACCAGGTCGGGTGTAGGCGCTCCCCACTCGCTCAGGTCCTCCGTGGTGTGCGCATCCCCGACCAGGGTGACGTCGTACCCGCGAGTCAGGCCGCCGTGGATGGTCGAGCGGATGCATTCGTCGGTCTGTGAGCCGGTGACCACGATCCGCGCGACGCCCGCGTCGGCGAGCACAGTCTCCAACGCCGTCTCCTCGAACGCATCGGCGTAGTGCTTCGGCACGAGCGGCTCTTCGTCGTGACGGATCAGCTCTGGGACGAACTGCCACGCCTCGCTGCCGTAGTCGATGTTGTCGTCGGAGTGCTGGATCCAGACGACCGGGACCCCTTCGCCGCGTGCCCGCTCGACGAGCGCACGGATGGTGCGGACCACCTCATCCCGTCGGTACGCGCCGTCGATGACGCCCTGTTGCACGTCGATCACCAGCAGCGCGGTTCCATTCCGTCCCTCGAGCGTTGTCATGTGCTCTCCTCCCGCCTTCAAACGGTACTCCCCAATGCCGTTGCGTTTGTGTCACTTGTGTTGTTTATGTCGTTTGGAGGAGGTAGATTGGGTCTAACGTTCTAAGAAGCTTGGAGGAGGACGAGATGACGCTTCTCACGCCCCACGCGGTGGATGCCGTCGAGGACAAGGCGGCGCTGTCCGCGCTGGGTGCAGCTGCCGCTCGACTTCGTGAGTCGTCCGTGCGGCCACAGATGCTCGCCGGCGACCAGTTGATCGCTCTCCCTGTTGAGGTGACAGATGCGGTTCTTGACCTCCTCGAACGGTTCGCGAGAGGTGAGAGCGTGGTCATCGCTTCCAGCAGCGCACTTTTGACGACGTCGCAGGTGGCCGATTTCCTGGGCGTCTCGCGCACCTTCGTGATCCACTTGATCGACGATGGCAAACTTGGGGTCGAATACCGCGGAACCCACCGACGAGTCTCATTGATGGATGCGGTGCGGTATCTCGACGAAGCCAAGCGGGACCGTCGAGCCAAGCTCGACGCGATCGCCGAGTTGACTGCCCGAACGGGCGGCTACGACGGCGACACGTTCTAAGGTGCCATTTCGAGTATTCGCCGACGCCAACGTTCTGGTTCGGGGGCGTTGGCGCGATATTGTTCTCACGCTCGCGGAGGCTGGCGTGTGCGACGTGCTTTGGAGCCCGCTGGTACTTGATGAGGTCGAACGTCACCTACCCGACGCGATGACGGCGCAAGATCGTGTTCATCTGTTCGCGCAGATGAACAGCGCCTTTGCGGAAGCATCAGTGTCCTGGCCTGGCGCGGTCGACCTGAACGTGCGCTTGCAGATCAACGAAAAGGATCGGCACGTGATTGCGGCGTCCCTTTGGGGGAAAGCTGACATCCTGCTCACCGATGACCAAGCTCTCCACGACGAGGTGATCGTCAGCAAGTTGCTGGATGCCCAAAGAATGCCTGTATTCCTGGCCTACGCGATAGATTCGGACCACGCCATTGCGATGACCGCGCTGATCGAGATGGCGCGCCATCGCTGGCTGCGGAGCCCCATTGCAACCGACGAGGAAGTACTCGATCGGCTCCGCGCATATTTCGAAAGACATGGATGGCCCACCGACGTGCTCATACTCGGATCCTGAGGTGAGCGTCGGCGACAGCCGCGAACCGATGTCGGTCGCCTACGCCCGTACCTTCACCCGGGGATCCACGATGCCGTAGACGAGGTCGACGATGAGGTTCGCGATCACGATGATGAAGGCGGAGAAGAGGGTGAAACCCACGACGAGTTGCAGGTCGAGGCCGTGCACCGCGTCGATGAGCATCGCTCCCAGGCCCTGCATCGAGAACACCTTCTCCGA
>DASYGJ010000179.1:0-9975 GCA_035999915.1 Leifsonia sp.
TAGGGGACGCCAGTGGTGGCAGGGAATTCGGGCACTCCCTGCCACCGCGTTGGCGGTGCTTATCGAGCGACGAGCCCGTGCTGAGGGGCGAGTTGTTGCGACCTCAGACCCCTCGGAAACCGCAAGGGCTCGCCCCTCGCCGCTCGCCCCTCGGCGCCGGCGCGGATGAACCAGCGTGCGGTTACTCGTTCTGGCCTTGAGTGCAGGTCAGCGGGTTTTCCCTGAACTCTTTGTTGTTCGTTCTGTTGCGAAATGCGTCGCACGTCGTTTCGCAGGCACTCGAGTCAGCGAATCGCGAACACAACGACCGTCTTCTCGCCATGACTCCGCGGGAGCGGGAGGTTCTTCACGAAATGCAGTGGCATCTGACGGTCCAACGGATCGCCCAAGTGCTGTTCGTGAGCCCGAACACTGAAGGCATACGCCCTCGGGATGCTCCGAACCTGACTGACCACTACATGCGCGTTGCAGTGGCCGGCCGGATGGAGAATGCGGCGTGGTCACGCACGAGAAGCAGTTCGACGCCCTCGCGATGTCGCAGGATCGCCAGCGCCGAGTGATCTTCGGTGGCGATCCTCTCGACCTGCCGGAGAAAGATTTGAGCCATTTCCTCGGTGACGAGGAAGTCTCGTCCGAGCGCATTGACGAGGAAATGCGCTCGGTCCTTCGGCATCTCTGCGAGGAACCGATCGATTTGGTGATGGGCGGAAACTCCCTGACGTTCGTCGACTCTGGCGTGCATCGCGACCTCCCGAATGTGCTTCCTAGGTCAACCATCGACCTGATCGGCGCTGGAAGCAAGGGGTACGCTCACCGCACCGGCATCGGGGGTCGCATCCGGAGTGATCGGGCAGTTGCCGCGGAGTTGGTGGAGGACTCAGGAAATCGAACCTGACCAGGCGCCCCGATAGGCGCGTCCCCCGTGCACTGACCGATTCTATCGGCAGGGTCGGGATGGCGACCCTCAGCGGCACGCCGAACTGTCAGGTTCTACCGGTCTCCGTCGTCGCAGACGGTAGATACTGGCTTTTCGCCGCCGGCGCGAGCCCGGTCGAGCACGATCTCGACGAGCGCATCCGGCGGAGGGCTCTCGGCCTCGAGGAGCGGCCCGCTCACCAGGTCGGCGTCCGACTCTGCCGCGAGACGAGCGAAATACCCGGGAGCCAGCAGATAGGTCGCCACGGCGATGCGGCGGCCCGGATGCGCCTCCCGGAGTTCGCCGATCACCGTGTTCACGCGTGGGTGGGCGGAGGCGAGGAATCCGACCGGGACGTCAACCCCGAGTCGCTCTCCGAGGCTTTGCGCGACGAGACGGCAATCGGCCACAGCATCCGGATCGCTCGAACCGGCGGCGGCGAGGACGATGAGGTCGTTCGGGCCCAGACCGGCATCCCGGAGACGCTTCTCGAGCAGCTGCACCAGCCGATCGTCGGGTCCGAGCGCAGGGGTCGTGACCGTCACGCGTGGGGCGACGGCCTGCGCGGCTTCGGCGATGTCGACCCGCACGTGGTAGCCCGTCGACAGCAGTAGTGGGGCGATGACCAGTGGCCCGTCGCCGGGGATCGACGCGAGCGTCGTCGGGACATCGGGCTCTTGCACATCGACGAAACACTCGACAACGGGGATGTCGAGGCGCGCGGCGACCGCATCCACGAGGCCGCGGATGGCGCGCTGCCCGCTGGGGTCGCCCGTGCCATGCGACGGGAGGACGAGGGTCGCGGACCCCGTCATCGCATCAACGAGTCGGCGGGGGCGCGCATGAGGGACGCGGTCTCCGTCGCGACGAAGTCGGCGACGATGGCTGCGGCCGTGCGGGCGCCGGAGCCGGCGGCGACGATCAGCTGCTGTGGCCCAGGGGCTGCCACATCGCCCGCCGCATAGAGTCCGGGGATGCTCGTGCGGCCCTCCGCGTCGGCGACGACGAATCCGTCCGAATCCGTCGTAGGCGCTTCCTCGAGGAAGGCGAGCGGCGCATCCCAGACCGGTCGCACGAATCCGCCTTCGACAGCGACGGACGAGCCGTTCGCGAGACGCACTTCCGCGATCTGGCCGCGGTGCCCTTCGAGCTCCGCGATGGGTGAGCGTTCCACTCGGATGCCGCGGGTGGCAAGCAGCGTCTCCCCATCGGCATCCAGAACGGCAGTGCCGTTGGTGAACACGGTCAGCTCGTTCGACCAGCGCGAAAGGTGCAGCGCTCGCGCGGCCAGATCGCAGGTCTCGCCGATGAGGGCGAGCGGCCGGTCGCGCAGATCCCAGCCGTCGCAGGCGACGCAGCTGAAGACGGTCATCCCGTAGAACGACCGCAGTCCGGCGACGTCGGGCAGGGTCTCGCGCAGGCCGGTGGCGAGAAGCACGGTGCGCGCGGCGATCCTGAACCTTTCGCTCAGTCCTCGCGACGACAGCTCGACGGTGAAGGGATGCACTGAGTCCGGGGTGCGGGAGACCCGCGACACGGTGCTGCGCTCGTGGATGCTGACCTGCGGGTATTCGCGGAGTTCCGCCACTCCGAGCTTCCGCAGCTCGTGCGGAGGGATGCCGTCCCGGGTCAGATAGCCGTGCGAGCGCAAGGTCGCCGCGTTGCGTGGACGACCTGTGTCGACGACAGCGACCGTGGCCACGGCCCGCGCAAGATTCAACGCGGCTGAGAGACCCGCCGGTCCGCCGCCCACGATGACACAGTCGACGAAAGCGTCCGCTGTGCCCGGCAGCGTCGGCTCAGGCACCGTGCGACACGTCCGCGAGCGGCACCGCGGCGATCACCGGGTGGTCGCCGGTGATCGGCCCGGTCTTCGCCGCTCCGCCCGGAGAACCGATCTCGTCGAAGAACTCGATGTTCGCGCGGTAGTAGTCCGCCCACTCTTCGGGCAGGTCGTCTTCGAAATAGATGGCCTCGACCGGGCAGACCGGTTCGCAAGCACCGCAGTCGACGCACTCGTCGGCGTTGATGTAGAGCGAGCGGTCGCCTTCGTAGATGCAGTCGACGGGGCATTCGTCGACGCAGGCACGATCCTTGACGTCGACACAGGGGAGGGCGATCACATAGGTCATGAGCGGCTGAGGATCCCTTCGCGGGAGCGCGCGACCTGCTCGTCGCGCGGCACGACCTTGATCCGCTCGCGCTCCACCTCGAGCTCAGACGCGGCGCCAAGTGCGCGCTCGTGGGCGTCGAGCTGCAGCCAGCCTTGCCAGGTGGTGTATTCGACGCCGCGTGACGCGAGCAGCGCGAGGATGTCGTCGGAGGCCGGCTCCGTGCCGAGAAGCGCGTCTCGATCTTCCAGCAGGTTCTCGATCGTCTCGGTCGCGTCGCTCTTGGTGTGGCCGATGAGGCCGACCGGGCCGCGCTTGATCCAGCCCGTCGCATAGAGTCCGTCCACGCGCTCACCCGTGGCGTCGATCACACGACCGCCCACGTTCGGGATGGTGCCGGTCGACTCCGCGAAGGGAACGTCGTTGACGGGGGAGCCGTAGTAGCCGACCGCCCGGTAGACGGCCTGGACCGGGTATTCGGCGAATACTCCGGTTCCAGCGACTCGGCCGTCGGCGTCGGCGGTGGTGCGCTCGAAGCGCAGCGCCTCGACCCGCTCCTCGCCGACGACCTCGACGGGGGCGTGGAAGAAGTGCAGGTGCAGCCGTCGGCTTGCGCCGGTCGTCTCGCGTTCGCGCCAGGTGCCGAAGATACGCTGCATGACTTTCGCCTGGTTCGTCGCTTTTCCGCGGCTCTCCGCGAACGGATCCTCCGCGAAGTCGGCCTCGTCGAGCACGATGTCCACGTCGCGCAGCTCGCCGAGTTCGCGCAACTCGATCGGCGTGAATTTCACGTCGGCCGGCCCGCGGCGTCCGAAAACGTGCACGTCGGTGACGGCAGAGGCCTCGAGGCCGGCGACTACGTTGTCCGGAATCTCGGTGGTGAGCAGATCCAGCGGCTGCTTGGCCAGGATGCGCGCGACATCCAGCGCCACGTTCCCGTTGCCCAGCACGGCGACCTGAGGTGCGTCAAGGGTCCAGTCGCGGGGCACGTCGGGGTGACCGTCGTACCAGGACACGAAGTCCGCGGCGCCATACGAGCCGGGCAGCTCGACGCCGGGGATGTCGAGGTCCGCATCCCGGATCGCCCCGGTGGCGAAGATGACCGCGTGGTAGTGGGCCTGCAGATCTGCGACGCTCAGGTCGGCGCCGATCTCCACATTGCCGACGAAGCGGATCGCGCCACTGTCGAGCATCTCGTGCAAGGAGGTGACGATGCCCTTGATGCGGGGATGGTCGGGTGCGACCCCGTACCGGATCAGTCCGTACGGTGCCGGCAGGGACTCGAAGAGGTCGATCTCGACCTCGGGGTCCTTGTTCGCGAGGATGCTTCCGGCGTAGATTCCGGCGGGTCCTGCGCCGACGATGGCAACGCGGATCGGTCGGGTCATTCGACTGCCTTTCGTGGGATTCGGGTGGTTCAGAGGGCGGATGCGGCGACAGGGGTGTCGGCCGGGGTGGTGATGACGATGCCGCTGCCGGTGGCGTGAGTGTGGCTGCCGAGGTCGACGACGTCGCCGACGATGACGACAGCGGGCGACCGAACGCCGACCGTCTCGGCTTGACGACCGATGGTCGCCAGAGTGCCGACGGTGACGCGCTCCCCGGTTCCGTAGGCGTCTTCGATGATCGCCACCGGGCAGTCCGCCCCGCGTGCACCGGCCGCTAGTGTCGCCGCCGACCGCGCGAGCCCGGAGACGCCCATCAGCAGTATCACGGTGTGGTCCCGTGCGCCCGGCAGCTGCGCGAGCTGATCGTGACCGGTGACCACCGTGAACCCGGCCGCGACACCGCGATGCGTGACGGGGATGCCCGCCAGCGCGGGCGCCGAGATGGCGCTCGTCACGCCCGGGATGACCTGCACGGCGATACCGGCGGCGCGGCAGAACTCGAGTTCCTCCCCGCCGCGGCCGAGCACATACGGATCACCGCCCTTGAGTCGCACCACGCGGTGGCCGGCCCGCGCGTACCGCACGAGGGTCGCGTTGATCTCCTCCTGCGGCACCGGATGGTGGCCGGGGAGCTTGCCGACGTCGATGATGGTCGCGCGGTCGGAGAGCCCGGCGAGAAGGCCGCGGGGGCCGAGGCGGTCGGCGACCACCACATCCGCCTGAGCGAGCAGTTCGCGACCGCGCACCGTGATGAGGTCGGGGTGGCCGGGGCCGCCGCCGACCAGCGCGACCGTTCCGGCGGGGAAGTCTTCGCGGCGCGGACGGCTCGCCGGCGCCGGCGCCTTCTCGAACGGCGCGACAGTGCCGTCGTCGAGCGCGGAGGCGATCGCATCCCGTACCGCCATGGCGCGCCGCGGGTCGCCGTCGGCGGCCACCGCGATCGTGACTCCCGAACGGCGCGTCACCGCGGGGACCCAGGCGGCGGAGGCTTCGTGGTCGGAGGCGTCGACGCACCACACCCGAGCCTCGGTCGCGTCGGCCAGCACGGCTTCGTCGACCGTCCGGTCGCCCGTCGCCGTGTGGACGAGCCACTTTCCGTCGAGGTCGCCCGGCCGGTAGCCGCGTGCGATCCAGGTCACTGAGCCGGCACGCACCAGGTCGGTGAGCGGCTCGCTCGCCTCCGGCGCCACCACGGTCACGATGGCTTCGGCGGCCACCAGGCCGGATGCGCGTCGTGCGGCCACGGGACCGCCCCCGACGACCAGCACCTCGCGTCCGGCCAGGCGGAGCGTAATGGGGTAGAGCGGCTGCGCGGCGGTCATCGGTTGCCCACCCGTCGGAGCCCGCGTCTGGTGAGCAGACCGCGCTCGATCGGCGCGAAGACCAGCAGTTCGACGACGATACCGATCACGAGGATGGTCACCACGGTCGCGAGCACGCCGGCCAGATCGGCGAGTTCCCGGCTCTGCTGCAGCATCGACCCGAGCCCGAAGCCCATCGAGCCGCCGATCACGATGATCTCGGCCGCCATCAGCGACCGCCAAGAGAACGCCCAACCCTGCTTGAGGCCGCCGAAGTAGCCGGGCAGCGCAGCAGGAAGCAGCACTCTGGTTGCGAGCTGCAAACGCGAAGCGCCGAGCACCTTACCGACCCTGCGCAGTTCGGGCGGAACCTGGTCGACACCGGTGAGCAGGCCGTTCACGATCGAGGGGATCGCGCCCATCAGCACCACGAAGTAGACCGTGCCGTCGCTCAGGCCGAACCACAGGATGGCCGCCGGTACCCATGCCACGGACGGAAGTACTTGGAGCCCCGAGATCAGCGGGCCGAGCGCGCGGCGCAACAGCCGGAATTCGGCTAGCAGCAGGCCGAGCGGTGTGCCCACGAGGATTGCGATGGCGAACCCGGCCGCGCCGCGGGAGAGACTCGTGGCCACGGCGAGCTGGAGCTGACCGGCGTTCCAGGCGGCGCCGAAGGATCCGATGACATCCGCGGGGCCGGGCACGATGTCGGGCCGCGGATGGGCGATCCAGACATAGGTCTGCCAGGCGAGCAGCAGCACGATCAGGAGGGCCGTCGTCGGGAGGGCCGCTGACACCGCGCGGCGGAGGGTGCTGCGCGGACGGTCCGCGACGGACTGGAGGGCGTCGAGGCCCGATTCGACTGTGCGAAAATCGTCGTCGGGGCGGGCGGAGTCGACCCGCTCGATCGTCGCCGACTCGATGGTCGCCGGATCGATGGTCGTCGGATGGGACGGGGCGGTCTCAGGCAGCATTGGCCCGGATCCCTTGGCGCAACCGGCCGGTGATGTCGGCCTGCAGACCGGCGAGGTCGTCGGCCGTCAGAGAAGCCCGCGTTGCACGATCGATCGACCATTCGGTGGCGATACGACCGGGTCGCGAGGAGAGCAGGATGATGCGGTCGCCGAGCCGGATCGCTTCGCTCACGTTGTGGGTGACGAACACGATGGTGCGTCCCGTCTCCAGCCAGATCCGTTCGAGCTCGGCGTGCAGCAGATCGCGGGTGATCGCGTCGACGGCGGCGAACGGCTCGTCCATCAGCAGAACCGGGCGGTCCTGCGCCAGGGCGCGGGCGAGGGCGACTCGTTGGCGCATCCCGCCGGAGAGCTCGTGCGGACGCTTCTCCGCTGCGGGCGCCAGGTTCACCAGTTCGAGGAGCTCGGTGGCCTGGCCGCGGCGGTCGGCCTTGGCGACCCCGCGCATCCCGAGCGCGAATTCGACGTTGCGGCGGGCGGTGAGCCACGGGAAGAGCGCTGACTCCTGAAACATCATCGCGGCCTGTCCGCCGTCGACCTCGACCGTGCCGGCGGTCGGCGACTCGAGGCCGGCGATGATGTTCAGCAGCGTCGACTTGCCGCATCCGGAGGCGCCGACGAGACACACGAATTCGCCGCGCGCCACTTCGAGGGAGACGTCGTCGAGCACGATCGGCCCGTTCTGGCCGTATCTCTTGTACAGGCTGTCGATCCGGATGGCGTTGTCGGCGCTCACGGGGCTACTCGCTTCCGTCGCCTGAGGCCGAGATGGCGGGCAGGCCGGCCTTCTTCTGGAGGGCATTGAGCGCGCTCAGGTCGAACAGGGCGGCGATCGAGCCCGTCTTGCCCGTGCCCACCTTCACAGCGTGCGAGACGAGGGTGGCGTACGTGGAGGCGGCCGGGTCGTTCGAGAACGTGACGTTGTGCAGAGCGCGATCGATGACGGCCGCGGCCAGGGGCTTGCCGGTGTCGGCGGTGAGCTTGGCGTTGAGCACCGAAGCGGCGTCGGCCTTGTTTGCGTTCAGCCACGCAATGCTATCGGCGTTGCCCTTCACCAGCGCGGCGACGGTCGTCGGATGCGCGGTCAGGAACTGCTGCGAGACGACGAGCACGGTCGTGGGGAAGCTGCCGTGCGGCCAGAGTGTCGCCTCGTTGACGAGGACCTTGGCGTTCGCCTGAACGACCAGGGTCGAGGCCCACGGCTCGGGGAGCCAGGCGCCGTCGAGCTTGCCGGTCTTGAACAGCGCGAACGCCTGTGCGTTGTCCGTCGGGTTGATCGTCACGTCGCCGGATCCGGTGACCTGTGTCTTGTAGCCTTTCGTGCTCAGCCAGTAGCGCAGAGCCACATCCTGCGTGTTTCCGAGCTGGGGCGAAGCGAGCGTCTTGCCCTTCAGTTCGGCCGCGGAGGTGATGCTCGGGGCCACGACGAGCTCGGCGCCGCCGTTGGTCGCGCCCGCCACGATCTTCAGCGACTGCCCGCCGCTCTTGATGTAGGAGTTGATGGCTGGGCTCGGGCCGATGTACGCCGCGTCGATCGCGCCGGCGGAGAGAGCTTCGATCTCGGTGGGCCCTGCGCTGAACTTCTGCGCCGAGAGCTTCGTGCTGCCCAGTGCCTTCTGCAGGATGCCCGACTGGAGCCCGACGAGCGCGGGGCCGTGGGTGAGGTTGTCGAAGTAGCCGAGGCGCAGCGCGGTGGCGGGTGTCCCGGTGGTTCCGGTGGTCTTGGGCACGCTCGCGGCGTCCGCTGACGTGCAGGCGGAGAGGAGGGCCGTCGCGGCGATGGCGAGCGCGGCGACGGTGGTGGAGCGTCGTCTGCGGGTCACGGGGTAGGCCTTTCAACAGACCGGACGATGCCCGCTGCGAGCGTGGCGCCGTCCTGCGGGTGGATGAGGAGGAAAGCGCCGGAGCGCCGGTGGTCGGTGAACTCGTCGAGCGGCAACTCCGACCCGATCGCGATGGAGGCGAGACCGATGTCGTTGAGTTCGAGCGTCTCCGCCGGCTCGAGGCCGAAGGTGTCGAGGTTGCGTCGGCCGGCCAGCGAGGTGACCCGGGCCTGTGCGACGGAGGTGCCGGACTTCAGGAGCAGCCGGTCGCCAACGGAGAGCGGCCGGTGGCCGAGCCAGAACAGTTCCGCTTCGAGTGCGTTGGCTGCGATCGGGAGGCTGCCGGCCGTGCCGATCAGGGCGCCGCGAGCCAGGTCGAGGTCGTCTTCGAGTTCGATCGCGACCGAGTGCGGCGCCGAGGCTTCGATGACGGGCTTCCCTGCGACCGTGATCGATCGGACGACGGTGCTCGCGCCGCCCGGATGCACGTCGACGCGATCGCCGACGCGCACTGTCCCGCTGGAGAGCTGCCCGGCGTACGCCCGATAGTCGCGGAAGACCTCAGGATCCTCGACGGAGGGCGCGATCGCGCCCTGTGGCCGGAGCACCAGCTGCACGGGAAGGCGGAACTCGGCGCTGAGCCCTTCGTGCTCATCCGTGGTCGGCAGCGTCTCGAGCAGTTCGAGCAGCGTCGCTCCCTTGTACCAGGGCGTGCGAGCGGATCGCTCGACGACGTTGTCGCCGTCGAGCGCCGAGACGGGCACGACACGCACATCCTCGAGTCCGAGTTCACCGGTGACGGCGAGCAGGTCGGCGGTGAGGTCGGCGATGGGCTGCTCGGCGAAGTCGAGGAGGTCGATCTTGTTCACCGCGACGATCACGTGCGGAACCCGCAGCAGCGCCAACACGGACAGGTGCCGGCGGGTCTGCTCCAGCACACCCTTGCGAGCGTCGACCAGCACGATCACCGCATCCGCTGTCGTGGCGCCGGTGACCATGTTCCTCGTGTACTGCACGTGGCCCGGGCAGTCGGCCAGGATGAACGACCGCCGGCCGGTGGAGAAGTACCGGTATGCGACGTCGATCGTGATGCCCTGCTCGCGTTCGGCTCGCAGTCCGTCGGTGAACAGCGCCAGGTCGATGCCGCCGGCGTCACCGCCGAAGCCGCGTTCGAGGGAGGTGCGCGTGACCGCTTCGAGCTGGTCGATCAGAATCGACTTGCTGTCGTGCAGCAGCCGGCCGACCAGCGTCGACTTGCCGTCGTCGACGGATCCGGCGGTGGCGAAGCGGAACAGGGTGCTCGTGGTCGGCGTGGCCAGCACGCGGTCGTCCTCGGTGGTCAGCGTCATCAGAAGTACCCCTCTCGCTTGCGGTCTTCCATGGCGGCTTCGGAGATACGGTCGTCGGCGCGGGTGGCCCCACGCTCGGTGATGGTGGATGCGGCGACCTCGCGCACGACATC
>DASYGJ010000264.1:0-5529 GCA_035999915.1 Leifsonia sp.
GCCTTGTCGTCGGCCGCCTCCTGCAGGGCGGACTTGGCGCGAAGCGGCGGCGTCTTGAAGAACCAGGTGAGCACGAACGCGATCAGCACTACGAGGAGCGCCACCCAGTAGACCTCGACAGCGGACTGGTTGAAGCCGACAAGGAAAGGCTTCGACAGCCGCGGATCGGCGCCGTTCAAGAACGACGTGTCATCGAGGCTCGCACTGCCGGCCGACGTGCCGCCCTTCTTCAGCTGTGTCTGCATCTGCGGTACGGCCGTTTCGACGAACGCGCGCCGGTTGACGGCGTCGGCGAAGTCGAGCGTCACGGTGCCGTCGGCGCCGATGCTGGCGACGGGGGTCGTTTTGTGAACCCCGGCAGCAACCGCGGCCTGTGCCTGCTGAACGGCGGCTGCCTCGGCCGCCGACTGAGCCTGCGCCGGGATCTTCCCCGCGGCGACCTGGTCGGCGACAGCCTGCTTCGCGGCGCTCTCGGCATGCGTGAGGGCGCCCTCGATCCCCGACTTGGTGCCGTCGGTGATGCCGGTCACGATCTTGTTGTAGATCGTGGCCATGATCTGCTTGTTCTCGGGAGCACTGGCCACAGAGGGTGTGAGCGCCGCATCCAGAGCGTTGGTCAGAGTGGCCTTATCGGCGAGCGAGGTCTGGATGTTCGTCGGCATCACCGTGAACAGCAGCGACAGCAGCACCGCGGTACCGAGCGTTCCACCGATCTGCCGGAAGAACGTGGATGCGCTGGTCGCGACCCCCATGTCTTTCAGACCGACCGAGTTCTGGCTGGCGATGGTGAGGGTCTGCATCAGCTGGCCGAGGCCCAGGCCGATGAGCAGCATGGCACCCGCGACGAACCAGTACGAGCTGTTGTATTGCAGGAACGTCAGGTAGAAGAAGCCTCCGGCGAGGAACGCGGTTCCAATGATCGGGAACTGACGGTACCGGCCGGTTCTGGAGATGATCTGGCCGCTCGCGATCGAAGAGATCATGAGGCCGAGGATCATCGGCAGCATCTGGAGGCCGCTCTCGGTCGGCGTCGCCCCGAGCACGAGCTGCAGGTACAGCGGCAGGGTCAGCATGGCTCCGAACATCCCGAAACCGACGAACACGCCGATGACGGTGGCCATTGAGAACGTGGACGACCGGAACAGCTTGAGCGGGATGAGGGCGTCATCCTTCATCGCCCTCTCGATGAGGATGAAGGAGAGGATGCCGACGGCGCCGATCACGTAACAGGCGAGAGCGGCGGGGCTGCCCCAGCCCCAGGTGCGGCCTTCTTCAGCGACGAGCAGCAGAGGAACGAGCGCCACGACAACGGCGGTCGCCCCCCACCAGTCGATGCGCACCGAGCCGGGCGTGCGCTTCGGAAGGTGCAGGAAGCGCAGCACGATCATGAGCGCGATGACGCCGATCGGAACATTGACGAGGAACACCCAGCGCCATCCGGCGATCCAGAGGATCTGGTTCGCACCGGCGAAGAGTCCGCCGACGAGCGGGCCGATGAGGCTCGAGATACCGAAGACGGCGAGGAAGTAGCCCTGATATTTGGCACGTTCGCGAGGTGCGAGCATGTCGCCCATGATCGCGAGCGGCATCGACATCAGTCCGCCGGCGCCGAGGCCTTGGATGGCGCGGAACACGGCGAGCTCGATCATCGAGGTCGAGAAGGAGGCGAGGATCGATCCCACGATGAAGATGACGATCGCGAAGAGGAACAACGGCCGGCGGCCGAAGATGTCGGAGAGCTTGCCGTAGATGGGCGTGGCGATCGTCGAGACGATCAGGTAGGCGGTGGTCACCCAAGCCTGCTGGCTGAGGCCATGCAGGTCGTCGCCGATGGTGCGGATGGCGGTGCCGACCACGGTCTGATCGAGAGCGGAAAGGAACATTCCGGCCATGAGGCCGAAGATGACGAACAGGATCTGCCGGTGAGACATGATCGCATTCGTCGAGGGGGCCGGGGCCGGGACTGCTTGGCTTGACATGAGTCTCCGAGTCGAGAGTCGAAAGGGGGACGCCCGAGCCACGGGCATCACACCGGTGTGGGCAAAATAGAATTTTGCGGAGACTGCAAAGTTACACCTTCTGTGAGCATTCCGCCAACGGGATGCACCGATCTGCCGTGACGTTCGCCGATGGCGAACAGGGCGACGGGCTCTTGTTCGCTCAGAGTGAACAACCGCGGCCCGGTCTCCTTCAGGTGTCTCATAGACATAACGCATACTCTCGCTCGAGACCAGCGGTCCCGTATGTCGCCAGACGATTCCCTGAAGGTCCCTTTTGCACCACACCGTTCGATTCACCTCCCCTCGCAAATTCCTCGCGGTTGCCGCGAGCATTGCGGCGACCGCTCTTCTTCTCACGGGATGCGCCGGGCAGCCTTCGCCGGTCGCCAAAGCGATCTCCGAGGTCGCCAAGCAGACCCCTAGGGCGAGCACCATCACGACGGTGACTCCTGACGCGGGCAGTGTCTCCGGTGACGGGACGATCACCATCGCGGGGAAGAATCTCGGCAGCGTCAAGACGGTCGACATCGGCGGTCAGGCGGCGACCGTCCAGCACGCCTCCGCCTCGAAGGTCGTCGCAGTCGTGCCGGCCGCGCCCGACTTTCAGCCGGCGACGGTCGGAGTTTCCCTCACCACGGCCAGCGGTAAGGCCGTCGCGAGCAACAACGCGTACTCCTACCAGCTGACCACACCGGTCGACCGGCAGCTCAACTACGCGATGACGTACTGGAAGAACTACAACACGGCGCAGTACGGTGACCTCAACTCGGTGGGCGGTGACTGCGCCAACTTCGTCAGCCAGACGTTGGTAGCCCGGGGCTGGACGCAGAACGCCGACTGGTACAACAAGGATGCCGCCGACGACTGGAGCCCTGCCTGGGGATACGTTCCGGCCATGGACGACTACTTCCGCGCGCATCCGGAGCTCGGCCTCACCGAATATCCGCTCGACCAGCGCGACAAGATCAAGGTCGGCGACATTGTGATGTTCGACTGGAACAACAACGATTCGCTCGACCACGTGCAGGTCGTCTCGGCCGTCGACAACGTGAACGGCAAGATCGTCATCAAGATGGCCGGTCACAACGAGGACACCGACTACCGCGACCTCGACACCACCATCACCGTCGATCACCCGGGCGCGACGGGACATTTCTGGACCTTCTCGAAGTAGCAGACTTCACGGCGCGATCTCTCGTGTTCTTACAGTCTTCGGCGGCTATGCTCAAGGCGTGAATTTCGTGTACCTCAGCGCCCGGCCATACTGATGGCGCGGCCGACACTGATGTCGCGGCGTCGGGCGCTGGCTCGACTTCTGCTCGCGGGCGTGACGGGCCTCGCGGCGCTGACGCTCGTGGCCTGCGCAGGACCGTCGACGCCGTCGGCGAACGGCGCGCGCAGTCCTCACTCCTCGACCCCGAACACCTCGCGACCGAGGCCCTCCCGCTCCGCCACGCCTTTCCCCGTCCCGACCCCGACGTTCGACAAGACGGCGCACTCGGTGGATGACCCCAGCAGTATTTGGTTCGTGGTCAACAAGCCCCGCGCCATCGTGCCTGCGCGCTATGAACCGGCCGATCTCGTCTACCCTGACGTGGTCAATATCAACCATCAGCCGATGCGGCAGGAGACGGCGACCGCGTTGCTCGCTCTTTTCGCGGCGGGTAAGGCTGAGGCCGGCCTCAATTTCTCGGTGCAGAGTGCGTACCGTCCCTTCGATTCGCAGAAGTCGATCTACGATTCGGACGTCGCCAGCCACGGCGTGGGGTGGGCCGATAACTACACGGCGCGTCCGGGTCACAGTGAGCATCAGACCGGTCTTGCCGTCGACATCAGCGCTGTCCCGGCGAAGTGTTCTCTCGATCCCTGTTTCGCGGAGACGCCGCACGCACAGTGGTTGAAGACGAACGCTTGGCGGTTCGGTTTTCTCCTCCGGTATCCGGCCGAAAAGGTGGACGTGACCGGATACAGCTTCGAGCCTTGGCATTTCCGGTACATCGGTGTGCCCCTTGCAACAGAGATGCATACCACGGGGGTGTCGACGCTTGAGGAGTTCTTCGGCGTCAAGGGTGGTACTGCGTACTGACTCGGTAGGTTGCTGCGCCGCGCCGCGCCGCGCCGGACCGCGCCGCCTTTCGCCGAATGTGACTGATCTGGTCGACCATGGCGGGTATGCCGGTCACATTTGACCGGAACAGACACACTCGAGCGCGGCGTGCGTAGATCAAGGCCGCTGTGACCGGTACAGCTACGATCCGTGGCATTTACGCTACATCGGCAAGCTTCTCGCCGTCCGGATGCACGAGCTCGGTGTCATCACGCTGGAGGAGTTCTTCGGGCGCCCCGGTGGTATAACGTATGGCCCGAGTCCGGCGACTCACGGCTGAGTCCTGCCCCGGTTTCTTAATCTCGTACGGTTTCGCGTCATAACCGGGCCCTGTTCCGCGTCTCATCAGTAAGGAACAGCCGCCGCGAGCGGCCCGAGCTGACAAGGACGCCCGATGAGTGTGCTGGATCAAACCAACCCCTACGTTCTCGGGCAGCACCGCAAGTCACTGAGCGAGCTGCGGCAGGAACTGGAGTCGGCGCGCGATCGCACTCCGGTGGACGCTCGCGCCGAACGCTCGGGCCGCAGGCTGCTCGCGATCGTGCCTTTCGATGTGGTGCTCCTATCGTCGATGTGGTGCTCCTATCGGCGGCGTCGGCGCTGATCAGCGTGCTCGCGCTCGGTGCTGTTGCGCTGGTTCTCGTGGTTTCGTAGGCGCGATCGGATCGCGCTGCCGAGTGTGGCCGGGCGGGCTGGGTGTGCTGGGTGTGCTCGAGTGCAGTGTCGAGTGTGCCGGGGTGCGTTCGGATGCGCTCGATGTCCGCGCCGAATGTGCCTGTTTCGGTCGAGCGTGACCGGCGTGCGTGTCTCACTCGACCGCAACCGCCACTCTCGGCCGGATCCCGCCGCCCGCGCGGCGCTGCGCGCTGCGCGCGAGCGTCGCTGCGCGGGCTACGCGCCGGCCAGGGCGTCGCCGACGATGCGCTTGGCCTCGTCTTGGACGTCGCGGAGGTTGTCGGCACCGGCGAACGACTCGGCGTAGATCTTGTAGACGTTCTCGGTGCCGCTTGGGCGGGCGGCGAACCAGGCTGTGGCCGTCTCCACTTTGACGCCGCCGAGGGCGGCGTCGTTGCCGGGCGCGCGGCTGAGTTTCGCGGTGATCGGTTCGCCCGCGAGTTCGGTCGCCGCGATGGCGTCGCCGTCGAGCTTGCCGAGGGCGGCTTTCTCGGCAGGACTGGCCGGCGCGTCGACCCGCTCGTAGACCGGGTCGCCGAACTTCTCCGTCAGCTCCGTGTAGAGCTGCGAGGGTGTCTTGCCGGTGACGGCGAGGATCTCGCTGGCCAGCAGGGCGAGCAGGATGCCGTCTTTGTCCGTGGTCCACACCGTGCCGTCGAGGCGGAGGAAGCTCGCGCCGGCGCTCTCCTCGCCTCCGAACCCGACCGAGCCGTCGATCAGCCCGGGCACGAACCATTTGAAGCCCAC
>DASYGJ010000271.1:0-4247 GCA_035999915.1 Leifsonia sp.
GGAAGGGGAGGGGAGCGCCTCGGTGAAGACGCCCCCCTTCGGCGCCGGCGCGATCCGTGGACGGGTCGTTGCTCGCCGGTACAGCCGACGGTACCCCGCCATTGCGGAATCGCAAAGGTTGCGAGACGCCTTGTGTTTGCCTGGGAGTTGGCTTAACATTTCACACGAGGACACGCCTGGGGCGCGTGCCCGTACCTGTTCAATGGTGGAGGTGCGGCATGACTGACGAATCGATTCCCGTGCTGATCCGGGGCTCCGGGTTGAAGCGGCGGGGTGGTCTGCTGGGCGAATGTCTGGCCGAGTTCCTCGGCACATTCGTGCTCATCAGCTTTGGAGACGGAGTGGTCGCGATGGCCGTCGCGGCGTTGCCGGGATCCGGACGTACCGCTGGACCGACGACGTTCTTCCAGGGCACGGGCGACTGGCTTCTCATCACCTGGGGTTGGGCGTTCGCCGTCGTGTTCGGCGTCTACATCGCCGGCGGGGTGAGTGGCGCCCACCTGAATCCTGCAATCACCTTGGCGTTCGCCATCAGGCGGGGATTCGCGTGGGTGAAGGTGCTGCCGTACATGGCGTCACAGTTGGTGGGGGCGTTCGTCGGAGCCGCGCTGGTATTGCTGGTGTACCACAATGCCATCAACGCGTTCGATGCGGCCAGCAAAGGGCCGAAAGTCAACGGGCACACGCTGGCGACGTTCTCGATCTTCGCCACGTTCCCGGCGCCGTATTTCAACGGCAACATGTGGTGGCCGCTGATCGACCAGATCGTGGGCACCATGTTCCTGGTGCTCATCGTGGTCGCCGTCATCGACCTGCGCAACACCGCCGTACAAGCCAACCTCGGACCGCTGATCATCGGGTTCGCTGTCGCGGCGATCGGCATCTCGTTCGGCGCGAACGCGGGTTACGCGATCAACCCGGCCCGTGACCTCGGGCCGCGACTGCTCGCCTGGATTGCGGGATGGGGAAACCTGGCCGTGCCCGGGAACGGCGCCTGGTTCAGCGGGTATATGTGGGTGCCGATACTCGGTCCGCTGATCGGCGGCATCATCGGTGTGCTCGTGTACGACCTGTTCATCGGCGACGTTCTCCACGCCCGTCTGCTACGGGTCCCCGTCGACCGCGCTGGGCACCGTCTCGATCCGCGCGACACGGCCGTGTCCCGCCCGCCCGGGCCGGACACCCTCGAACCGGACATCCTCGGGTCGGACGGTCTCGGGCCGGACACCCGCGGGCCGGACATTCGCGGCGGCGCCTAGGGGCCTCAAGAGCGGCCTCGCATCTGCTCAGCGAGAGGTCTTCTCGCCGGAACGGGAAACGAAAGCCATGGTGAAGGGGATGCGAGGCCGGCGTGCGGCGGAAGTCGACGTCAGATCGCGCGCCGCGAGCGCGTTCGCCGCCCAGTTCGCTGCGATCCGGACACGCCGGGAGGCGTCGGGGATCGCGACGGCGTGGTAGGCCTTGGCGAGGAGCCAGGCGGGGACTCCGTGAAGGGAGACTCCGCGCACCTCGGCGGCCCCTTGCTGACCGCCGAAGCTCGCGAGCGTGCCGAGCGAACGGTGGCGATAGGGGAGAGGCTCGTCGCCGTCCAGCATGCGGAGGATGTTCTCCGCCGCGAGCCGGCCTTGTCGCTGTGCGTGCTGGGCGTTGGCGGGATAGAAGGCAGGCTGATTTTGCGCATCCCGATCGGGGACCTCGGCGTTGTCGCCGATCGCCCAGGCTCCAGGCACGGGAGTGCCGTCGTTGTCGATGACCTGAAGGCGGTCGTTGGCTTGAACGTGACCTTTGCTTCCGCGTGGCGCGTTCGTGTGGTCGAGTGCAGGGTTGGGGACGACCCCGGCCGCCCACACGATGGTGTCGGACGCAAAGCTGTCCCCGCTGTCGGTGGTGACGCGCCCGTCAGCGCATGAGGTCATCTCGGTGTTCAGCTTCACCACGATTCCTCGTCGGCGAAGGAGGGCGAGCGTCCACTCGGAAAGCGGCTTCGGCAATTCGGCGGCGATTCTGTTTGACGCTTCGATGAGAAACCACTGAGGCGGCGATGACGCGAGGGCCGGATAGGTCGCGTGTGCGCGCAAGGCGAGCTCATGGAGTTCGGCGATCGCTTCTACGCCCGTGTATCCACCGCCGACGAACACGAAGCGGAGCGCGCGGTCGCGGAGGGCGCGATCGGTTGTCGTCGCGGCGAACCGGATGCGGTCGAGTACCTGATTGCGAAGAAACACGGCCTCCGCCAGGGTGGCAAAACCGACGGCCTGCTCAGCGAGCCCGGTGATGGGGAGGGTTTTCGTCACCGCTCCGAGCGCAAAGACGACATGGTCGTAGCCGATCGCCCGTTCAGTGCCGTCAAGGGCGCGGATCACCGCCGTCTTCGATTCGCAGTCGACGGACTCGACCGAGCCGGCGACCAGATCGGCGAAGGAGAGCGGCCGGGCAAGGCCGACTGTCGTATCGCGCGGCTGCGTATGACCGCCGGCCACTTCGGAAAGCAGCGGCTTGTAGGTCAGGTACGGCTCGGGCTCGACAATGGTGAGGCGGATGCGCCCGGCGTCGGTCGCGCGGCGGAGGGCACGAGCGGTGTGAAAGCCGGCGAAGCCGGCGCCGAGGATGAGGACGTGTGGCGTGGGGCTCATGCTCAAAGCCCGACGCTTCCCTGCATGATCCCGCCGTCGACGAAGACCGTGCTCGCCGTGAGGTAGCGACCCTCGTCGGACGCGACGAAGACCACGGCGTCTGCCACCGCAGACGGATCGGCCACTTTGCGAAGTGGGATGCTCTGCTCGAGTTTCTTGCGAGTGTCCGCGTCGGCCATGGTCTTTTCGTTGATCGGAGTGTTCACTGCGCCCGGCGCTATGCCGACGACGCGCACGCCCTGCGGCCCGAGTTCGACACCCGCGGTTCGGGTCAACATCCGCATCGCGCCTTTGGAGACGCAGTATGCGGTGTTCCCGGGCATCGGCCAGTCTTCGTGGACAGACGACATGTTGACGACGACGCCGCCGTCGCCCTGACGGATGAATTGCTGCGCGGCAAGCTTCGTTCCGAAGAACGCGCTTCGCACGTTGACGGCGAGGACCTCGTCGTAACCAGCCTCATCGGTCTCGAGGAGCGATTTGCGTTTCTCGATGCCGGCATTGTTGACGAAGACGTCCAGGTGACCGAATTCGTCGACGGCGGCCCGGATGAGCCGGTCGATGTCCTCCGTTTTCGAGACGTCGGCTTCGACGCCGATCGCCCGCCCGCCCGAGGAGACGATGTCTTGCACCAGGTCGGCGGTGTCATCCGGATGCGCGACGTAATCGACGACCACGTCGGCACCTTCTCTGGCCGCCGCTTTCGCGATCGCCGCGCCGATTCCTGTGTTGCCGCCGGTGACGACCACCGTCTTGTCTTTCAACCGCATCTGCGCCTCCGTATCGTTCGGGGTCGGTTCGGTCAGTCTAAGCAGGGCAGTTGCGTAGACGCAATCATTGCGAGGGGCTGGATATTCGCGCGTTCGGGTGGTACTCCCGCCGACCCCTTCACTAATGATGGTCCCGGTGCAACAATTGCGCCAAAGCAACTAATGTGTCATTCGGTGAGATCAGTAAGAGGTGAGCGCAATGGACAGCGAAAAGCACAACGAGCGCCGTGAAGGCTTCGCCGCCGAGCGGGACGCACTCGAAGGGCAGTACACGCAACACGGCGAGACTCGTCCCCGAACCGTCCACGGTCAATACACCGAGACGGAGGCGAACGAAGCCCCGAATCCGCATATCGAGGGCGAGTACACGGGTGCCTCCCATCACGGCGAAGAACCCGAAGTGTCGAGCACAGAGATCAGGCACGGAAACTATCCGAAGGCAGAGCACTGAGAAGCCGAGACGGTGGGGTGCCGTCGGGCTGTGAATCCTTGCGCGCCCCTTCACCGCATCCCGTTGGGGGAGTACCAGTGGAAGAACCGAGTCTCCCCGCCGCCCCGATGAAAGGCCATCGATGAGAAGACGTGCCGAACGAAGCCCAGGCGCAAAAGCCGTGCACGGAATCGATCGCATGGTCAAGAATGTGGAGACCGGACGCTTCGAGCGTTCGCTCTCCACGTTGACGGCAGTCGGAGCGCTGGTCACCGCCGCCGAGATCTACTTCGAGCACGACAAAGCGAGTTTCGGCAATCGCTGGATGTGGGCGCCCGTGATCCTCGGTCCAGTCGGAGCCGCGGCCGGCATCGCCGGGCTGCTCAGCCAGCGTTTGGCGAAGACAGTGCTTCC
>DASYGJ010000290.1:0-3446 GCA_035999915.1 Leifsonia sp.
CCGCGTCTCGCTGCTTTTCGCCGGAGCGGCCTTCTTCGGTTTCGGATGCGCGATCGCCGCCGTGATGCCGGACTACTGGCTGTTCGCAGTCGCCCTCATCCTCATCGGGATCTCCTCGCAGACCCTGATGACCACCGCCAATGGCACGGTGCAGATGTCGACGGATCCGCAACTCCGCGGGCGGGTCATGGCGATCTACATGGCGATCTTCATGGGCGGAACGCCACTGGGCGCCCCCATCGTCGGCTGGGTCGCCGACACGTTCGGGCCCCGCTGGGCGCTCGGCGTCGGCGCGGCCTCCGGCATCGCCGCCGCCCTGGTCGGTGTCTTCTACCTGGTGAAGTACCGCAACCTCCGCCTCCGGTTCACGGCCTGGCGCCCGCGGTTCACGGTGGATGCTCGCGAGCAGGCGCGCGAGGAGCTGGCCGAGACCGAGGCCACGGCGGCCCGCGCATCCTGACCGGTGCCTGTTCGGCTGGTCCACACTTGCTCGCCCGCGCCCACCCGGGACCGTCCCGCTCCGTCCCGCTCCGCTCCGTCCGCTCCGTCCCGCTCCGTCCCGCTCCGTCCCGCAGAAGATTCGGCCCGAACTCGCCGAAATCTCCGTCTGCACGGATGAAACGCCGCGGCCGCAAGCGAATTCTCCTACCGGCGGTCGAATGAGGCAGGCTCCGCAAATCAGGAGGAATGCACATCGAACCCGGCGTTTCATCCGTTCAGACGGAAATTTCGACGAGTCTGCCAGGTTTGTCCCGCGGAAGGTGCATGGAACCTAGACGTCAGTGGCGTGCACTAGCCGGCCACCGTTTCAAATGTGTTCACGACTCCACCGTATGAAAAGCCGCAAGTCCCATGCCGACGCGACATGCGCTTCGGCCAGCGAGAGCGCTATGTATACATTGCGTCCGGACCCCGCTATGGCTGCGTCCCCAGCTGGTCTTCGAGGTTGAAGACTTCGATCAGCTGGGGCGCATCCTGGTCGGCACGGCCGTTCAAGGCGATGAAGAAGCGGCTCATCGACGCTTCCCACTCCGCCGCGACGGCCGACTCCGCGAGATACTGTGCGCTCGCTTCGGCCGAGGTCGTCTCGTAATAGCCGACGAGTAGTCCGTCGTCCGCGAGGAACAGGGAGTAGTTGCGACGCCCCGAAGCCTCGATCTCGCGGAGCATCGCCGGCCAGACCGCTTCGTGGGCGCGGCGATACTCCGATAAGAGCTCGGGATGCACGCGCATCCGGAAGCACACTCGTTGCATTTTTTCTCGCGATCGTTATTCGTCAGTGGCGCCGAATCGACCTTCCGAAGGCTCGGGAGGGTCGGTTTGCCGCGACTCGAGCGAGCGCGAGCGCGGCCGGGGCGCGGAGCGCGAGAGCGAGCGCGGCCGGGGCGCAGAGCGCGAGAGCGAGCTCGGCGCGGAGCGCGAGCGCGGCGCGAAGCGCGCGGGCTCGAAGACCCGGCCGACCAGGGCCCGGAGCGTCTCGAGGTCGCCGGTGACGAGTCCCTGAGCCCGGGCCTGCACGAGCACGTTTCCGATGGCCGTCGCCTCGACCGGGCCGGCCAGAACCGGCAGCCCGGTACGGTCGGCGATGAGCTGGCAGAGGAGCTTGTTGCGCGCGCCACCGCCGACGATGTGCACCGTCTCCACGGAACGGCCCGAGAGGTGCGAGGCCGTACGCACGGCCTGCGCGAACGCCTCCGCGAGACTTTCGACGATGCTCCGCACGTATTCGACCGGGTTGCCGGGGGCGGCCAGGCCGCGCTCGGCGCACCACTCCGCGATGCGCGCGGGCAGGTCGCCGGGCGCGAGGAACCGCGGGTCGTCCGCGTCGAACACCGGCACGGGCGACGTCAGTGCTTCGGCCTGTGCGAGGAGCGCCACCAGGTCGACAGCAAGCCCTCGAGCATCCCAGGTGCGGATGGACTCGCTCAGCAGCCACAGGCCCATCACGTTGTGCAGGAACCGTACCCGCCCATCCACCCCGCCCTCGTTGGTGAAGTTGGCCAGCCGAGCCTCTTCGGTGAGCACCGGATGCTCCAGTTCGACGCCGACGAGACCCCAGGTGCCGCACGAGATGTAAGCCGCGTTCTGCGCTTGCATCGGCACGGCGACGACGGCCGAGGCCGTGTCGTGCGATCCCACCGCCGTGACGACCGGTCCTGGTCCGGTGACCCGGAACTCGGCTTGGAGGTGCGGAAGCAGCGCACCGACCGTCGTGCCCGCATCCACTACGGGTTGGAAGATCCTGGGCGGCAACTCGAGCGTGTCGATCAGCGTGGAGTTCCACACGCCGTCGGCCGTCAGCAAACCCGTTGTCGACGCGTTCGTGCGCTCCGCCACCCGCTCGCCGCTCAGCCAGTACGTGAACAGGTCGGGGATGAGCAAAAGGGTGTCGACGCCGGCCAGCCGTCCGGCCGTTCGGTCGACCGAGAGCTGGTACAGCGTGTTGAACGGCAGGTACTGCAGGCCGTTCTGCCGGTACAGCTCGGCAGCGGGGATGCGCTCATGCGTCGCCGCGGTTCCCGGCTCGGAACGCTCATCGCGGTAGTGGTAGGGGATGCCCTGGAGCACCCCCGCGCGCAACAGACCGTAGTCCACGGCCCACGCGTCCACTCCGACACTGGCGATCGTCGGCTCTGCGCGGAGCGCCTGCCCAAGCCCGTGCGCGACGTTCCGGTACAGCTCGAGGATGTTCCAGTGCAACCCTGGCCGGTTCCCCTCCCAGAGTTGCACCGGGATGTTCGGGAACCGCGCAGCCTCGACCAGGTCGAGCGCGTTCGGGCCGACCCGGCCGAGCATGACGCGACCGCTGGTCGCACCCAGGTCGACGGCCGCCACGGTGCCCGACGTCTTCATCGCAGGAAGGCGGCGGCGACGCCGGCGTCCACGGGGATGTGCAGGCCGGTCGTGTGGTCCAGGTCGGAGGAGCAGAGCACGAACACCGCGTTGGCCACGTGTTCGGGCAGCACCTCGCGTTTGAGCAAGGTGCGCTGCGCGTAGTACTGGCCGAGCTCTTCTTCCGGGACCCCGTAGACAGCGGCACGCTTCGCGCCCCAGCCGCCGGCGAAGATCCCCGAGCCGCGCACGACGCCGTCCGGGTTGATGCCGTTGACCCGCACCCCGTACTCCCCCAGTTCCGCCGCCAGCAGTCGCACCTGGTGGGCCTGGTCGGCTTTGGTCGCCGAGTATGCGATGTTGTTCGGACCGGCGAACACGGAGTTCTTCGAGGAGATATAGACGATGTCCCCGCCGAGCTTCTGGTCGATCAGTACCCGGGCCGCGGCGCGCGAAACCAGGAACGAACCTTTGGCCATCACATTGTGCTGCAGGTCCCAGTCGGCGACGGTGGTGTCGAGCAGCGACTTCGACAGCGAAAGACCTGCGTTGTTCACGACGAGGTCGAGGCCGCCGAACGCGAGCAGGGTCGCGTCGACCGCATCCTGCACCGC
>DASYGJ010000312.1:0-4301 GCA_035999915.1 Leifsonia sp.
ATGATTGTTCGTTCACTTTGATACATCAATAGTGTTTCGGCGGCCATAGCGAGAGGGAAACGCCCGGTTACATTCCGAACCCGGAAGCTAAGACTCTCTGCGCCGATGGTACTGCAGGGGGGACCCTGTGGGAGAGTAGGACACCGCCGGACTTCTTTTGTGAAATGGCCACCCAGCTTTGGGTGGCCATTTCGCGTTTAACACGTTCTACAAGCACAACACCACAGCGCGTTCAACACCGTGTCGACCGAAGAAGCATCGTCGTAGGCTGAGCACGTTGTGCCACCACCGACAGGAGCAGTCGTGAGCGAAACACCGCCAGATGACAAGGACGACAAGCGCCAAGGCGGTCGAGGTGCGGAAGGCCCCGACTCCCGGAGTGCACGCAACGGCGATGGACGCGCATCCCGAAACGGACGTGGCGCGCCGGATCGCCGCCCTCACGGCAGCTCCCACGGCGCCTCAAGAGGAGGCTCGCGTGACGGGCAGCAAGGGGGACCCCGTCGTGACGGCGAAGGGCGCGGAAGCGCCCCCCGTGACGGTCAGCGCTCCGGCGGATACCGTGGTGGCGCGGCGCCGCGTGACGGTCAGCGCTCCAGCGGATACCGGGGCGGTCAGGGCGCGAGGGATGGACAGAAACGGGATGGACAGAAGCGCGACGGCTATGACCGAGAGAAGGGTCGTGGCGGGTTCGGTGGGGCACGCGATGGGCAGCGTTCTGGTGCAGGTGCGGGGCAGCGCCCCGGTGCAGGTGCGGGCCAGCGTCCCGCCGGCGGCCGTGGCGGTCGTGACGAGAAGCTGTGGACCCGAGGTGGGCAGCCGGCACGCGGCGATCGGGATGCGCGTGACTTCGAGCGGGAGCTCACCGAAGAAGAGCGGATGGCGCGAGAGCTCCGATCCGTTCGAACGCGTCACGACGATCCCGACCTTCCAGACGATGTCGAAGCGCGCGACCTGGACAAGGGCGCGCGGGTCGAGCTGAAGACGCTGAGCAAGGAGAACGCCGACTGGGTGGCTTGCCATTTGGTGATGGCCGCACGTCTCATCGACGAGGAGCCCGACCTCGCTCACCAGCATGCGATGTCCGCCGCCCGTCGGGCGGGGCGGATCGGGGTCGTACGCGAGACCCTGGCGATCACCGCGTATGCGACGGGTGACTTCGCGCTGGCGTTGCGCGAGCTGCGCACGTACCGGCGGATCTCCGGATCCAACGACCAGTTGCCGTTGATGGTGGACAGCGAACGCGGCGTCGGACGCGCCGATCGCGCACTCGAACTGGGACGGTCCGTTGACCGGACTACTCTGCCGAACGAGGTGCAGGTGTCGCTGGCGATCGCGATGTCCGGTGCCCGGCTCGACCTGGGCCAGAGCGAAGCCGCCCTGGCCGAATTGGAGATCCCGCAACTCGATCCGAATCGCGCATTCAGCTGGAGCGCGGACCTCTTCCACGCGTACGCGGACGTGCTCGATGAACTCCGGCGCGAAGACCAGGCAGAAGTCTGGCGTGAGCGCGCTGCAAGGGCAGAAGAAGCGGTCGGGGCGACGCTGAGCGTCGATGAGCATGAGACCGTTGATGTGGTGGAAGAGGAATTCGAGATCTTCGACGACGATGAGGAGAATGGCGCATCCAATGGCCCTGTTTCGACGGACCGCTAAGACCGTGACCCCGCTGGACGGAGCCGACCTGGTGCTCGCGGACCTTGACGGCGTCGTTTACACAGGTGCCGCTGCGATCGACCACGCCGTGGAAAGCCTGAACAACGTGAGCGAGAGCGTGCGTGTCGGGTACATCACCAACAACGCGTCCCGCACAGACGCATCCGTGGCCTCGCATCTGAACGAACTCGGCCTGCACGTCGAGCCGAGTGACGTCGTCACGTCGCCGCAGGCAGCCGTTCGACTCCTCGCTCAGCATGTTCCTCCGGGAGCGAAGATTCTCGTAGTCGGGGGGGATGGATTGGTCGATGAGGTTCAGAAGGGCGGCTTCACGGTCACCCGGTCGGCGGAGGACGAGCCCGCTGCGGTCATTCAGGGATTCGCGCCGGAGGTGGGCTGGACAGACTTGGCCGAAGCGGCGTTCGCCCTTCAGGGGCGCGATGAGACCGAGCGTCCGTGGGTGGCGACGAACACCGATTGGACCATCCCCGTCGCACGCGGAATCGCACCAGGAAACGGAACGCTCGTCTCCGCCGTTCACACGGCCATCGGGCGTCTGCCGCTCGTCGCAGGCAAGCCGGAGGTGGCCATCTTCGAGGAGGCGATCAGTCGGTTCGGCGCGTCGAAGGTGCTTTTCATCGGTGATCGGCTCGACACTGACATCCTCGGAGCCAATCGCGCCGGCATCGAGTCGGTGCTGGTGTTGACGGGGGTCGATCGCGCCAAACAGCTCATCGCGGCAGACGCCGATTCACGTCCCACATACATCCTCGACGATCTGCGAGGGCTGACGGAAGACTATCCGCAGACCGCGTTCTCGAAAGACGGACTGACCGCGACTGTCGGCGACTCGACCGTGCGAATAGCGGGAAATGATGTGGAGATCGTGGCCAAGGGATCGTCCGAACTCGATTTGCTTCGCGCGGCATGTGCCGTGATCTGGAATTCCGGACGCGCGATCTACGGCCTCGAAGTTCCCGAGCGGCTCTATGCGCGGCGCTGACCTCAGAGCGCGGTAGCTCGCTCGACGAGGCGATAGCAGCGGCGGATGCGGTCGAGCCACCAGTCGCGCCGATCGGCCTCCGCGGCGGTCGCGTCGAGGCGAGCCTCGGATACGGTGGGGCGGACGACGGGGATGGCCCCATCGACCGGGAGCAGTGGTTCGTCGGTGACATCTTGTTGGAACATTGCCGCCGTGCCGAGCCCGCAGTCGTAGTCGAGGGTGGGAATCGCAGCGGCGAGATGAGCCCCCATCGCGATGCCGATCGAAGTGTCGATCGCACTCGAGACGACCACCGGGAGACCGGTCTCGGCGATCATCCGCAGGGCCGAGTGGATGCCGCCGAGCGGTTGTGCTTTCACCACGAGCAGGTCGGCGGCGCCGGCACGCGCGACGGCGAGGGGGTCCGCAGCCTTGCGCACGCTCTCGTCGGCGGCGATCGGGACATCCATGTACGCGGTCCGGCGGCGGATCTCGGCGAGCTCGTCGATCGTGGCGCACGGCTGTTCGACGTACTCGAGGTCGAAGGAGGCGAGAGCGTGGACGGCGTGCTCGGCTTCATCGACGTTCCACAGGCCGTTCGCATCGATCCGGATGCGTCCCTCCGGCCCGAGCAGTTCCCTGACCGCGCGCACACGGGCGATGTCCTCCGACAGCGTCTGGCCCGGTTCGGCCACCTTCACCTTCGCGGTGCGGGTTCCGGGATATCGGGCGAGGATGCCTTGGACCTCATCCGCGCCAACGGCCGGAATCGTCGCGTTGACCGGGATGCGGGACCGAAGCGGGGTGGGCGGCGGCCGCCAGCCGAAGTCGATGGCAGCGTGGAGCCAGGCGGATGCTTCATGGTCGTCGTATTCCACGAACGGCGAGAACTCCGTCCATCCTTGCGGACCCTCGAAAAGTGCGGCTTCCCGCACGGTGATCCCCCGAAAACGGGTCCGCAGTGGCAGCGCGACGACGCGCACGTTCCTCAACAGGTCGGTGAGCTCGGGCAACATTCCACAAGTCTGGCACGACCGGTTCGACACGGTCCGCCGAACCGTAGTCTGGTGGCATGGCAAAGGCAGTCTCAGACATCTTCGACGCGAGTGCGTGGCGAGCGGTTCCCGGGTTCGAGGGGCTGACGGACATCACCTATCACCACGATGTGAGAGGGCGCATCGCGCGCGTCGCGTTCGATCGACCCGAGGTGCGCAACGCCTTCCGGCCGCGCACGGTCGACGAGTTGTATGCCGCACTTGAAGACGCACGCACGAACCCGCACATCGGGGTGGTGCTGCTCACGGGCAACGGGCCCAGCCCGAAAGATGGCGGGTGGGCCTTCTGCTCCGGCGGCGACCAGCGCATCCGCGGCCGAGACGGCTACAAATACTCGGAGGGTGAGACTGCCACGGGCATCGACGCAGCCCGCGGCGGTCGATTGCACATCCTGGAGGTGCAGCGGCTCATCCGGTTCATGCCGAAAGTCGTCATCGCGGTCGTGCCCGGATGGGCCGCAGGCGGTGGGCACTCGCTCCATGTCGTATGCGATCTCAGCATCGCGAGTGCCGAACACGCCCGGTTCAAACAGACCGATGCCGATGTCGGTTCGTTCGACGCGGGCTATGGAAGCGCCTACTTCGCACGTCAGATCGGGCAGAAGTTC
>DASYGJ010000352.1:0-4652 GCA_035999915.1 Leifsonia sp.
TCGATCATTGCGGTCGTCTCCAACGCCAGTCCGAGACTTTTTCTTTCGCGGCGACGGTGCTTGCTGACCGTCATCGGGCCAGCTAACACCGCCGCCTTCCGACTCGGGCAGCGCGCTTGGCGCAGCTCCCTGCGTCTGGCGCGGTCGAACAGCGATCTGCGCCGGCACCCGCGGTGAGCTCATCCAGCTAGGCGCGATTTCATCCGTTCGGGATGATGCCGGCCGGTGGGCTCTGGCTCATCAATGTGGGACGCGGAACCCCGTCGAAAATTGATTCGCGCCAGGGGTGAGCAGACGCATGCATAAACGACCTGACAACGGGCCACCACGCCTTCACCTGACATGCCTTGTCGCGCTCGCGCTCGGCGCGGCGCTGCTCGTCGGCTGTGGCAGCAGCAGCAGCAGTACCAGCACCCACGCCACAGCCACCGCCACCGCCACCGCCGCGACGACTACTGCCGCGAGTAAACCGTCTTACTGCGCGGCGATCAGCAATCTCGATCAGTCGATGAAGGCGATTCCGAACGTCAGTGTCGTCAAGAACGGGACCAGCTCGCTGAAGGCCGCGGTCTCCCAGGTGCAGAGTGACGCGACGACGGTCGTAAACGAAGCCAAGAGCCAGTTCGCCACCCAAACCAGCGCTCTGAAAACCGCGGTGGACGCCCTTTCGACGAGCATCCAGCAGATGGCGAGCTCTCCCACCGCGGCTCAGCTGAAGGCGCTGCCGAGTCAAATCTCCGCGGTGCCCACGGCCACGAAGAAGCTCGCGGACAGCACCTCGCCCACATGCGGCTGATCGCGCCGGGCGATCACCCCTAACGAGATCGAACTCTCGCCTCCGCCGCCGAGCCTTCGCCGGTGAAGGTGAGCCAGACCCTCGGAGAAGGCACGGTGCAGAGTGTCGCGGTATCGGCCGATCCTGGGTTGGACGCTATATCGGTGGAAGCGGGCGGCACTGCAACCCTCGGCACGCCGGTCACTCAGGCGCAAAGGCAAAGAGGGCAAGGAGTGGAGGGGTAAACGCGCAGGTCTCGCTGTCGCTCCGCGCCGATCCTTTCGGAGCACCACTAAGCGCGGATCTCAACGTGCGTGCGGACATAGCGCGACGCGGCTCACAGCGTCGCGGTGCTAGCTGGCGGGCGAAGGCCGAGCAAGCGCCCGATGGATCGAAAGGGGGAAGTCTCCACCGATCCGACGAGACGCCTGCTCCGGGCTACAAGCATCAGCGCTGTTCAGTCCGCCCGCAACCAGGCTTTACATAGGCAAGTGGTCGCGGCGGTCGGCCACGATGCGACCTGGGCAATGCACGAATCTCTGCCACTTCCCGAAAGGCCGCCGATATCCACGCCGCAGTTCTGCTGTCACGAACGATGAGGCGTGAGGTCGGACGGCGGAGACCTCGCGATCGGTGCCGCATTGCGTCGACGCGACCGAGAAGCAGAAGCGACCCAATCAAGTCGTCGCGGCTGGCGTGTCCGGGACTTGAAGATTGGGGCGGTGTGTCCTGGGTTGGCCGGGACGCAAGTCAGCGAGGGGAGCCGGTCATGTCTTCAGGTTCGATGATTCGGGTTAACGCGGCGGGGCGTCGGCGGTCGCCGGCAACGATGCCTGGGTATCTGGCAGGCCGCGCGCCGCGCAATAAGGGCATGCGGTATCCGCCTGACCCGCCGCGGGCGGAGGAGATCGTGCTGGTGATGCGCCAGGCCGGTCATGATCGCCACGGGCTGCGTGTCCGCGCGCTGGTCGCCGTCCTGTGGCGTGGTGGGCTGCGGATTTCCGAGGCGTTGGCGCTCAACGAGACCGACGTCGACGAACGCCGAGGGTCGCTTTTGATCCGCCATGGCAAGGGTGACAAGCGCCGCGAGGCCGGCATGGACCAGTTCGGGTTCGAACAGCTCGCCGCGTGGCTGGCGCACCGGGTGTCGCTGCCGCCCGGACCCCTGTTCTGCGTCATCGACGGGTCAACCCGCGGTCGCAGATGGTCCGCGACCGCCGCCCGCGCCGAGCTGCGCGCGCTCGCCGTCGACGCCGGCGTCCGGCGGCGGTTCGCTCCCCATCAGCTGCGGCACGCGCATGCCGTCGAGCTCGCGCGCGAAGGAGTGGCGATCAACATCATCCAACGCCAGCTCGGCCATACCGACCTGGGGACCACCAGCACCTACCTTCAGGGGATCGATCCCAGCGAGATCATCGACGCCGTCCGCTCACGCCGCCAGCCGACCATCTCCGCCACCGCCGGACTGACCCTCTAGCCGCCGGATATTGGCAATCGCCGCCCGCCGCTCGAGGCGGGCGGCCCCGTAGCGCCCCTCGCCTCGAATGCCGCTCTCTGCGCCGTCAGCCCGAATGCAGCAGCAGCCCGAGCGTTGCTCGGTTGGCGACGATCCAGAAGTGATGGGAGGTAGCCCCCAAGCGAGGCAGGCAAGGGTCGCATCTGGGCTCGGTTCTACGATGACGCTCGTGCTTCCAGCGACCGATGTGGCCAGAATCCAAGAGCTCTGCGACGCTCGCGTTCCTCCGGAGGCTCGCGCGCACGTTCGAGTCGAGCTCGAGCAGGAACGCCAAGCGGTGAATATCGTTGAGTATCGACCGCCGTGGCGCGAGGACTACGGCCCCGAGTGGTCGCGGCTGCCGATCGCGCGCCTGCGATACGTCGCGTCAAAGCGTGTGTGGACCCTCTACTACCACCGACACACGGGCCGTTGGGAACGCTATCCGCTGCTCGGGCCGTCTCGCCGACTCGCCGACCTCCTGAGTGAAATCGCGGAAGATCCGATCTGCGTGTTCCGGGGCTGACGGTCGCGGCCCACCGCAGTCACCATCAGAATCGCCGCGACTTCCGCTTCCGAACCGCCGGATCCGGAAGGAGAAGGCTTCCGCTGCCGGGCTGGCTTGAGAGAGGTCGTGCAGTGAGGTCTGTGGGTTTGTCCGAGTATCAACGGTTGTGTGCGGGGACCTGCTTCGGGCGAAACTGTGACCGACCGGGAGGCTAATCCGCACTCGCGCGACGTGGTTGGCGCGCCTGGAACGGTGTTCTGGACCGATCGGCTGCCCGTCGTGTTTCAGCGGCTGGCGGGCGTTGGAGTCGACGCCGCCGATCCCGACGAGGTCCGTCTTGACAAGGCGATGGTCACGCTTGTCGCGAGCTTCCTTGCCGTGATGGCCTGTGGGTGGATCGCGATTTACCTGGCGATCGGGCTTCCACGGTCGGCCGCTATTCCGTTCGTCTACCAGCTGTGTGTGGTCGCGAGCCTTGTTGGTTTCGCACACACCAAGCGCCTTGGCGCGATCCGCGCGATCCTGCTTGTGCTGATGCTCGTGCTCCCGTTCGCGCTGCAGTGGAGCCTTGGCGGGTTCGCGAACGGTTCCGCGGTTGCAGCTTGGGCAGGCATCACTCCGGTTCTCGCATACTTGTTCGGAGCGCGGAGCACGGCCTGGCTGGTCGCGTTTGTGCTGCTGCTGGCCGTCTCTGGGATCTTCGAATCCACACTCGCGGGTTCTGCTCCGCACATTGGTTCGGGGGTTCGTACCGGGTTGTTTGTCATGGATCTTGCCGGTCCGTCGATCGCCGCGTTCTTCGCACTGTTCTACTTCACGACCGAGCGCGACCGGACGCGGGCGGCACTCGCCCGGGAACATCGTCTGCTCGAGGCTGAGCAGGCGCGGTCCGAACGGCTGCTGTTGAATATCCTCCCGGCCCCAATCGCCGATCGGCTTCGTGACGGTGCGGCGACCATTGCCGAGAATCAGCCCGACGTGACGGTCTTGTTCGCCGACCTCGTCGGCTTCACGCCGCTCGGCGAACAACTCGGTGCACAGGCACTCGTCGACGTGCTCAACGAGGTGTTTGTCATCTTCGATTCTCTTGCGGAGGTTGCCGGTCTCGAGAAGATCAAGACGATCGGGGACGCTTACATGGTGGTCGGAGGGCTCCCGACACCACGCGCTGATCACCTGGCCGCGGTACTCGAGCTGGCGATCGCGATGTGTGAAGCGATCTCGCAGGTCACGACGCCACACGGCGAACCACTGCAGCTGCGCATCGGGATCGACACCGGACCCGTCGTCGCGGGAGTGATCGGACGACACAAGTTCAGCTACGACGTATGGGGCGACACCGTGAACACCGCGAGTCGAATGGAGTCCTATGGTGTCCCCGGTCGCGTCCAGGTCACCGACCGCGTCGCACGAGCAGCCTGGCACCAGTACGAATTCGAGCCGCCGAAATCTCTTGAGATCAAGGGCAAAGGAGCGATGACGACGTATCTCCTCGTCGGCGCAAGACCTTCGTCGTCTCCTCCAACGGACGACGCGACCTTCGACAAACTCGTCGACGACCAAGACGACCTCTAACGGCAGCGTGCGACCCTACGAACCACCCCTACCCTCCCCGCCGACGATTGGCTCTCAACGACCCTACCGTCAGCCCGCCGAGATCACCCGAACTGCACGCGACACGAGCAAAACAGCAAGACCTGCATCGAGACCCAACAAATCGGCCGCGGCACGGAAGATCGCGCTTGGCGCGGAACCCGAGGCGCTTCCCTGCCCGTTTGATCGACCTGCAGCAGCGTCGAGCGCGCCGCTGCATCTGAGCACCAGCCGCCACTGTCACGCGCGACCCATCCATGGGTCGCTGCTGCTATCACGAA
>DASYGJ010000337.1:0-23797 GCA_035999915.1 Leifsonia sp.
CGCTGAGCGATGCCGGCGTTGGTGCGGCCCTCCGCCATCAGTTGCATGACCTCGGATTCGCGGGGCGTGAGCGCGGCCAGCGGGTCCGTTCGGCGCACCAGCAGTTCGCGGACGACCTGGGGGTCGAGCACCGTACCGCCCTCGGCGACGCGAGAGATCGCATCCTTCAACTCGTCGAGCGACGCGATGCGGTCTTTCAGTAGGTACCCCGTTCCGCCCTTCCCGGCCGAGAGCAGCTCCTGGGCATAGGTTCCTTCGACGTACTGGCTCAGCAGCAGTACGGCGATCGACGGATGTTCGGCGCGCAGCCTGATCGCCGCACGCACGCCCTCGTCGCGGAAGGTGGGCGGCATCCGCACATCCAGCACGGCGACGTCGGGTCGCGTCTCGGGCAGCGCCGCGAACAGACTGTCGGCGTCCCCGTACGCGCCGACGGTGCGGAAACCGGCCTCGTCGAAAAGCCTCACGAGGCCCTCACGAAGCAGTACGGAATCGTCGGCGACGACGATTCGAAGGCTGGGAGCACCGGGCATCCCTCCAGCCTAGAGCGCTCTACGAGAGCGACGGCACCGGGATGCGCGCACCGATCCGAGTGGGACCACCTGCCGGGCTATCGACCACGAGTTCGCCCCGCAGGCCGCGCACGCGCTCGTCGAGACCGCGGAGCCCGTGGCCTTCGACGAGCGATGCGCCACCTTTGCCGTTGTCGGTGAGCCAGAGATCCAGCCACCGTGCCCCTCCGTCATCCGTTCGCAGGTCGACGAACAGCCGGGCCGCCGTCGCCTCCGAGTGTTTCGCCAGGTTCGTCGCGAGTTCCGCCGCGACGTAGTACGCGCTGCGTTCCAGCTCAGGCGAGAAGCGGGTGCCCGGCGCGATCGCCGACTCGAGCTGGATCGGGATCGGACTTCGTGAGACGAGCGACTCGAACGCCACGATGAGACCGCGGTCCTGAAGGATCGGCGGGGCGAAGCCACGGGACAGCGCACGCAATTCTTCGAGCGTGTCCCGCGCCTGCGCACCGGCCTCGGCGAGGATGGCGCGCGCTGCCTCCGGGTCGGAGTCCAGCTTGCGCTCAGCGCTGGCGATGTCCATCTGCAGCCGAATGAGGCGCTGCTGCGGACCATCGTGCAGGTCGCGTTCCAGGCGTCGCAGAGCCTGGTCTTCCGCGACGACGGCGGAACCGCGCGAAGCGGACAGATCGGCCACTTCGCGCTGCAGGGCTTCGGACCGCCACGCCCCGAGCATTCCGGCGGCGACGGCTTGGTGGATGAGCGTGAGCCCCCGGGTGACGAACGGCAGGGTGACCGCGAAGACGATTCCGAGGATCAGCTGCAGGATGATGTCGCCGGTGCGCGGATCGAACGTCGAATTGGTGTGGAACAGCCAGTCGAACACGACCCGCGAGAGCACGAAGTCGCGCCCGTCCTGAGGGACGAAACCGTACCAGATCCAGCTCGTCAGACCGCCGAGCGTGATCGACACCCAGACGATGGTGACCGTCCAGGAGAAGATGCTGACGATCGGATTCACGATCATGGTGTGCAGTAGATAGAGCCAGTAGTGCCCGTTCACGAACGGTCCGAAAGCCGACCGCCAGAAGCTGCGCGGCTTGTCTGCCGGCTCCCAGCGGGGCCGGGTGATCGGGCGGCGTCCCGACCAGCTCAGGCGCACGAGTTCGAGCGTTCCGAATCCGCGCGCGGCGTAGAACGTCGCGATGAGGATGAACAGGCCGACATAGATCACAAGCGTGCCCACCCCTGTCCAGAAGAGCGACTGCATCACGACGAGACCGGTGACGGCGATGGGCAGGGTGAGAAGCAGAAAGCCGAGTTCCCGCGGAACGCCGCGCCAGAGCATCCCGTAGCCGCGGTCGGCTTGATGGTCGGTTTGCTGGGTGGTCGTCACGCCGTCAAGCGTGGCAGAGGATTCGGTTGTCATGGGTTCAGCCTCCCGAACGCGCGCACAGCACGGTATCCGGGAGGCAACCAGACCGTTCGGGGGGATATCCCCCGAACGGAACCTTCCGGCTCACCGCAGCGTGTCGTGTGTGAAGCGCCCGCCGAGCATCGTGGCCGCGACAGGCATGCTCCTCAGCTCCATCAAGCTGCAGCCGAACGGGTCGCGTTCGAGCACCACGAGGTCGGCAGGCTCCCCGACCGCGACGCCCGAGCGCACCGATGAGGCGAGCGCGACCCGCCGAGCGATGGCTTGCTCCGGATGCCACGGCTCGCGTCCGTCGCGGGTCCGCCCGACCGCAGCCGCCATCGCGATCCAGGGGTCGAGCGGTGCGACGGGAGCGTCTGAGCCGAAGGCGAGGCGGACGCCGGCGCGGTGCAGTGCAGCGAGCGGAAACGCCAGCCGAGTTCGACCGGCCCAGAGTGCGTCCGCCACATCGCGGTCGTCCATGGCGTGCTCCGGCTGCACGCTCGCGATCACGCCGAGAGCGGCGAACCTTTGCACGTCTTCGTCGGTCAGGAGTTGGGCGTGCTCGATGCGGCCCGCGCAGCCGACACGTTCGAACGCGTCGAGCGCGATCCGGTTCGCGCGATCGCCGATCGCATGCACGGCAGGTTCGATGCCGTTAGCGGAGGCGAGCGACATCGACGCCACCAGCTCGTCGTCAGTGAGGTTCTGCACGCCGTATCCGCCCTCGGGGTACGGGTCGAAGCAGAACGCGGTGCGGGTATTGAGGGATCCGTCGGTGATGACCTTGTACGGCCCCACCGTCAGGAGCTCGCCGGTCTGCGGGATGCGCATCCCTGTTCGCAGTCCGAGCCCGATCGCGCGCTCCAGGTGCTCGCCGTAGACGCCGAACTCGACGCGGAGCGAGTCGGCGCCCTCGCTCATCCGCCGCTGCCACACGTCGAGGTTCCAGCTGTACTCGAAGTCGACGAGGCCGACGACGCCGCGCTCTGCCGCCGCGCGCGCCGCATCCCGCGCCCAGCGATCGAGCGTCTCATCGTCAGATGCCGTCAGACGGCTCGTGACGGCGAAGCTGGCGTCCTCTCGAAGAACAGCGGCCGACGTGTCGGCGGCCGAATCCGGCGCGTAGCGGCTTGCTGCCGCCGTGTTGAGCCACGAGCAGTGGAGGTCGCCCGCGATGAGGATAGCGGGTCGTTCACCAGCCGCTGCGTCCAGGAGTTCCCGGGTCGGGACGTCGGGCCAGAGCGCGTCGTGGAACCCGAAGCCGACGATCGGGTCATCTCCCGGTTCCGTGTCGCGGCGCTGCCGAACCAGGTCAGCCGCGTCGGCAGCGGAGGCCGCCCCCGACACATCGAGGCGTCGCGCGGTCTGCGCCCACTGCGTGAAGTGCACATGATGATCCCACAGTCCTGGAACCACCCAGCGGCCGTCGAGCGCCACCACTTCGTCCCCACGAAGGCGTCCCGCGGGCGCGATCTGCCCGATCATCCCGTCGTCGATCAGCAGATCGACTGTGCCGTCGACGGTCGGCAGGCGGCCGCCGCGCAGCACGATGGTCATCGGGCGGCGCGCATCCGGTCGTGTACTCGGCGCATCTCGGCGGCGAGCGCGGAGCTGGCGTACGGCCCTTCGCCTTCGAGCTCGGCGATGATCGTGTCGACGGTCTCGTCCGGCTTGTTCTGGCTCAGCTTGCTCTTGGCGACGATGCGGGTCGGAGTGAGACGCAGTCCGACCGTCCCGGAGGAGATCCGCCGGGCGTATTCCGCATTCTCGGGCGTGCCTTCCATCAGGCGCGGCTGGGGCATCGGTGCTTCGAAGTGCTCGACGAGTTCGCCGAGCACCCGGTAGTTTTCCTCGTCGCTCAGGATCTCCGGTACCCCGCTGAGATGGGCGACGATGAAGTTCCAGGTGGGCACGGCCGGATTCGCGTCGTACCAGCCCGGCGAGATGTACCCGTGCGGCCCCTGGATGATCACGAGCAGTTCGTGTTCGCCGAGTTCGTGGAGCTGTTCATCCGGACGCCCGACATGGGTGACGATGGAGAGCTCTTCGCGGTTCTCGTCGACCAGCACGGGATAGTGGGACGCCACGAGTCCCGCGGACGTGTCACTCACCAACGTCGCCCAGGGATTCTCACGGATCAACCGCTTGATCTCCGCTGGATCCGCCAGAGTGAAGCTCGGATTCTGTCGCATGGTCCAAGATTCGCACACCCGCACGCCCGGCGGGTGTGGATGCGCGCCAAGCCGGCGCCAAGCCGGCGCTAAGCCGGCGCTAAGCCTGATCGACCGGACACCAGTAGAGCTTGCGGCCGCCCATCTCTTCGAGTGCGATGTTCGTTCCGCACATCCGGCAGGGCAGGCCTTCACGCTTGTAAACCCAGTGCCGGTCGTCGCGGGAGGCCATAGCCTTGCGCAGCGACTCCTCGTCCAGGTCGTCCATCGTGAGCATCTGCCCGGTCTCGACCCCGATCTTCAGAAGGTGTGCCCAGTCGCGCCAGAGGCCTCGAGCCGTCTCCTCGTCGACCTTCTTGCCAGGAGTGTGCGGATTCACGCGTGCACGGAAGAGCAGTTCTGCGCGGTAGACGTTTCCGATGCCGCTCACGACGGACTGGTCCATCAGCAGTAGACCGATGGGGGTGGGCTTCTTGCGGATCGTCGCAACGAATCGGTCTTCGGTGTCCCGGCCGTTCTCCGTCTGAGGGTCCGGTCCGAGCTTGGCGATCACAGCATCCACCTGGGCGGGATCGAGCACCTCACAAGCGGTCGGTCCGCGTAGGTCGGCGACCGCCGTGTCGCTCAGCAGGCGCACCCGCACCTGGCCGATGGGCTCCGGCGGGAAGTCTGTGATCTCGTCGCCGACCTTCTCCGACTCGGCCATGCGCAACCGCGTGCGGCGCGGTGCGCCGATGCTGTGCAGCGAGTTCTCCCCCGCGGAGTCGAACACCGTGCCCCGCTGGTTCGTCTGGCCCATCCGGCCGTTTGCGGAAGCGATCGTCGGGTCGACCGTGATCTCGCCTGCGAAATCCCACGCGCCGTATAGGCCGAGGTGGATGCGCAGCCAGAGTCCGTTGTCGAACTCCAGGAACATCTGTTTGCCGATGGCCTTCGCGCCGACCATCTCGCGGCCGTCGATGAGCGCGGCGCCTCCGGCGAACCGGCCTTGCGGCGAGGACACCGCGATCCGGTGACCGACGAAGTTCTGAGCGAACTGCCGCGCGATGCGATGGACGGAGTGGCCTTCGGGCATCAGCGATCCACGTTCTTGCCCGCGATGTCACCGGTGGCCTCGAACTCGGCGAGCTGGGCGATGCGGCGCACGTGACGCTCCTCCTCCGAGAACGGCTCGGCGACGAACGTGTCGATGAACGACGTCGCCTCCTCGACGGTGTGCTGGCGGGCGCCGATCGAGATGACGTTGGCGTCGTTGTGCTGTCGGGCGAGTTTGGCGGTGCTCTCGTTCCAAACGAGCGCCGCACGCGCTCCTCTCACCTTGTTGGCGGCGATCGCTTCGCCGTTGCCCGACCCGCCGAACACGATGCCGAGCGCATCCACGCCCGCCTGCTGGTCGACGACGACCGCTTTGGCGGCGTTGATGCAGAAGGCCGGATAGTCGTCGATCGGGTCGTACGACTGCGGTCCGTGGTCGACGACCTCATGGCCGGCGGAGGCCAGATGGGTCTGGAGGTACTTGCTGAAGTCGAGGCCCGCGTGATCGGTGGCGATGTGGATGCGCATGGTCACCAGTTTAGGGAAGCTGCTCCCCCGACCTGATCGGAAAACGGTCCGGGCGATCGGTCTAGGGTTGTTTGTTGGACACGATCCGCATTCAAGAGCCGAAGGAGCCAGCGTTGCCCGGAGAAAACCTCACCCGCATCGAAGCCCAGGAGCGCGCAGCGCTCGTCAGCACCAGCAGCTACGACATCACCCTCGACCTGACGACGGGCGCGGAGACCTTCCTGTCGAAGACGACGGTGACGTTCTCCGCAACAGAAGGCGCATCGACCTTCATCGACGCGATCACGCGCAAGGTGCATTCGGTCACCCTGAACGGCACAGAACTCGACCCCGCCGTCGTGAGCGACGGAACGCGCATCCAGCTCGACGGCCTGGCGGCCGAGAACGAACTCACCGTCGTCGCCGACGCGATCTACACCAACACCGGTGAGGGACTGCACCGCTTCGTCGACCCGGTCGACGGCGAGGTGTACCTCTACAGCCAGTTCGAGGTCCCGGATTCGCGCCGAGTGTTCGCAGTGTTCGAACAGCCCGACCTCAAGGCCGCCTTCACCTTCACGGTGACCGCACCGGAACACTGGTCCGTCGTGAGCAACTCCCCCACGCCCGAGCCGACCGCGGCCGCCGAGGGCGCCAAGACCTGGTCGTTCGCGCCCACCTCGGTGATCTCCTCCTACATCACCGCCCTCATCGCCGGTCCTTACGTGTCAGTGCACAGCGAGCTGACCAGCCGTGACGGCCGCACCATCCCGCTCGGCGTCTACGCCCGCAAGAGCCTGGCCGAGTTCCTGGATGCCGACTACATCTTCGAGAAGACCCGGCAGGGCTTCGAGTTCTATGAAGAGAAGTTCGACTACGCCTATCCGTTCGAGAAGTACGACCAGCTCTTCGTTCCCGAGTTCAATGCCGGCGCGATGGAGAACGCCGGTGCGGTCACGTTCACCGAGACCTACGTCTTCCGCTCAAAGGTCACCGACGCCGTCAAGGAGCGCCGCGTCGTCACGATCCTGCACGAACTCGCACACATGTGGTTCGGCGATCTGGTCACCATGAAGTGGTGGAACGACCTGTGGCTCAACGAGTCCTTCGCGGAGTACGCCTCCACACTCGCCACCGCCGAGGCCACCGAGTGGAAAGAAGCGTGGACGACCTTCGCCGCGATGGAGAAGAGCTGGGCATACAAGCAGGACCAGCTGCCGTCGACGCATCCGATCGTCGCCACCATCAACGATCTCGAGGATGTCCAGGTCAACTTCGACGGCATCACCTACGCCAAAGGCGCTTCCGTGCTCAAGCAGCTCGTCGCGTGGGTTGGTCAAGACGACTTCCTCGCCGGCGTCGCGCAGTACTTCAAGAAGCATGCGCACTCGAACACCGAACTGCACGATCTGCTCGTCGAGCTGGAGGCCACCAGTGGTCGCGATCTCACGGATTGGTCCCGCAAGTGGCTCGAGACGGCCGGCGTCAACACACTCCGTCCCGAGATCGAGGCGGACGAAGACGGCACGATCACGTCGTTCGCCGTCGTGCAGTCCGCTGCGGCCGACTACCCGACCATCCGCCCCCACCGCCTCGCCATCGGCTTCTACGAACTCGCCGACGGCCGCCTCGTGCGCGACCACCGCATCGAGCTCGATGTGGACGGCGAACACACCGACGTCGCCGAGCTGGTCGGACTGAAGCGCCCGGCCCTTGTGCTGCTCAACGACGACGACCTCGCCTACGCGAAGATCCGCCTCGACGAGGAATCGCACCAGGTCGCGATCGAGCACCTCGCGAAGATCGAGAGTCCGCTCGCGCGGTCGCTGGTCTGGGGCGCGGTCTGGGATGCGACCCGCGACGCCGAGACTCCGGCCAGCGATTACGTGCGCCTCGTGCTCGGCAACATCGCCACCGAGACCGAGTCGACGACCATCCGCACCACGCTCGGCCAGCTTGCGCTCGCCGCCGGCTCGTACGTCGCCCCGCAGAACCAGCAGTCGACCGTCGAAGAGGCCGCTGCCGCGCTCTGGACTCTTGCACAGCAGGCTGAGGCCGGCAGTGACGCGCAGTTCCAGTTCGTCAAGGTCTTCGCCGCCCTTGCCTCGACGGATGAGCAGCTCGCCACTATTGCGGCCCTGCGCGACGGCGAGACCGCGCTCGACGGACTGGAGGTCGACACCGACCTCGCCTGGGAGCTCCTCATCGCCCTCGTCGCCGGCGGCAAAGCAGGCAAGCCGGAGATCGAGGCCGCGCTCGAGAAGGACAACACCGCCAACGGCGCCCAGTTCGCCGCTCAGGCCCTTGCCGCTATTCCGACGCCGGCGGGCAAGCAAGCCGCCTGGGACTCGGTGTTCGGCGATGGTTCGCTGCCGAACACGATCGTGCGCTTCACGGGTCTCGGCTTCCTGCGAGCGACCGACAAGAGTGTGCTGTCCGCATTCGTCAAGCCGTACTTCGAGGCGTTGCTACCCGTGTGGGAATCCCGCAGTTACGCGATCGCGGGATACCTCGTCACCGGAATGTATCCGGCGCCGCTGGCGAACATCGAGTTGCGCGACGCTACGCGCGCCTGGCTCGACGCCAACCAGGAGCCGGCCGCGTTGCGCCGCCTCGTCGTCGAGAACTTGGCCGGCGTCGAGCGCGCCCTCGCGGCGCAGGAGCGCGACGCTCGCTGACCAGGCACATCCGGATGCGCGGGGTGGTACTCCGGTACCACCTCGCGCATTTCTGATGCAACACCCGTCTCCGATGTGCACGTGCCCGGGCGGTCAATAGAGTCATACCCATGATCGAACTCACCCGTCTCACCAAGACGTACGGCGCTAAGACCGCCGTCAACGACATAACGGCGACGATCCAGCCCGGAAAGGTCACCGGATTCCTGGGGCCGAACGGTGCGGGCAAGTCCACCACCATGCGAATGATCATGGGGCTCGACCGGCCTACACACGGCACGGCGGTGGTCAACGGCAAGCGCTACGTCGAGCACAAGTCGCCCCTCACCGAGGTCGGCGCACTGCTCGACGCGAAGGCGGTGCACACCGGACGCACGGCATACAACCACCTCCTGGCGATGGCGGCGACCCACGGCATCCCCAAGCGCCGCGTACACGAGGTCATCGGCCTTACCGGACTCGACGCCGTCGCCGGCAAGCGCGTCGGTGGATTCTCGCTCGGCATGGGCCAACGCCTCGGGATCGCTGCGGCGATGCTCGGCGACCCGGCCACTCTCATCCTCGACGAGCCGGTCAACGGACTCGACCCCGAGGGAGTGCTCTGGGTGCGCCAGTTCGCGCGCCACCTGGCGAGCGAGGGCCGCACGGTCTTCCTCTCCTCGCACCTGATGAGCGAAATGGCACAAACCGCCGACCACATCATCGTGCTCGGCCGCGGTCGCATTCTGGCGGACGCACCCGTGCAGGAGATCCTCGACGGCGCCACACGCAACTCCGTGCGCGTCCGCAGCCCGCAGATCGACGTGCTCGCGCGCGCCGTGCAGGGCGCGGATGTGAGCATCACCGGCGTCGAGAGCGGACTCGTCGAGATCAACGGCCTCAGCGCCGCTCAGATCGGTGAGGCGGCCGCGCAGTTCGGCATCGTGCTCCACGAACTCTCCCCCATCAATGCCTCCCTCGAGGAGGCCTACCTCGAACTCACACAAGACGAGGTCGAATACCGCACGGAGGTCTCTCGATGAGCACCGCAAGCGCCACACTCGTCCCCCATGCCGGACACCATGGCTCGCTCGGGCACCTGACGTTCCCACGGGTCGTCCGCTCCGAGTGGATCAAATTCCGCTCGCTCCGGTCGACCTTCTGGACGTACGCGGTGGTCCTGGTCCTCGGGCTCGGCATCACGTCGCTGGTCGTCTTCACGATCCCGGAGGCTTCCCTGAACCGGCTCCCGGAGGCCGCTCGCACATCCTTCCTGACGAGCTCCGCGTCGTTCGGCCTGTATTTCGGCCAGCTGGCCGTGGCCGTCCTCGGCGTGCTGGTGATCAGCGGGGAATACTCGACGGGCATGATCCGCTCGTCGTTCGCCGCCGTGCCCCGCCGCACCCCTGTCTTCGTCGCCAAGGCGATCGTGCTCTTCGTGTGCTCGTTCGTGGTGGGCCTCGTGACCACGGCAGCCGGCTACGCGATCGCCGCGCCGGTCCTGGGCAGCAAGGGTCTCGACGTTCAGTTCACCGCGGGCACGATCTGGTCGATCCTCGGCGCCGGGCTCTACCTCGGACTGGTCTCGGTGTTCGCACTCGGCCTCGGGACCGTGCTGCGCGCCGGTGCCGGCGGCATCGCCGCCGCGCTGGGCGTCGTGTTCCTGCTCCCGATCATCGTGACCATCGTGAACTCGCTCACCAACATCGACTGGCTGAAGCACGTGCCCCAGTACCTGATCAGCAGTGCGGGCCAGGCACTGGCCGGCAGCAAGAACGCCGACTTCGAGCCGTGGCAGAACGTGCTCGTCGTCGTCGCCTGGACGGCGGTGTCGTTCATCGCCGGCGCCATCATCCTGAAGCGCCGGGACGCGTAGCGCCTCCGTCGATGACCAACCCCCCGATCCTCCCCGGCCGGACGGCTTCTCCGGCCGGGGAAGATCTCGAACTCCCCCGGCCTCCCGGGGTCGTCCGCCGTTTTCTCGCCGCACATCCGGTGATCGTGGATGCGGTGATCGCGGGGCTATACCTCGTGCCCACGCTGGCCGTGGGCATCTACGTCATGGTCACCGAACCGTCTTGGCAGAACGGAATCCGGCTGGCGTTGGCCGCCGTTTCGGGCGTGTCTCTCCTCGTGCGGCGGCAACAGCCCATCGCCGTCTTCGCGATCGGGCTCACCGTTCTCGTCGCGAGTGTCTTCCTCGGTCGTGAGGTCGACTTCGTCGTGGTGCTCGTCGCCCTCTACGCGCTCGGGGTGTACCGTTCCGCGCGGGCCGCCTGGATCGCGTTCGGCGTGTTCTCGCTCGTGATCGCCGGTGCGCTCTTTCTGAACGCCGTCGTCTCACGCCCGACGCAGTACAGCCCCTTCGACTCGAACCCGACAGCCTCCTGGATCTTCGCCGTCGTCTTCACCCTCTTCTGGGTTCTCATCGGCATCAACATCGGCAACCGACGCCGCTACCTGCTCGCCCTGATCGACCGCGCGCAACAGCTCGCGCGGGAACGCGACCAGCAGGCGGTCATCGCCGCCGCCGCCGAGCGCAGCAGAATCGCCCGGGAGATGCACGACATCGTCTCGCACAGCCTCACCGTGATGATCACGCTCGCCGACGGCTCGGCCCGGCTGGCGGAAACCTCCCCTGAACGTTCGGCGGACGCAATGCGGATGGTCGCCGAGACCGGCCGTTCCGCGCTCGGCGACATGCGCAGACTGCTCGGCGTTCTCCGAGCCACGGAGGGCGATGGCGCCGAACGCGAACCGCAACCCGGGGTCGGCGAACTCGGCGAGCTCATCGATCGGTTCCGAGCGGCCGGACTCCCGGTGCGGATCACCGTCGCGGGAACGCCTCCGTCCGACACAGGCCAGCAGCTCACCGTGTTCCGCGTGGTTCAGGAAGGCCTGACCAACACCCTGCGTTACGCGGCGCTGGCCACCTCCGTGGAGGTCACCATCGAATTCAGCTCCGGATCGATCGCGATCACCGTCGACGACGACGCCGCACTGCACGGAGCGCCAGGCCAGGGCTCAGGACGAGGGCTGCTCGGTCTCCGCGAAAGGGTCGGGCTCTACGGCGGCACGCTGGAGGCCGGCCCGCGGATCGGGGGTGGCTGGCGATTACGCGCCGTCTTCGCCACGATCGAACAGCATCCCGAAACCAGAGGAGAACCCCTGTGACCGACCCGGCCCCCATCCGCGTCCTGCTGGTCGACGACCAGGCGCTCGTGCGCCTCGGCTTTCGCATGGTGCTCGACGCCGAGCCCGATCTGTCCGTGGTCGGCGAAGCGCACGACGGCGTCGCCGCCGTCCGCATGGCTGTCGAGGCGCGTCCCGACGTCATCCTGATGGATGTGCGCATGCCGAACCTCGACGGCATCGAGGCGACGCGGCGCATCGTCGCAGCCAACCCCGCGGCACGCATCCTCATCCTCACCACGTTCGACCTCGACGAGTACGCGTTCGGCGGGCTGCGCGCCGGTGCGAGTGGCTTCCTGCTGAAGGATGCGCGCCCCGCCGAGCTCACGTCTGCGATCCGTGCCGTCGCGGCGGGAGACGCCGCCATCTCCGGCCGGGTGACCCGCTCCATGCTCGAGATGTTCGCCGCCCGGCTGCCCGCATCCGCACCCCTCGGCACGGTGGCCGCCGACCCGACGGCTGCTCTGACTCCTCGCGAACGGGAGATCCTCCTGGCGATCGCCGAGGGCCTCTCCAACGGTGAGATCGGCGAGAAGTTCTACCTGACCGAGTCCACCGTGAAGACGCACGTGGGACGCGTCCTGGCCAAGTTGCACTTGCGCGATCGGGTGCATGCGGTCATCTTCGCCTACGAGCACCGCCTGATCGATCACTGAATCCAGCGTGTGCCAAGCCGGGGCTCGCTAGGCTCGTAGCCAAATGTTGAAAACGGACTTCTGGACACAATTCTGGCCCCAGTTGGGCTCGTGGGCGGTGGACAGCGGCTGGAAGCTGTTCACGGCCGTCTGCATCGTCGGCGGGGCTGTGCTGCTCAGCTGGATTCTGCGGGTGATCATCCGACGCGTGGTGCACCAGATCGTCAGTGGTGTCAAAAGGACGCAGAACGTCACCGACACACAGGCCCTGGTCGCGTCGCCCCTCGCTGCGGTGCGGGTCGTGCAGCGCACACGCACGCTGGGCACTGTGTTGTCGAACATCGTGAACGTGACCATCAGCATCATCGCGATCATCCTGATCCTCAACGTCTTCGCCAAGGATGCACTCAGCTCGTTCGCCCTGTTGACGGCCGCACTCGGCGCCGGGCTCGGTTTCGGCGCGCAGAACATTGTCAAAGATGTGCTCAACGGACTCTTCATGGTAATGGAGGACCAGCTCGGCGTCGGCGACGTGGTCGACCTCGGGCCGGCGACCGGCGTGGTCGAGGCGGTCGGCATCCGGGTCACCCAGGTGCGCGATGTGAACGGGGTGCTCTGGTTCGTGCGCAACGGCGAGATCCTGCGGGTCGGCAACATGTCGCAGGGTTGGTCGCGGGTGATCATCGACCTGGCCGTGCCATACGAGGCGGATGTGGAGGCCGTCGAGCAGAAGATGATGGAAACCGCCACCGCGCTCGCGACGAGCCCGAAGTGGCGCTCTCGCGTGTTGGAGAAGCCCGAGCTCTGGGGACTCGAATCGATCTCGGACGACGCGCTGGTCATCCGCATCGTGCTGAAGACCCGCACGACCGCCAGAGACGACGTCTCACGCGAACTCCGGATGCAACTGAAGAACGCGCTCGACGAGCTGGATGTGAAGCTTCCTTCGCTGAATGCGATCGTGTTGAGCGGGTTCGACGGCGCAGCCAGTGTGGCCGGCGCGAAACCGCCTCGCACACGGCCGACGCCGGTCGTGCAAGAACCGCCCAAGGGGCGCAAGGCCCGCGCGGCCGCCAAGAGACCCGAAACGGTGACGGCGGACCCTCGCTCGATGCGTCTCACGCCGCCGACCGAGCGGCCGCCGGCGACCAGACCACCGGAGGCATGACATGAGTACCCCGGCAGACCCGGCGGAAGCCACCTCATCTTCGCGGGGGTCGGTGCCGCCCAGCCCCATCGTCCTGCGCTCCAGCGAGAACGGTGCGGGAGTCGAGGAGACCTTCTTCGATCAGATCGGCGGTGAGGCGACGTTCCGCCGCCTGGTCGGCACGTTCTACCGCGGGGTCGCCTCCGATCCGGTGCTGAAGCCGATGTATCCGGAAGAAGACCTCGGGCCCGCCGCCGAACGTCTCACCATGTTCCTTGTGCAGTACTGGGGCGGTCCGGGAACCTACAGCGAACAGCGCGGACATCCGCGGCTTCGGATGCGACACGTGCCGTTCAAGGTCAACCCGGCGGCGCGAGACCGCTGGCTGGCCCACATGCGCGAAGCCGTCGACGAACTCGAATTGCCGCCATTGCAGGAGCAGACGCTCTGGAGCTATCTCGAACGCGCCGCCTACGCGATGGTCAACACCTTCGAGGACTGAGCAGATTCGGTCGGGTTCCGACGCCCCTCGAGGGGTCGCAGAATCGAAGCGTCATGCTGCACAATGAAGGTTCCGTGCCGAAGGAGACATCAGAAATGACCCCGCACCCGAACCCGTCTGCTTCCGGCTCGCCGGACGCCATCGTCGTCGGGGCCGGTCTCGCCGGACTGGTCGCGGCCGGCGAACTTCTCGACGCCGGCAAACGGGTGACGATCGTCGAGCAGGAGCCCGCTGCGTCCCTGGGCGGCCAGGCGTGGTGGTCATTCGGCGGGCTCTTTCTGGTCGACTCTCCCGAGCAGCGACGGATGGGGGTGAAAGACTCGCTCGCGCTCGCTCGCCAGGATTGGTTCGGCAGTGCAGGCTTCGACCGCGAAGAGGACAGGTGGCCGCGCCAGTGGGCGGAGGCCTACCTGCAGTTCGCCGCCGGCGAGAAACGGGCATGGCTGCACGGAAAAGGCGTGCGGTTCTTCCCGATCGTCGGGTGGGCCGAGCGCGGCGGGTACAACGCCGGCGAACACGGAAACTCCGTACCGCGCTTCCACGTCACCTGGGGCACCGGCCCGGGCGTGCTCGCGCCGTTCATCCGAAGGGTTCAGGAGGGCATCGCCGCGGGCTCGGCGAACATCCTGCACCGTCACCGGGTCGACGAACTCGTCGTGGAGGGCGGCCGGGTCACCGGAGTGCGCGGGGCCGTGCTGGCCGAAGACTCCGCCCTCCGAGGCGCCCCGAGCAATCGGGACCTGACCGGCGATTTCGAACTCCGGACCGGTGCCGTCATCGTTACCAGCGGCGGCATCGGCGGCAACCACGAACTCGTTCGCGCGGCATGGCCCGAGCGCCTTGGCACTCCCCCGGCGAAGATGCTCTCGGGCGTTCCCGCACACGTCGACGGCCGGATGCTCGGCATCACCGAAGCGGCCGGCGCACGGTTGATCAACGGCGACCGCATGTGGCATTACACCGAGGGCATCGAGAACTGGAACCCTGTTTGGGAGAGACACGGCATCCGCATCCTGCCCGGTCCGTCGTCACTCTGGCTCGACGCGCACGGCAACCGCCTGCCCGTGCCGCTCTTCCCGGGATTCGACACCCTCGGAACTCTCGAACATCTGCGCACGACGGGAGCCGACTACAGCTGGTTCGTGCTCACCCAGAAGATCATCGAGAAGGAGTTCGCACTCTCGGGCAGTGAGCAGAACCCCGACCTGACCGGAAAGGATCTGCGCCTTCTCGCAAAGCGTCTCGGCGCGGGCGCTCCGGCACCGGTCGAAGCGTTCAAAGAGAAGGGCGCCGACTTCGTGGTCGCCGACACGCTCGATGAGCTGCTGGCCGGTATGCGGCGGCTCGGGGAGGTGCCGCTCGACGGCGAATTGGTGGCCCGCCATATCCACGAACGCGACCGCGAACTCGACAACGCGTTCGGCAAGGATGCGCAGCTCACCGCGATCCGCGGAGCCCGCGCGTACCGCGGCGACAAGATCCTCCGGGTCGCGCCCCCGCACAAGCTGCTCGACCCGAGCGCGGGCCCGCTCATCGCCGTGAAGCTGCACATCCTGACGCGCAAGAGCCTCGGCGGCATCGAGACCGATCTGGACGGCCGCGCGCTGGGAAGCGATGGTGCGCCCATCCCCGGACTGTACGCAGCCGGTGAAGCGAGCGGATTCGGTGGCGGCGGCGTGCACGGCTACCGCGCACTCGAAGGCACCTTTCTTGGTGGGTGCCTGTTCTCCGGTCGCGTGGTCGGCCGCGTCGTGGCGCGCGGCTGAGCCGGCGCGTCGATCAGCCGCGCAGACTCCACGCCTGGCGACGAACCAGGATGTGACCACGACGGGTCGTCAGCCGCGTCCACGGGCCGGTCTCGAGAATGGTGACCGGCTCGTCGGCCGCGAGGAAGCCGAGGCCCTCCGCAGCGAACGCCGCACCGCCCGGCACGTATTCCAGGCCGTCGATCGGACGGCCCCAGACCTCTGCTCGAACGCGTTGCACCAGCTGTTCGCCGGTTCCCGTCGGAACGGCCTCGGCGACTTCGCCGATGCCCTCCTTGGCGGTTCGATCCAAGAGATCGAAGGTCGTCTCGCCGACCGGACGCCACCCGCCGCGCGGCGGCGAAATGCCCGCCCACGTCACCGTCGAGACCTCGAGGGGCATCCGCACCTCGATCGGCCCCTCGGGCGCGGTGCCCGCCACGACAGCCTCACCGATGCGGGCCAGACGATCGAGCAGCGACCGGATGGGGACGACCGCGTCGAAGTCGACGTCCGACAGGATGGCGAACGTGCGCAGTCCGAGAACGGTCGGCGTCTGGTCGAGAAGACCGCGCGGATAGAGGATCGCCGAATAGACGGCAAGGACGCCCGACCCGCCGATCAGGCGCACCGAACCTTCCTCGATACGGGCCGCCCGCGACAGGTACGTCTGCAGGTCGGACACGGCGAGGGAATCCACGAGTGAAAATGACTGGCTCATCTGCTGTCTAAACTACCAACAGACCACACCATGGAGGCACCGTGACCGAGCCGCTGGCTTCCCTGTTGACCGCGCTCGATCTGACCGACACCGGCGCACGCACCAGCGAAGACATCTTCACCGGGCCGTCGCAGTGGATGCCGCTCGGGCGTGTCTTCGGCGGCCAGGTTCTCGCTCAGTCCATTGTCGCGGCGACCCGCACGGTTCCCGACGAGCGGCACATCCACTCGATGCACGGCTACTTCCTGCGTCCCGGCGACGTGAACCTGCCGATCACGTTCTCGGTCGACCGCATCCACGACGGCCGGTCGTTCTCGACGCGGCGCACGCAGGCCTACCAGAGCGGGCTGCCCATCCTCTCGATGATCGCGTCGTTCCAAGACGAAGGCGACGGGTTCGACCACCAGGTGGGGATGCCTGCCGACCTGCCCGAACCGGAATCCCTGCCCAACTCGGCCTCCACGCTCGAGCACATCGAGCATCCGGTAGCGCAGTACTGGGCGAGTGAGCGGCCATTCGACATGCGACACATCCCGTCGCCGATCTACCTCACAGTGGAGGGCGATCACGTCGCACACCAGGCCGTGTGGTTCCGCGCGATCGATCGACTTCCCGACGACGCGGAGCTGCACAGAGCCGCCCTCGCCTACGCGAGTGATTACACCATCATGGAGTCCGTGATGCGCCGGCACGGCGTGGCCTGGGCGACGCAGGGTCTCAAAGCCGCGAGCCTCGATCACGCGATGTGGTGGCATCGTCCGGCGCGCGTCGACGAGTGGCTGCTCTACGCACAAGAGTCCCCGAGCGCGAGCGGGGGGCGTGGACTCGCGCTCGGACGCATCTACAGCCGCGACGGGCTGCTCGTCGCGAGTGTGGCGCAGGAAGCGATGATCCGGGTCCCCGAAGGGCGCTAGCTTTACTTCCCGGGCAACTCTGCGCTATCCCGCTTTGAACGTGCTGCGCAGCAGTACCGTGCCGTCCACGGCCGAACGGATGTCCACGCTCGCGATATCCGCAACGCGCACACTGGTCGTCGCGGTGGGTTCGACCGTTGTGCCTGCCGTCGCGTTCCAGGTCGAGATCTGGGTCTGCTTGCCGCTGCGGTCGGTCACGATCATCGCGTACGTCCAGACACGTCCAGCGTCCTCGCCGCTCCAGGCTGCATAGCTGCAGCGGGACTCGATGCGCGTGCCCCACGGTTCGGCGACGAGGTTCAGGTCGGCGGTGAGCGCGCTCGGCTCCACCTGCGTCATCACGACGCTCGTTCCGGCGCGGGGTACGGGCGCCGGAGCGAGAACCGCTGGAAGCACCACCGCGGTCAGCGCCACGACCACCGCGGCCGCCGCGAGCGACCCCGCCGTCCAAAACCGGGTGCGGAGACGGCGCCTGCGGACCGCGCTCAGCAACGCCGGCAGAATCTCCGGACTGGCGCCCTGCGCAGCATCGCGTTCGGCAACGACCGCTCCCGCGGCATCTGCATCGGCGTTGCCGGAGTCGAGGAGGGCGAACGCGTCGGTGTCGGATACCCGCCCGAGCAAACCGGGGAGGCCGGCCAGTTCCGTCACGGACTCAGAACATGCCGGGCACGTACGCAAGTGTTCTTCGTACGCGCGCCGATCGGCGGGCGAAAGCGCTCCCAGAAGGTACGCGCCGTCCCACGTCGCGAACTCATCGTGCGTCGTCATCGCTCGGTCACTCCCCTCTCCTGCAGCGCAAGACGCAGCGCCCGCAGTCCGTAGTGGATGCGCGATTTCACTGTTCCCTCCGGGATGTCCAGTTCGCGTGCGATCTCCGCGATCGATCGGCCGCCGTAGTAGGCGTGCACGATGACGGCGCGGTGTTCGAGGGAAAGCTCGGCCAGCGCATCCGACACCAACCAGGCGTCGAGCACCGCGTCGGACTCGTTGCGGGCCTCCCGTTCGGGCAGCATGTCTGTGCTGAACTCGTGGATGCTGTGGGCGCTCCGCTTGCCATCGATCACGAGATTGCGAGCAACAGTGAACAACCAAGCCCGCGCGGAACTCTGCGACTGGTCGAGAACGGCCGGCCGCTTCCACGCCCGCAACAGTGTCTCCTGCACCACGTCATCTGCCATCGCCCGGTCGCCGGTCAAGTGCACGACATATCGCCAGACCGCTTGCGCGTGCTGGTCGTGAAGCTCGCGCAGCAAACGCGAGTCGTCATCCGGCATGAACACCTCCACCACGTACACGACGCAGCCTGCGAAAAGGTTCAGCCGCCCAATTCCTCGACTCACTGAACCGAAACCGCGGCGACCCCGTTCCTACCGATAGAACAAAGCTACGCTGACCTGTGAGGAACCAAGTATGACTGCATCCACCCCGCTCAACCGCCGCACTCTCGTCACCATCGGAGGCGCCACGATGCTCGGGGCCGGAGCACTCGTGCTCACCGCTTGCACGTCGGACGGGGCAGCCACCGGGGCCGGTGCTGGCGGCTCGGGCAGTCCGGTCACCGTGTCGCTCGCTTCCATCCCGGTCGGCGGAGCCGTCTCGGCGAAGCTGGGTTCGACCCCGATCGTCGTCGCGCAGCCGACCAAGGGAACCGTCGTCGCTTTCAGCGCCGTCTGTACGCACCAAGGATGCACGGTCGCGCCCGCGGGCAGAGAGTTCGACTGCCCGTGCCACGGCTCCCGTTTCGACGCCAGCACGGGTGCGGTGCTCGGGGGTCCGGCGCAGACACCGCTTCCGAAGCTGAAGGCTACGGTGTCGGGCGATACGGTCACCGTCACGAATTAGGCAAACTTCGGCAGCGATGCTGCCGAAGAAGGCGTGCTAGCCGCGTTTCGTGAACTGCACGGGCTCATCCAGATACGGTTCCCAGGCGGCACGTTCGCGGTCGTTGATGCGCCGCGGGCGCTCGGTTGCCGCATCCACGAGCACGATCGTCGTCGCGGCGCGCGAAAACAGAGTCGCCGGGTCGGTTCCCTCCGGCGAGCGCACCTCGTAGCAGACCTCGAGGCTCGCTCCCCCGACTCTGCCGAGCCACAACTGCACGTCGAGCGGCTGCCGCAGGTACGGAATCGGTGCCAGGTACTCGATTTCCTGGCGCGCGATCAGAGTGAGCGTGTCGGCGCCCGGCCGCCCGTCTAGCACGGCGGTGCTGGCACCGACCGCTTCCTCCGCGTCGTCTGTGATCCAGAACGCCTGGATGCGCGCCTCCTCGAGAAGACGCAGCATCTCGGCGTTGTTCACATGCCCGTAAGCGTCGAGGTCGCTCCACCGAAGTCGGATCGGCACGTGCAGTTTCATCGTCTCGTCCGTCTCTTCGTGGTCCTTGTTGTCGCGGGTGTCAGTCGCGCGTGAGCTTGCGGTAAGCCGAGCGATGCGGCTTGGCGGCGTCAGGACCGAGGCGAAGCACCTTGTTCTCTTCGTATGCCTCGAAGTTGCCTTCGAACCAGTACCACGAGGCCGGGTTGTCCTCGGTGCCCTCGTAAGCCAGGATGTGGGTCGCGATCCGGTCGAGGAACCACCGGTCGTGAGTGATGACCACCGCGCAGCCGGGGAACTCGAGGAGGGCATTTTCCAGACTTGACAGCGTCTCGACATCGAGGTCGTTGGTCGGCTCGTCGAGCAGCAGGAGGTTGCCGCCTTGCTTGAGCGTCAGCGCCAGGTTCAGACGGTTGCGCTCACCACCGGAGAGCACGCCGGCCTTCTTCTGCTGGTCCGGTCCTTTGAACCCGAAGGTGGAGACGTAGGCACGACTGGGAACCTCCATCTTGCCGACCTGGATGTAGTCGAGCCCGTCGGAGACGACCTCCCAGAGCGTCTTGTTCGGATCGATGCCGCCGCGTGACTGGTCGACGTAGGAGATCTCGACGGTTTCGCCGATCTTCAGGTCGCCGTCGTCGAGCGGCTCAAGCCCCACGATCGTCTTGAAGAGCGTGGTCTTTCCGACGCCGTTCGGGCCGATGACCCCCACGATCCCGTTCCGCGGCAGCGTGAATGTGAGGCCGTCGATGAGCTTGCGGTCGTCGAATCCTTTAGCGAGGTTCTTCGCGTCGATCACGATCTGACCAAGACGCGGTCCCGGCGGAATCTGGATCTCTTCGAAGTCGAGCTTTCTGGTGCGCTCCGCCTCGGTCGCCATCTCCTCGTAGCGGGCCAGGCGCGCCTTCGATTTGGCCTGACGACCTTTGGCGTTGCTGCGCACCCAGTCGAGTTCTTCGGAGAGCCGCTTCGACAGCTTGGCGTCCTTCTTGCCTTGCACTTCGAGGCGGGCCTGCTTCTTCTCCAGGTAGGTGGAGTAGTTGCCCTCGTATGGGTAAAGGTGACCTCGGTCCACTTCGGCGATCCACTCGGCCACATGGTCGAGGAAGTACCGGTCGTGCGTCACTGCGAGAACGGCACCGTGGTACTTCGCCAGGTGCTGCTCCAGCCAGAGCACACTTTCGGCGTCGAGGTGGTTGGTGGGCTCGTCGAGCAGCAGCAGGTCCGGCTTCTGCAGCAGCAGCTTGCACAGCGCGACACGGCGCTTCTCACCACCGGAGAGACTCGTGACGGGCCAGTCGCCCGGCGGGCAGCGCAACGCATCCATGGCCTGCTCGAGTTGCGAGTCGAGGTCCCAGGCATCGGCGGCGTCGATCTGCTCCTGCAGCGTGCCCATTTCGGCGAGCAAAGTGTCGAAGTCGGCATCCGGGTCGGCCAGCGCGGCCGATATCTCATTGAAGCGGTCGACTTTGCCCTTGATCTCGCCGACACCCTCTTGCACGTTCTCCAGAACGGTTTTGCTTTCGTTGAGCACCGGCTCCTGCATCAGGATGCCGACCGAGTATCCCGGCGTGAGTTTGGCGTCGCCGTTGCTCGGGGTGTCGAGCCCCGCCATGATCTTGAGAATGGTCGACTTACCCGCCCCGTTCGGGCCCACCACCCCGATCTTCGCCCCCGGGAGGAACGACATGGTGACGTCGTCGAGGATCAGCTTGTCGCCTACCGCTTTGCGGGCGCGCACCATCGAGTAAATGTATTCGGCCACTCTTATTCCCTAAAATCATCGTGTGAGCAAGACGCCCAGAGCAGTTCTGTATATCCGCTTGAGCCGCGAGAGCGAGGTCTCAACCTCGATCGCTGGCCAGAACGCCGATCTTTACGCTGCCGCTGAGCGCGAGGGCTGGAAGATCGTCGCCACCTTCGAGGATAACGGCAAGTCTGGAGGGAAGCAGCGCGACAACGCTCGCGCAGCCCTCGATATGCTCCGCAATGACGAGGCCGACGTGCTCGCGGTCTATGCCTACGACCGGTGGAGCCGGATGGGGATCGCTGATAGTGGGCAGCTAATCCAAACGATCTATGACCGCCAGAGTGCGGCGAAGCGCGGTCGTAGCGCGTCCCCCCTCTTTTACGCCGCTCGTGAGGGCATCCGCTCGGACCAGGAGGGCTGGGAGATCCGCGTGGCCTTCGCGGCCGATATCGCCCAAAGGAGCGCGACCGCATGGTCGCCCGTCGCACCGCCGCGATTGAGCGGATGCGGCGCGAGGGGCGAAACCCCGGTACCGGCCCCGCCCCCTATGGCTACCGCTCTGCACCATTTGACGACGGCCGCCCCGGTAAGCGCTTCGTCGTTCACCACGACGAAGCTCAGATCATTCGTGAGGTTGCCGAACGGCTGGTCGCGGGCGAGTCGTGCTCTGCGCTGGCGGTCGAGTTGCGCCGCCGCAATGTGCCGATGCCTCGCAGCCCATTCCGGCTGGCTCAGCTCAAGGGACAGCCGACGATCGACGCCGCCACGGGCGAACCCCTAACCACAGGCAATTGGACTTCTTCGCGCGTGTCACAGCTTTGGGTTAGCGATCACCTTCTGGGCCGAATCATGCATAAGACCGAGCATGTCGAACGCGACGATGACGGCACCCCGAGATCCGCCGAGGATCGCCGTCTGGCTCGCTTCGGCGAGCCGGTCCTCGACCCTGCTACCGGGTTACCGCTGGAGGCCTTCGAGCCGATTCTCGACGTCGAGACTATGCTCACCATCCGGAAGCGCTTCGCTGGCAATTTGGGCCGAGGGGTGCAGCGGAAGCGCCGTGCCGCGCGACTCCTCTCGGGCCTGGCGTTCTGCGGACTCTGTGGCTCCCCCGCGTATGTCGTTAGCTCTCAGGGGTACGCCTACTACCGTTGCGCATCAAAATCGCGTGGCGTCGATTGCAAGGGGCTTCGGGTCGCGGCCAGCGTATTGGATCCCCTTGTCACCGAGCACTTCCTCACAAAGTTCGGCAGTCTGCGCGCCGTCGAATATGTCGAGCGTCGCGGCGCTCCGGAGATCGTCGCTGCGGTCGCGTCGATTACCGAACAGATAAGCGCCATTGCACGTCAATTTGCCGACGAGGGAGCGGACGTGGCGGGCCTCGTTGCCGAGCGCGAGAGGCTCATCCGCCGTCGGGCAACGCTACGCGATACCGCTCCGACCTCGACCGTTGAGCGCATAGACCTAGGCAAGACATGGGGGGAGCTATTCGAGGAGGCCGCCGACGTCGCTACGCGTCGCGGTTACGTTGCTGCCGCGTTCGACCACGTCGACGTGTTCCGGCGCATGGACCCGACTCGCGTGCGCTACTACCCGAAGCCAAGCTTTGACGAATCGCCCAACTACTACGGGGACGACCATTAGCGCCGGGGTGAATAGCCGCGAAGGCGTGTAAACGGTCCGTCTGACCCCCTCAGAGTGACTAAGTGACCGAAACTTAGTCACTTCCTATTACCCCTCAAGAGTTCTCTCTCTCTAAGCACAATAGGGAAGTGACTGGGTTTCAGTCACTTAGTCACTTTCGACGCCGGAGCGGCGCCCGCACCCGGCGCTCGGAAAGATTCTCGGTCAATGTTGAGCAGCTTCGGCCGTCCTGGCCTACTACTCACGTATAAGGCAATTCGACCCCCCAATTTCTTGCAGAGAGCACGACGCTCTTCGAACCCCTCACGCGCCAGGTGGCTCTTGATGCGTGAGGTCCGGTGGCCGCGCCGCCCACTCAATGGCGAGCAGCGCGCGGGCGGGCACCATTCCCCAACACCTCGCACCCGTCAGTCGGCGGGTGCTCTTCATTTGCGGTTCATCCGTCACTAACACCCGAGGAGGTCTCAAATTGACTACTACGACGTTCGTCACATGCGCCGAGTGCGCGACGTCATTCGAGGCTGTCCGATCAGACGCTCGGACATGTTCTGTCCGGTGTCGACAGCGGGCGTACCGCGCTCGTGTCGAGGCCGAGATCGTAGCCCGTGACGAGCGGCTCCGTGTCCTCGTCCGAGACCACTTCGGCGCGCTGACAGACGGGCTCGCGTCCGGCGACTTCGCTCGCATGACCGAGCAGCTCGACGCGATCGACGCGCAGGCCGCCGCTGACGGCTGGCCCGTCTTCCCACGCCTGCCGCTCGTCGACACGTTTACACGCGCCGAGTAACGCTCGCCGTTTTCCGCGAGATCGTGCTCGTCCAGCAGGCGCAGCACGATCCGCGTGCCTATCCGCTGGCTGAGGCCCTAGGAGCCTCGGCCAGTCGCGCCGATTCGGCGCCCCGACAAACCCGCTGGCCGCAGCCACGCCAGCACAA
>DASYGJ010000024.1:0-7670 GCA_035999915.1 Leifsonia sp.
AATCGCCGAGGAGTACTCGATGCTGCAGCACCTCTCGGGCGGCCGCATGGACCTCACCCTCGGGCGCGGCAATACCGGGCCGGTGTACCCGTGGTTCGGTGAGGACATCCGCCAGGGCATTCCACTCGCGATCGAGAAGTACGCGCTGCTGCGCCGCCTGTGGCGCGAGGAGTTCGTCGACTGGGAGGGCAAGTTCCGCACGCCGCTTCAGGGCTTCCAATCCACTCCGCGTCCCCTCGACGACGTTCCACCATTCGTCTGGCACGGCAGCATCCGCAGCCCCGAGATCGCCGAGCAGGCCGCATACTACGGCGACGGGTTCTTCGCCAACCACATCTTCTGGCCGGCGTCGCACACCCAGCAGATGATCGCGCTGTACCGTCAGCGCTTCGAGCACTACGGGCATGGCACGGCAGCTCAGGCCATCGTCGGCCTCGGGGGGCAGGCCTTCATGCGAAAGAACTCTCAGGATGCCGTGAGCGAGTTCCGGCCGTACTTCGACAACGCGCCGGTCTACGGGCACGGGCCGTCGCTGGAAGAGTTCACGTCGCAGACGCCGCTGACCGTCGGAAGCCCGCAGGAAGTCATCGACCGCACGCTCGGTTTCCGCGACTACGTCGGCGACTACCAGCGTCAGCTGTGGCTGATGGATCACGCGGGCCTGCCCCTGAAGACCGTCCTCGAGCAGCTCGACCTCCTGGGTTCCGACGTGGTGCCCGTGCTCCGTAAGGAGTTCGACACGCTCCGTCCCGCCGGCGTTCCGGATGGACCAACACACGCCGCCATGGTGGCCGAGCGGGATGCGGACGAGCTTGCCGCATCCGCGGAGCCGTCCGCCGCATCCGCCGACGCCCGTGTGCTGGACTCGGAGGTGAACTGATGACCACCCGCAGGATCGCCGTCGTCTCGGCCGGCCTCAGCCAGCCGTCGTCGACTCGGCTCCTGGCTGACCGGCTCGCCGAGGCGACGGTCCGCCGTCTCACCGAACGGGGATTCGAGCCCGAGGTACACGTTGTCGAGTTGCGTGATGTCGCGCACGACATCACGAACAATCTGCTCGCCGGGTTTCCGAGCCCTGCGCTGGCCGAGGTGATCGAGACCGTGACCGGCGCCGACGGACTGATCGCCGTGAGTCCGATCTTCACGACGAGCTACAGCGGACTGTTCAAGTCGTTCTTCGACGTGATCGATCCCAGCGCGCTCGACGGCATGCCCGTTGCACTCGGAGCTACGGGCGGCACGGAACGGCACTCGCTGGCCCTCGAATACGCTATGCGCCCGATGTTCACCTACCTGCACGGAGTCGTCGTGCCGACCTCTGTCTACGCGGCCTCCGCCGACTGGGGGAGCGGCGCAGACTCGGTGAAGGCGCTGCCCGAGCGCGTCGAGCGCGCGGCGGGCGAGTTGGCGGCCCTGGTCGCGGCTTCCGACCGCAGCTCTCTGGTCAAGGACCCCTTCGCCCTCGACGGCGACTTCGCCACCATGCTGGGCGGCTTCTCCGTCGACTGATCGCCGCCGCGAGCTCCGCGCGCTCCCGCCGCGCGCTCCGCGCACCGTCGCCGCCGGCAGCCTCGAGTGGCGGCAGATCGACCCTCCCGTGGCCCGGGAAGGTCGATTCGCCGCCACTCGCAGCCTTCTGCCGTAAATACAGGCACACCTGTTAGGATTCGTGAGGTTGGCTGTATGCCGACTCAACTGAATACCGAGCACCAAACGGAGCAGGCTGGCAGGAGCTGGTCCTCGGTGGTGGTATCCGGATGCGCACTGAACGCAACCGTGTATTTCTACTGATGGCCAGACGCGCACCAACCCTCGACGTCAACACGTCCTGGTACGCCGCACGTTCACGCTGGAGAAGCGTGTCGATCTGCCTGTTCCCCTGCTCCGATGTATGAGTCGCCGCCCAAACGGGGTGACGACGTAAAACAAAGGAGAAAGACCTCTTGGAAGGTCCCGAAATCAAATTCGCCGAAGCCGTTCTCGACAACGGACGCTTCGGCACCCGCACGATCCGGTTCGAAGCCGGACGTCTCGCCCAGCAGGCCCAGGGCGCTGTTGCCGCCTACCTCGACGAGGAGACGATGCTGCTGAGCGCGACCAGCGCCAGCAAGCACCCGAAGGACAACTTCGACTTCTTCCCGCTGACCGTCGACGTGGAGGAGCGCTCATACGCCGCCGGCAAGATCCCCGGCTCGTTCTTCCGCCGTGAGGGTCGCCCCTCGACCGAGGCGATCCTGGTCTGCCGTCTGATCGACCGCCCGCTGCGTCCGTCGTTCGTCGAGGGCTTGCGCAACGAGGTGCAGATCGTCATCACCGTTCTGAGCATCGCTCCGGACGAGTTCTACGACGCGCTCGCCATCAACGCGGCCTCCATGTCCACCCAGATCTCGGGGCTGCCCTTCAGCGGGCCGATCGGCGCAGTGCGCCTCGCGCTCATCCCCGGCAATGGTGCAGCAGAAGACCAGTGGATCGCGTTCCCGAAGGCTTCGCAGCTCGAGGAGGCCGTCTTCGACATCGTCGTCGCCGGTCGCGTGATCACCGACGCCGACGGAAACGAAGACGTCGCGATCATGATGGTTGAGGCCGAAGCGACCGAGGGCAGCTGGAACCTCATCCAGGGCGGTGCCACCAAGCCGAACGAAGAGGTCGTGGCGCAGGGCCTCGAGGCCGCTAAGCCGTTCCTCAAGCAGCTCGTGGGCGCGCAGACCGTGCTCGCCGAGCAGGCGGCAAAGGCCATCGCCGAGTACCCGGTGTTCCTGCCTTACGCGCAGGAGACGTACGACAACGTCGCCGGTCTCGCCTACGACGAACTGGTGAACGTCTACCAGATCGCAGACAAGATCGAGCGCCAGAGCGCCGACGACGCCCTCAAGGACCGCGTCAAGGCCGCCCTCACCGAAAAGGTGGAGGCCGGAACCCTCGATGCCGAGGTGCTCTCGCAGTTCTCGGCGGCATACAAGTCTGTTTCGAAGGTGGTCATGCGCGGCCGTGTGCTGCGCGAGGGCATCCGCATCGACGGCCGTGGTCTCACCGACATCCGTCCGCTCGACGCCGAGGTGCAGGTCATCCCGCGCGTTCACGGTTCGGCGATCTTCCAGCGCGGCGAGACCCAGATCCTGGGTGTCACCACGCTGAACATGCTCAAGATGGAGCAGCAGATCGACTCGCTGTCGCCGGTCACCAAGAAGCGCTACCTGCACCACTACAACTTCCCGCCGTACTCGACCGGTGAGACCGGCCGCGTCGGTTCGCCGAAGCGTCGCGAGATCGGGCACGGCTTCCTCGCCGAGCGCGCGCTCGTTCCGGTTCTGCCGAGCCGCGACGAGTTCCCGTACGCGATCCGCCAGGTGTCCGAGGCGCTCAGCTCGAACGGCTCGACGTCGATGGGTTCCGTCTGCGCATCCACCCTGTCGCTGCTGAACGCCGGTGTGCCGCTGCGCGCCCCGGTCGCCGGCATCGCCATGGGCCTGATCTCCGACACCGTCGACGGCGAGACGCGCTACGCGGCGCTGACCGACATCCTGGGTGCCGAGGATGCGCTGGGCGACATGGACTTCAAGGTCGCCGGAACGAGCGAGTTCGTCACTGCGATCCAGCTCGACACGAAGCTCGACGGAATCCCCTCCGCCGTTCTGGCCGGCGCGCTCAAGCAGGCGAAGGATGCTCGCACGACCATCCTCAGCGTGCTGAATGCCGCGATCGACCAGCCGGATGAGATGGCCCCGACCGCGCCCCGTGTGATCTCGGTGCAGATCCCCGTCGACAAGATCGGCGAACTGATCGGCCCGAAGGGCAAGACGATCAACGCGATCCAGGACGAGACCGGCGCTGACATCTCCATCGAGGAGGACGGCACGGTCTACATCGGCGCCGTCGATGGTCCGTCGGCCGAGGCCGCCCGCGTCCAGGTGAACGCCATCGCGAATCCCAGCAACCCGGAGGTCGGCGAACAGTTCCTCGGAACCGTCGTCAAGATCGCCGCGTTCGGTGCGTTCGTGTCGCTGGTCCCGGGCAAGGACGGCCTGCTGCACATCTCCGAGGTGCGCAAGCTCGCCGGTGGCAAGCGTGTCGAGAACGTCGAAGATGTGCTGGGCGTCGGTCAGAAGATCCTCGTCGAGATCACCAAGATCGACGACCGTGGAAAGCTGTCGCTCGCGCCGGTGCTCGCCGACGAGGCGGACACCCCGGTCGCCAGCGAGGCCCTCGAGGCTCCTGCCGAAGTCGAGTAGCTCCCGCTCCCCGAAGGCCGTCCGGACTCCGTCCGGGCGGCCTTCGCCGTCCCCGCCCAGCTCACCAACCGTCGAGTCCACGAATTCTCCGTGGACTCGGCGCGATTCGGGCGATTTTGAGCGGACTCGACGGGTACTTCGTGCGGGTCGGCGGGCGGGGCAGCGCGGGGCGCGCGGGGCAGCGCGGGGCGCGCGGGGCAGCGCGCGTCAGCGGTGGGCGTCGCGAGCGAGGAGGGGGCGCAGGCGGTAGGGGATGAGTTCGCCCATGTCGAGGGAGGTCTCGGCGCGCTCGACGCCGTCGCAGGCCTGGATCGCGCCAGTGATGCGGAAGAGATCCTCCGCGTCGATGCACACTACGCGCACGAGCAGGTCCGAGGGACCGGACAGCCCGTGGGCTTGCACGATCTCCGGGATGGTCGCCAGCTGTTCCACGATCACGGCCAGTTTCTGTTGCTGCACATGCACCGTCACGAAGGCCGCGAGCGGGTAGCCGGCGGCGCTCGCGCTGATGCGTCGGTCGAAGGGCAGGAACACGCCCGAGCGTTCGAGCGCGGCCAGCCGGGACTGCACCGTGTTGCGACTCAGTCCGAGGCGGTCGGCCAGGGTCACGTTGGTGGAGCGCGAGTCCTCCGTGAGGGCGACGAGGATGCGCCGGTCGGTACTGTCGATGCTGGGCATAGTGCGAAACCTAGCACGAGCCGACACGCCAGAATAGTGCATCCTGCTCATCCGACACGCCGAGAGTTGTGCTACCTGACCTCTCGGCGTAGCGTTTCGAGTAATTCCGGCAAGGAGGCCGGGAGCCGGTTCGTGGTGCCACAAGCGCCGGGCCGGGCGCGAGAGTGAAGGTTGCGTGAACCGTGACGATCGACAATCAACCTGACGTCCGTATGGACGATGTGCGTCTTGGCGAGCTCAGCCTGGGCGAAATCGATACCGTGCAACTCCTGACTCCTTCTGGGGAGCGGTTGAGCGATGTGCGGTACGACGCCTGGGTCTCCGACATCGGGGACGACCAGTTGCTCTCGCTCTACGAAGACATGGTCGTCGTGCGTCGCATCGACACCGAGGCCACCGCCCTGCAACGGCAGGGCGAGCTCGGGCTGTGGCCACCACTGCTCGGTCAGGAGGCCTCGCAGATCGGGTCCGGCCGCGCCTTGCGGTCCGATGACTTCGTGTTCTCCAGCTACCGCGAGAACGGCGTGGCGTACTGCCGCGGCGCGGGGCTCACTGACCTGGTGCGCGTCTGGCGGGGCACGTCGCAGTCGGGCTGGAATCCGTATGACATCAACATGGCTACGCCTCAGGTGATCATCGGCGCACAGACCCTGCACGCCACCGGCTACGCGCTCGGCATCCAGGCCGACGGCACGGATTCGGTGGCCGTGGCTTACTTCGGCGACGGCGCCACGAGCGAGGGCGACGTGAACGAGGCGATGATCTTCGCCGCGACTTATGCGGCGCCCGTCATCTTCTTCTGCCAAAACAACCAGTGGGCCATCTCGGAGCCGGTGTCTCTGCAGGCGCAGCGCCCGATCGCCGAGCGGGCGCCCGGGTTCGGCATCCCGAGCGTGCGTGTCGACGGGAACGACGTTCTCGCGGTCATGGCTGTTATGCGCTCGGCGCTCGAGCGGGCGCGCAGCGGCGGTGGGCCCACCTTCATCGAGGCCGTGACTTACCGGATGGGACCGCACACCACTGCCGATGACCCCACGCGCTACCGCGACCCGGTCGAGTTGGAGGAGTGGAAAGCGAAAGACCCGATCTCTCGCGTGGAAGCGTATCTGGCTTCTCGCGGGCTGCTGACCGCTGCGGCCACCGAATCCGTCGCTGCGACCGCCGACCAGGTGGCCGCCGAGTTGCGCGCGGGATGCGTCGCCCTGCCGGATCCCGATCCCCTCAGCGTGTTCGACAACGTGTATGCCGAAACCCATACAGGTATTGCGCGCCAGCGCGACCACTACAGTCGCTACTTGAGAACGTTCGTCGGGGGCGACGACCGATGACGACCCTGACGATGGCGAAGGCCATCAACGCCGGCCTTCGCAAGGCGCTCGCGAGCGACGACCGTGTGGTGCTCATGGGGGAGGACATCGGAACGCTCGGTGGCGTGTACCGCGTCACCGACGGGCTGCAGACCGAATTTGGACCGCGTCGGGTGATGGATTCGCCGCTCGCCGAGTCCGGCATCCTCGGCACCGCCGTCGGCATGGCGTACCGCGGCTACCGGCCGGTGGTGGAGATCCAGTTCGACGGCTTCATCTATCCGGCATTCGATCAGATCGTGAGCCAGGTCGCGCGGATGCATTACCGCACCCGCGGCGCGGTGACGATGCCGATCACCATCCGCGTTCCGTTCGCCGGTGGAATCGGCGCGGCCGAGCACCACTCCGACTCGCCCGAGGCTTACTTCGCGCACGCGCCCGGCCTGCGGGTGGTGAGCCCGTCGGACTCGGCGGATGCGTACACGCTGATTCAGCAGGCCATCGCGTCCGACGACCCCGTGCTCTACTTCGAACCCAAGCGTCGCTACCACGTGAAGGGCGAAGTCGACGAGGATGCGTCCCTTGCCGACGCGCGCCCGATGGGCACGGCGCGCGTGGTGATCCCTGGCACCGACGTGACTCTGGTGACCTACGGCGGTGTCGTCCAGATCGCGAAGGAGGCCGCGATCGCGGCCGGCGATGACGGCATCTCCGTCGAGGTCGTCGATCTTCGCTCGCTTTCGCCGCTCGACCTCGACACGATCGTCGCCTCTGTGCGGAAAACCGGCCGGCTGGTGGTCTCCCACGAGGCACCACTTTCCGGCGGAATGGGCGCGGAGGTCGCTGCGGCCATCACCGAGCGGTGCTTCTATGACCTGGAGCACGCGCCGGTTCGTGTCACCGGACACGACATCCCGTACCCGGCGGCGAAGCTCGAGTCGGCCCACCTTCCCGACCTGGACCGTATTCTCGACGGCATCGACCGCGCCCTGGATCGGCCCAACTCGCTGTCCGGGGTGGAGGACTGATGACGGTGATCAAGGATTTCGCCCTCCCGGATCTCGGCGAGGGCCTCACCGAGTCCGAACTCGTGAATTGGCATGTCGCTGTGGGCGACGCCGTGCAGCTGAACCAGATCATTGCCGAAGTGGAGACGGCCAAGGCTCTCGTCGAACTGCCGGCGCCGTGGACGGGCGTGGTGTCCCGGCTGTATGTCGAGCCGGGGGTCACGGTGTCTGTCGGCGAGCCGATCGTGGCATTCGAGGTGGAGGGGGAGGCGCCCGTTCCCGACTCGACGGATTCGCGTGGTGCGGAGAGCGCCGTTCCGTCCGTGGTCGGCGCAGCCGCGGACGCACCCGAACCCAACCTCGTCGGCTACGGCGCCAAAGCGGAGTCCGGCGACCGTCCGACGCGTCGCCCGCGGCCGGGGCTCGCCGTGACCGCGCCGACGACCGTG
>DASYGJ010000026.1:0-10099 GCA_035999915.1 Leifsonia sp.
CGTGATGTCGACACCACCCACCCGCAGAATGCGCAGGCCGGCCCCGACCTGGGTGACGACGGCGTCGATCGTGCCGAAGGAGAACTCGTACTGGGTACCGGTGGGCGCTCGCATGCGTCCAGCGTATTGCGCGCGCGGCCCTTGCCCGAGCCCTGCGCGCGGGAACTGTGCCCACGTGCCCCCGCCCCTATTCCGCGACCAGCACCTCGAGGCCGGCGGCGCGGAGCGCGGCGACCGCGATAGCGGGGGCCGACGCTCCGGTGATCAGTTCGTCCACCTCGTCGAGGGCGGCGATGCGGCCGAGGTGCGTGCGGTCAAGCTTCGAGCCGTCGGCGACCACGACCGCTCGGGTCGCCGCGCCCACCATCACACGTTTCAGGTCCGCCTCGGGAAGGTTCACGTTCGTGATGCCGCCTGTCGGATGCACGCCCGTGCATCCGACGAACGCCACGTCGGCGTGCATCCGGTCGAGCAGCACCGAGGCGAGCGGCTCGACGAGCGAATGCTGAAGCGGACGCAGACTGCCGCCGGTGACGATCACCTCGAAGCGCGGGATGGCCCGCTCGAGTTCCAGTGCGATCGTCAGTCCGTTGGTGATCACGGTCAGGTCGGTCAGGTCATCGCGCTCGACCAGAGCCCGTGCGATCGCCGTCGTCGTCGTTCCGACATCGAGGATGACACTCGACCCGGATTGCACGGAGGCGGCAGCCGCGACAGCGATGCTCCGCTTCTCTTCGGCGGAGGCTTCGAGTGCTTCCTCGAAGCTCGGCTCGCGCCTGCCTGCGCCCCGGAGCACCGCACCTCCGTGTACGCGCCGGATGCTCTGCTGCTGGTCGAGCAGGTCGAGATCGCTGCGTACGGTGACGTCGGAGACCTGGAATGCTTCGCTCAGATCGCCGACGCGAACGAAGCCGTGCCGGCCGATGAGGTCGAGCATCCGTTCGCGCCGGAGCGTGGCTGGCAGCGGTTCGGTCATGCAGCCATGCTCGACCGCTTGCGTTTACTTGTCAATACGAAAGCCAACGACTACATTTACTTTCGAAAACGAAAGGTGGCCATGTCTTCGATCACGAAGCGCGAGTACCGGCTCTCCGACGGGCGCGAGCTCCTCTACTACGACGATGCGGACACTGCACTCGACCCCGAACGAGCCCCCGACCTCCGCGAGCCCGCCCCGCGTCCGGCAACGGCGACCATGCGGCAGGACCCGCTCACCGGCGAATGGGTGTCCATTGCGGCCGCACGGCAGAACCGCGTCTTCCTGCCGCCGACCGAACTCGATCCGCTCGCGCCCGCCTCCCCGGGAAACCCGTCGGAGGTGCCGAGTCTCTACGACGTGGCCGTGTTCGAGAACAAGTCGCCCTCCTTCGGCCCACTGCTCGAAGACCCGAACGCGCCGGACGGACCGGGAGACCTGACGACGATCGGACTCGGCCGCACCCGCACGTCGGTCGGCCGCTGTGAGGTCGTCTGCTTCAGCCCTGAGACGACCGGATCGTTCGGTAGCCTCACCCCGTCGCGCGCCCGCACGGTGATCGAGGCCTGGGCAGACCGCACGGCGGCGCTCTCGGCCCTGCCGGGCGTGCGTCAGGTGTTCCCCTTCGAGAACCGCGGCGAAGCAATCGGCGTGACCCTGCACCACCCGCACGGCCAGATCTATGCCTACCCATACATCACGCCGCGCACCCAGGCCCTCATCCGATCGCTCGACGAATACGGTCCCACCCTCTTCGCCGACATCCTCGAGCGCGAGCGCGCCTCCGAGCGGGTCGTGCTCGCGGGCGAGCACTGGACGGCGTTCGTGCCCTTCGCAGCACGCTGGCCGATCGAGATCCATCTACTGCCCAACCGTCACATCGCCGACCTCAGCGAGACGAGCGCGGCCGAACGCGACGAACTCGCCACGCTGTACCTGCGGGTGCTCCGCGGGCTGGATGCGCTCTACGATTCCCCGACGCCGTACATCGCAGCCTGGCACCAGGCTCCGGTGGATGTGCGCCGCGACGAGATCCGGCTCATGCTGCAGCTGACATCGCCGCGCCGCGCCGCCGACAAGCTGAAGTTCCTCGCCGGCTCCGAATCGGCGATGGGCGCGTGGATCGGCGACGTCCCGCCGGAACAGGCGGCCGACCGGTTGCGTGACGCCATCGTCCGCGCCGACCTCGAAAACCCGGCCGGATGCCTGCCCACGGGAATCACCGGGCTGGCCGCCGACGTTGACCCCGACGCGGGCCCCAGTATCGCATCCGCATCCGCATCCGCATCCGCATCCGCATCCGCATCCGCATCCGCATCCGCATCGGCGCCCGTATCCGCACCGGCACCCGCATCCGCATCACCCCGAGAGGCCACCCGATGACCGACCTACGCCAGGACACGCTCGACAGTTTCGCCGAGGCCTTCGGCCGCCCTGCCGACAGTCTCTGGTCGGGGCCGGGCCGGGTGAACCTGATCGGCGAGCACACGGACTACAACGACGGCTTCGTGCTCCCGTTCGCCATCAACCGCCGCACCGTCGTGGCACTCGGCGTGCGCGACGACCGCAAAGCTCGCGTCGGCAGCTCGTTCGCCGACGAACTGGTCGAGATCGACCTCGCCGACCTTCGGCCCGAGTCGCTCAACGGATGGGCGGCCTATCCGCTCGGTGTCGCCTGGGCTCTCGGCGAGTTCGGCGCCGACCTGGACGCGGTGCCGGGCTTCGATATCCTCATCGACTCCAACGTGCCGGTCGGGGCGGGGCTCTCCTCGTCGGCCGCGATCGAGAGCGGTGTGGCGCTCGCCCTCAACGACCTGTGGCACCTCGGACTCGACCGGCAGACTCTCGCCAAGGTCGGCCAGCGCTCCGAGAATGTCGCCGTGGGGGCGCCGACGGGGATCATGGACCAGTCGGCTTCGCTTCTCGGCGCGCGCGATGCCGCCGTGTTCCTCGACTGCCGTTCGCTGGAGTCGCAGATCGTGCCCCTCGGCCTCGAGGAAGCCGGACTGGAGCTCCTCATCGTCGACACCCGGGTGGAGCACGCTCACGCCACCGGTGGTTACGCCGAGCGGCGCGCATCCTGCGAGGCCGGAGCCCTTGCGCTCGGCGTCGGGTCGCTCCGCGACGTCGGCATCGACGACCTCGATCGGGCCCGCACGCTGCTCGACGACGTGACCTTCCGTCGCGTGCGTCACGTGGTCACCGAGAATCAGCGGGTACTCGACACCGTGCGCACCCTGCGGGAAGAAGGGCCGACCGCGATCGGCGAGCTCCTCGATGCCTCGCACCGCTCGATGCGCGACGACTTCGAGATTTCGGTTCCCGAACTCGACCTCGCCGTCGAGACCGCCCAGGCGAACGGCGCGATCGGCGCCCGGATGACCGGCGGCGGTTTCGGCGGATCCGCGATCGCCCTCGTTCCGTCCGATGCCCTCTCCCGGGTGCTCGTCGCGCTCGATGGCGCGTTCGCCGAGAACGGCTACGGCCAGCCCGACCTGTTCACGGTCTCCCCCTCGGAGGGTGCCAAGCGGGAGAATTGACGGCATGACCGCCGCCGACGAGTCCCGGGCCTAAGCTGACGGGATGAGTCTCCTCCCCCTCGCCGACGGCACCGCGCCCACCGTGGAGCCGACCTCCTGGGTCGCACCCGGCGCCATCCTCGTCGGCCGCGTGCACCTGCGCGAAAATGCGAGCGTCTGGTACAACGCGGTGTTGCGCGCGGAAGCGGAAGACATCGTCATCGGCGAGCGCAGCAACATCCAGGACAACGTCTCCTGTCACGTCGACCACGGCTATCCACTCACCCTCGGCGCAGACGTGTCGGTCGGGCACAACGCTGTTCTGCACGGCTGCACCATCGAAGACGGCGTGCTCGTCGGGATGCACGCCACGGTACTCAATGGCGCCGTCGTCGGTGCCGGTTCGTTGCTCGCTGCCGGAACCGTCGTACTCGAGGGCGCCGTCATCCCGCCGGGCTCCCTCGTGGCCGGCGTGCCGGGCAAGGTGCGCCGCGAGCTCACGGACGTCGAGCGCGCCGGGATCCTCGCGAACGCCGCCGCCTACCTCACGCACGTCGGCGAGCACCGCGGGGCCTGACCCCTCGTCGCGACCCATCATCCGCGCCCGGATGCGTCGAATGGCGGCAATCCGACGTTCCGGGGCTCCGGGAAGGTCGATGCGCCGCCACTCGATGCGCCGGTTACTCCGCCAGCGAGCGCTCGGCCGTCTCCACTACGTTCTGCAGGAGCAGTGCGCGGGTCATCGGTCCGACCCCGCCCGGGTTGGGTGAGACCCACGAGGCGACTTCGGCGACGTCGGGTGCGACATCGCCCGCTACGCGGCTTTTGCCGGTCACCGGGTCCTCGATGCGGCTGACGCCGACGTCGAGCACGATCGCTCCTGGCTTCACATTCTCCGCGGTGACCAGCCCAGCCACGCCCGCTGCCGCCACGATCACGTCGGCGCGGCGCAGATGCGCATCCAGGTCGACCGTGCCGGTGTGGGTCAGGGTCACGGTGGCGTTGATCTCGCGGCGCGTCAGAAGCGACCCGATCGCCCGGCCCACGGTGACGCCGCGGCCCACGACCACCACATCCTTGCCCTTCAGGTCGATGCCGTGACGCTGCATCAGTTCGATCACTCCGCGGGGGGTGCACGGCAGCGGCGTCGTGATCGGACGGCTCACGTTGAGCACCAGCCGACCGAGGTTCGTCGGATGCAGGCCGTCGGCATCCTTCGCAGGGTCGACGAGTTCGAGGATCGCGTCGGTGTCGATGTGCGGCGGAAGCGGCAGCTGCACGATGAAGCCCGTGCAATCCGGGTCGCCGTTCAGCTCCTCGACCACAGCCTCCAGCTCGGCCTGCGAAATGTCGGCCGGGAGGTCACGGCGGATGGACGAGATGCCAACTTCCGCACAATCGCGGTGCTTGCCGGCCACATACCATTGCGAACCGGGGTCGTCGCCCACGAGAACCGTGCCGAGACCCGGGACCACGCCGCGCTCCCGCAGCCGGCCCACGCGCTCCTTCAGCTCGGCCTTGATCTCCCCGGCTGTCTTCTTCCCATCCAAGATCTTCGCGTTCATGTCTCTCACTCTCGTTTGCCAACCGCCGAGTCCACGAATTCTCCGCGTACTCGAGCCGTTTTGGGCGATTTCGCGCGTACTCGGCGGGTGCTTTTCGCGGACTCGGCGGACTCGGCGACTCCGCGACTCGGCGACTCAGCGACTCGGCGAACTCGGCGATTGGGGTCGGGTTCGGGCGGCGGCTCAGATGGAGGAGGGCAGCTCGACGGGGAAGGCGTCCTGGCCCGACGGCGTGAGCCCCGGGTAGAGCGGGAAGGCCGCTGTGAGCGTGGCGACGCGGGAGCGCAGAGCGCGCACGTCGGCGCCCGGCTGCAGCGCCGCTGCGATGATCTCGGCCACCTCGATGAACTCGGTGTCGCCGAATCCGCGGGTCGCGAGCGCCGGGGTGCCGATGCGCAGACCAGAGGTGACCATCGGCGGGCGCGGGTCGAATGGCACCGCGTTGCGGTTCACAGTGATGCCGACCTCGTGCAGAACGTCTTCGGCCTGCTGACCGTCGAGCTGCGAGTTGCGCAGGTCGGCGAGAACGAGGTGCACGTCGGTGCCGCCGGTGAGCACATCCACACCGCCGGCTTTCGAGTCCTCGGCGGTGAGACGGTCCGCGAGGATCTGGGCGCCACGGATGGTGCGCTCCTGCCGATCGCGGAACTCTGTGGTCGCGGCGAGCTTGAACGCGGTCGCCTTCGCGGCGATCACATGCATGAGCGGTCCGCCCTGCTGGCCGGGGAAGACGTTCGAGTTCAGCTTCTTGGCGAGTTGCATGTCGCGGGCGACGATGAAGCCCGAGCGTGGTCCGCCGATGGTCTTGTGCACCGTCGAACTCACGACATCGGCGAACGGGACGGGCGAGGGATGCAGTCCCGCTGCCACGAGGCCGGCGAAGTGCGCCATGTCCACCCAGAGCTTGGCGCCGACCTCGTCGGCGATGGCACGGAATGCGGCGAAGTCGAGGTGCCGCGGGTAGGCGGACCAGCCGGCGATGATGACCTGCGGCTTGTGCTCCAGCGCCTTGTCGCGCACGACGTTCATGTCGACGAGGAAGGTCTCCGGGTCGACGCCGTAGGAGACGGCGTTGTAAAGCTTGCCCGAGAAGTTGAGCTTCATGCCGTGGGTCAGGTGGCCGCCGTGGGCGAGCTCCAGACCGAGGATGGTGTCGCCGGGCGTCGCGATGGCCGCGAGAACCGCGGCGTTGGCGGTCGCGCCCGAGTGCGGCTGGACGTTGGCGTACTCGGCGCCGAACAGGCTCTTCGCCCGGTCGATCGCCAGCTGTTCGGCGATGTCCACGTATTCGCAGCCGCCGTAGTAGCGACGGCCCGGGTAGCCCTCCGCGTACTTGTTGGTCAGCACCGAGCCGACGGACTCGAGGACCGCACGCGGTACGAAGTTCTCGGAGGCGATCATCTCCAGGTAGTCGCGTTGACGACCGAGCTCGAGCTGGAGGACCTCGGCGATCTCCGGGTCGACCTCGGCGAGCGGCGCGGTGAAGCTGGAAGGAAGTGTGCTGGAAGAAAGTGTGTCAGTCAAAACTGGCTCCTCGATGAAGGGATGGGGACAGAATTCGGTTATCGACCCAGGCGCGCGGCCGATTCCGCCCCCGCTTATCAAAGGCATGCGTCGCTTCCCAATGGTGACCATTTGAGCGCCAGTCGCGACATCGCCAAGCATAGCAAAGCCGCTCGTGCGGTCCAGACCTTGCCCATTAGTTAGGGGTCCTGCAATACTCGCTCTTGGCCGTTCCGCGGGTGGGGAGTGTCGGCCACCGACCCCCAAGCCATTGCCGGCAGAAGGAGAACGTGTGTCCGCAAGCGAGGAAGTGCCCGTGATCCCCCGTCCGGTGACGGCCGAACGTCTGGAGGGCTCGCCCTTCACTCTGGCTGCCACGGCTCGCGTCAGTGTCGCCGGGCAGGGTGCGGCGGAGGTCGCGGCACAGCTCATCGAGGAGCTGTCCTCGGATTGCCGTCGAGACCTGACGGTCGTGCATGAGCCACCCGCCTTCGGTGATATCGCGATCGTGATCGCACCTGACGAGATCGTCGAGGAGCACCGCTCGGAGGGATACACACTCGCGATCACGGCCGAGGGCGTGCGGATCGGCGCGGCCACCTCCGCCGGCGCCTTCTGGGGTGTGCAGACCTTGCGGCAGCTCGTGCCGGTGAACTGCGCGCCGGATCCGCTGACGATCGCCCCCGTGAGCATCGTGGACCACCCTCGATTCGGATACCGCGGCGCGATGCTCGACGTGGCTCGTCACTTCTTCACACCGGCCGAGGTCGAGCGGTTCGTCGACTCCCTCGTGCTTCTCAAGATCAACCATCTGCATCTGCACCTGACGGACGACCAGGGCTGGCGCATCCAGATCGAGAGCTGGCCTAATCTGACCAGGCACGGCGGAGCGTCGGGCAGCGCCGGGAGCGCCGGTGGTTTCTACACAAAGGACGAGTTCCGGAGCATCGTCTCCTATGCGGCCGCCCGTCAGGTGACGATCGTGCCCGAGCTGGACATGCCCGGCCACACCAACGCCGCGCTCGCGTCGTACCCCGAGCTCAACTCCTCCGGCATCGCTCCGGAACTGTACACGGGGGCCGAGGTCGGCTTCAGCACGTTGCTGGTCGATGACCCGACCACCGACCGCTTTCTCGACGACGTCATCCGCGAGGTCGCCGGTCTCACGCCGGGTCCGTACCTGCACATCGGCGGGGATGAATGCCTCAGCACCTCTCCCGGCGACTTCCTCCGGTTCATCGCGCGGGCGTCCGCGCTCGTCGAGGCCCACGGCAAGACACCGGTCGGCTGGCATGAGATGGGAAAAAGCGATGACCTGCCCTCCGGCACGGTCGGGCAATACTGGGACTTCCTCGTCCCGCGAGGAAATGCCGGCGACGAGGCGCTGTCGTTCGTACGCCAGGGAGGCTCGGTGATCATGTCGCCCGCCGACGTCGCGTACCTCGACATCGTCTACGAAGAGGGGGATCGCCTGGGGCAGGATTGGGCGGACGGCCCGACCGGCATCCGCGCGGCCTTCGAATGGGATCCGGCGCGGATCGTTCCGGGGCTCGGCGACGCACACATCCTCGGCGTCGAAGCCCCGGTGTGGACGGAGACCCTTGCGACGATCGAGGAGGTCGAGCAGCTGGTGTTCCCGCGCCTGGCCGCCGTGGCCGAAGTGGCCTGGTCGGCGGCGCCGGAGGACACGGAGTCGATCGAATCGGCCCGGGATTTCGACGACTTCGCTCCCCGCGTCGCCGCGCTCGGCGAGCGCTGGACCGCCGCCGGCACGAACTTCCGGCGGGTGCCCGAGATCCGGTGGAATGACCGCGTCTCCGTCTAGCAACCGCTAGGGCGGTGTTCTTCGCTCGGCAAGGCTGAATCTGCCGGTTGCTCCCGCGCTGCTGCCGTCGTGAACGGGCGGTAGACCAACCTGTTTGGTGCGCCCGCGCGCTCAAGTGAAGTGGCCGCATACAGGCTCTCCGGAACAAACCGCCGGTCCCTCGCCCTGTTGCTCACCTCAGAAACCCGCCTCGCATCAGGAGTGTTCACGTTCTCGGGAGCAGTGGCGGTTTGTGTGCTGAGCTCCTATATCACCAGCACACCAGAGGTGCTGCTTTGGCTGTTCGCGGGCAGCGCCTCTTGGTGCTTGGTCGCTCTACTCGGCACCATCCGCGCAATCGCCGTGTCGCCGGCGACTATGACTCGAGAGCGCTAGTCGTTTCTGAAATCCGACCGTTCGAAACCGGCGCGAGCCACGTCTAACCTGAATAGATGACATCTGCAACCGACACTCGAACGGCCGCGCCGCTTTACGCAAAGGTGGGTTTCTGGATTGGCATAGCTGTTGCCGTCGTAAGCGCGGCGTTGCTTGTTTGGATCAACGCGCCTAGCACCGACGCGGCCTGGTCTCTTAGTTGGAGCGCGGCGGTTCCTCTGTCTGTTGCAGTGCTCGTACTGGCCGCCGCGGGCGCGGCGATCACCGCGCGAGCTTCCGCTTTCCCTGCCCGACACGCGCGGCTGGCGATTGCCGGAACCACCCTGAATGCGGCAAGCTTCGGCTGCGTTCTGGCTGTGCTGCCGGGCCTTCTCCGCATGTAGCGAAGCAAGGAGCTCCCTCTGCCCGGGTGGGCAGACTCCCCGCCTAGGAGTCGCCAAGCCCGAGGGTCCCCGGCCGTAGCGTCCGGCGCGAAGTCGCGCTGTCTACGCCTCACGGATAGCCCAGGTACCAGAGCAGCACGAGTGCGACAGGCTGCAGCACGATTCCGACAATGAGCACGATCATCCGGGCACGCGGACGATGTGTGAGCCCGGGTGCACCGGCCAGCGGGGCCATCGGTATCAGCAGCCGGAACAGGCTCTGTTGTGGCAGGAACACCGCGAACAGGTAGAGGCCGTAGCTCGCGGCGAAGGCGATCACCTCCGGGCCGAGCGCGCGGATCGATCGGCGCCGCAGCAACCAGACGAATCCGATGACCACGGCGACCACGAGGGCGACCCCGAACACGTTCGCGTACCTCCAGACGAACACGAACCAGGTGGCCATCGGCACGAACGAGATCCGGCCGACGAAACCGGTCCACCAGGACAGCTCGGTCTGCAGGTAGGCGTCGGGAGACCCGGTGGCGGCGGATGCGATGAGCGGCCAGGCGACGCCGGCCATGGCCATGACCGCCCCCGCCGCAGCCATCGCGATCTTCTCGCGCAGCGGGAACAGCCCGGCCGTTCGCCGCTCCTGCACGAGCCGCACCACGAAGACCACGCCGATCGTCAGCGGCAGCGCGAGCTCCCCCGGCCTCGTGAAGGCCGCCGCGACGCCGAGCGGAATGGACCACCAATAGCGTCTCGCCATCAGCGCCCAGAGCGCTCCGAAGATCAGCAAAAAGAACAGGCTCTCGGCATAGGCGATCTCGAGCACGAACGCCAGCGGGCCGAAGCTGAAGAAGATCGCCGCCCAGAGCCCGCTCGTCGCTCCGACGCGGGAAGCCACCAGACGGTACAGCACGAGCGTTGCCGCCGCACTGCAGACCACGGCGAAGGTCACCGCCGCGGGG
>DASYGJ010000044.1:0-1531 GCA_035999915.1 Leifsonia sp.
CTATGGAAGGCGGGCTCGTTTCCACTGACGGCGGTCCCAGCCCACGATCCCCGGACTGCACCATAGCCGGACCCGCTTACGGGCACTCGGTGGTGGCGACCGGTGGACCATTCCGTCTAGGGTTCTGTTCATGGGGAAAGCGGTTCGCTCGGACGGGCGGAGGGGGCGACGTTCGAGCGGGATCATGCGGAACTGGCGGTTGTATGTCATATCGGTGTTGGTGGCGGTTGCCGTTTTCGGGCTGTGGCGGCTGAGTGTCGGCCTCAACTCGGACCTGCACTCGGAGGACCCGTGGGGCGCATGGGATGCCGTCGTGATCTGCGTCGGCATCCTCGCCATCGGCGGCATCATCGTCGTCCTTCGTTGGCCGCGTCGGAGGGTGGGTTCCCCGGCGCCGGTGCCGGCCCCGCGCGGCACGTTCAGTGACCGGGCATCCCGGTTCGGCACAGCAACCGCTGTTCGGTGGCGGCGCTGGCAGATGGTCGGATGGGTCTGCTTCGGCATCTTCGAAATTTCTGTGGTCGTCGGGTTTGTTCTCGCGGCCGTTTTCAACATCCGAGGTGACCACGCCGCATTCGCAGCCTCCGTCGCGATGTGCTCTCTCGGCATCGTGATCGGGTGGGCTGGACTGTTGTGGGCTCGCCGCTATGGCCGATACGCAGTTGCCGGTGAACTGCTCACCCGGCTCCGACAAAGAGACCCGCAAGCGACTCTTCCAATCGCCCTGGCCATGCTTCACAAGCCAGTTCTGTACGACCTGTGGACGCAAAAATTCGGAAATGGATGACGGACCGCAGTTACCCCACCGCGATCTCCGCCAAAGCGCTTGCACATGCGCTGCGCATGTCGGCAACGCCACCACCGATGCTGTACGCAGCACCCTTTTCTTATACAAACGCTTATATAGACCGGAAGGAGGCGACATGGCCATCACGTCAATCGACATCGATGAGGACAAGCTCGCGCAGGCCAAGGAGGTCACGGGCGCCGCATCGAACCGCGAGGCCGTCGATATTGCGCTCCGGACCCTGATCGCGGTGCGTCGTCAGCCGGCCGCCGTCGAGCACATCATCGCTCGCCGCTTCGAGCCCAGCCAGATCGGCGCCCCGACCATCAGCCCTGACATCATCTCGGAGCAGGGCTTCACCCATCACCTGCCCCCCGCAAGTCCTGGAGTATTGCCACTCGGCGCGATCTCCTGAGGAGTACACAGAGCTGCGGGAGGACATGGAGGAACTCCTCGCGGCGTGGGAGCACCCCAACGAGAGCGCAGCACTCGACATCCAGCAGGCCCTCTGGGACACGGGTCTGATGCGTGCCGCAGCCGCCTTCGATTGCCTCATAGCCGCCTACGCGGTCGCGAACGACGCCGTTGTCCTGAACTCTGACCACGACTTCGGCTACATCGAATACGCCACTCGAGGCGCAGTTCGCCAGGAGTACGTCGCGACGTAATGAGCCAGTCAGTCGCCGATCTTCGTCCACTCGTTCAGAGTATGTTGCGACTCGCATGCGCGAAATTCCAAAGCGT
>DASYGJ010000343.1:0-6261 GCA_035999915.1 Leifsonia sp.
GATGGCGGCGACAACATCCTTCGCCAGGGTCGTCTTGCCCGACCCGGGACTGCCGGCGATGCCGAGCAGAACCCTCCCGTCGGGCTGCATCAAGCCGATCGCCCGCGAGACGAGCCCGTCGATCAAACTGGGCGAGTATGCACCGAGGAGGGTGACGGGCTGGTTCATCCTCCCATTCTGCTCGCGTGCTCGCTCTTGATCGCCGAGAAGCCAGTTTCGACAGGATTTCACCGCCGGAAACCGTCGGAACTGGCTTCTCGGCCTTGCCGAGAAGGAGCGAGCACGGGGCTCTCGACGGGGGCTCTAGACGGAGCTGCTGGTCCGCACCACGAGCTCGGGCTGGTAGAGGATCTGACGAGGCTCGAGGTCGGGATCGTCCGCCTCCTCGAGCAGGATCTTGACCGCCGTCTCGCCGATCACCCGGCTGGGCTGGCGGATCGAGGTGAGGGGCACGACCGAGGCGCTCGCGAACTGGATGTCGTCGTAACCGACCAGGGCGATATCCCCGGGGATGGCGATCCTGCCCTGGATGAAGAGGGCCTGCAACAGGCCGATGGCGAGGAGGTCGTTGGCCGCGAAGATCCCATCCGGACGATCGCCAGGGGCGCGGGCGGCGATGGCTTCACCGGCGCGCCGCCCCTCTTGCACCGTGAGCCCGCTGGTGTTGATCGTCTCGAGCGTGGCGCCGGGATGCGCGGCCACGGACTGGCGCGCGCCCTGGAGGCGGTCGCTCACCTGAAGGATCTCGACCGGTCCGCCGACGAACGCGATGCGGCGCCGACCTGACTCGAGCAGGTGGTCCACAGCGAGGGTTCCTCCGGCGACGTCGTCGACCGAGACAGAACTGAACGACTGGTCTTTGCTCACGCGGTCGACGAGAACGGAGGGGATGCCGCGCTCCCGCATCCGCCGGAGCCTGGGCGCGACATTGCCGACAGGGGAGATGAGCACGCCGCGCACGCGAAGCTCTTCGAAGAGGTTGAGGTAGCCGGCCTCCCGATCTTTCATCTCATTGCTGTTGCCCGCGATCACGGAGTACCCGGCCTGGGCGGCGCCGTCTTCGGCCGCCGTGGTGAGTTCGGTGAAGAAGGGGTTGCTTCCGCTCAGGCTGATCAGGCCAAGGGCGTTGCTGTGGCCGACGCGGAGCTGGCGGGCGGCCTCGTTGCGAACGTAGGACAGCTTCTCCATGGCGAGCGTCACGCGCTCGACCGTTTCAGGTGCGACCATCTCAGGGCGGTTCAGAACGTTGGAGACCGTGCCGACAGAGACGCGCGCCAAGGCGGCGACATCCTTGACACTCGACGAAACCATGATCGTCCTCTCCGCTCGCATTCTAGGACAATGAACGATTTGAATCGTAAACTTCGTGCGCGCGCTTCGAGGATCGGTGGATGCACATGGCAGAACCCCTTTACCGCTGAATCGTAACAATGAGTAGTTGACGCTCGCCGCCCACGGGATTAGCTTCAATTGAAGCGTTTCAATATCCCCGACCGACCCACACTCCAGTGAAGGGGCCTGCACTCGGTGACAAACCATACAGACGACTCACCGGCACCGATCGCTCTTCGAGCGGACGGCCTCAAGCCTTCGGCCCCGACGAACCGGACGCTGAGCATCGTGAGCACCGATCGGCCTCGACTGTCGTGGGTGGTGCCACTAGTGCGCGCGGGTCAGCAGCAATCCGGCTACCAGATCGTAGCCGCATCGCACGCGCATCCCGAACTGGATCCTGACCTCTGGGACACCGGGATGGTCGACTCCAGCGAGAATACGGGTATCGTCTGGGGCGGTCCCGCGATCCCTCCGCATACCCGGGTCTTCTGGAGCGTACGGATCCGCGACGAGCGACAATCGGTCTCGGACTGGGCATCGATCGCCACGATCGACTCGGCCGCTTACTCGCTCGCGGACTGGGACGCGGAGTGGATCAGCGTCGCTCCGATGCATTCCGCGCAGATCGAGGTCGCATCGATGACCTCCGCTGTCGTGTCTGCCCGCTTATCGGTCGCGGGATGGGGGCCGGCGCGGCTCTCGGTGAACGGAACGGTCGTCAACCCGGATGCGCTGGACCCGACCGACTCCTCGCTCGCGCGCGCCACCGCCAGAACCTACGACGTGACCGACCTCGTCGTCGCTGCCAGAGCGCCGTTCACGCTCTCGATCATCGCCTCCCTCGGACACTACCGCCTCGTGCTCGATCGTCCCCGCGTGTTAGCCGAACTGCGCATCTCTCTCGCGGACGGGGGAGAACGCGTCGTCGGCACATCCGGCGCCTGGGTCAGCTCGCCAAGCTGTGTTGTCGCCGACGATCCGTTCTACCTGGAAGAGCACGCTCCGGGTGCGCCGCCATCCCCGGCCGGCCACGTCGCCGTGGTCGCTCGCGACGCCACGCCCCCCGCTCCGTCGATCGTCGTCCCCAACGCCGGACCTCCTGTGCAGGTCGTGCGCACCTTGGCCGCCAGGCTCATTTCCCGTCCAGGTCCCCGCATCCGTGTCTTCGACGTGGGTGAGAACATAGCTGGTCGCGTGTCTCTTGAACTCGACGGAATGTCGCCTGGGCAGCGAATTATCTCGATTCAGGGCGAAAAGCTCACCGCGGATGGTCGGGTGGACACGACAAATATTCGGCTGCCCGCAGATCGCCAACGCGAGCGACAGGTCTTCGCAGTGGTGTGCGACGCCGAGCAGGTGGTCGCCAGCCCATGGTTCGCCGTGCACGGTTTTCGCTACGTCGAAGTCTCGGGGCTCGACGACGCATCGACGGTAACGGTGTCGGCCCGCGTGCTCCACTCCGACGTCGAGCAGGTGGGTACAGTCCGTACCAGCGTTGCCGAGTTGGATCGACTCGTCGACTACGCATTGCGCACTCAGCTGAACAACACGCACGGGTATCCGGAGGACTGCCCGACGCGCGAACAGGGGGGCTGGACCGGGGACGCTTCGGTGTCGGCGGAAGCCGCGTTCACACACCTCGACATGTCGGGGGTTTACCGCAATTGGCTCGCCGACGTCGCTCTCGACGCGGCGGCCGATGGCGGCATTCCGGGCATCTCGCCGCACCTGCAGGGCGAGTACGGGCGGCAACCATCCGATCCGGTCTGGGGAGCTGCCATCACCGAGATTCCGTGGCAGCTCTGGCGGACCACCGGCGACACCTGGCAGATCGAGCCGCTGCTGCCGGCGATGCGGCGCTGGGCCGACTGGCAGCTGTCCACGCTCGTAGACGGGCTGGTCAGAAACGCGGCGATCAGTTTCGGCGCCGACTGGCTCGCCCTCGAACAGACTCCTCCGGTCATTCTGCAGACCGGGGCCGTGGTGGTCTCCCTGCGCGCGCTAGCAGACCTCGAGAACGCCGTCGGCAACGCGGATGCAGCGGCAACCCGTCGAGCGCAGGCCGACGCTATCGTGGCAGCGGCGAGGGAACAGCTGCGAGACCCCGTCGAAGGAACCTGGGGCAACGACTCGCAGGGGTCGAGTGCGGTGGCGCTTGTCGCGGGCCTGGCCGACCCGCGCGATGTCGCCGGCCTGCGATCCGGCCTGCGCGCATCCGTGCACGACCGAGGAAACCGGCTTTCGAGCGGATACTCCGCTACCGCGTCCGTCGTGCGTGCGCTCGCCGACGCGGATGGAGGTGTGGCTCTCCTCGCGGCGGCCCGGCAGCGGGAACAGCCGGGGGTCGGTGCCATGCTCGTCGACGGGCCAGGCACGTTCTGGGAGACCTGGTGGATCGACCATGAGAATGTCGGAGTCGCCTCGCTCGACCACATCGGCCTCGCCGCCCCGTTCGCCGCATGGGTGTGGAGGGATGTCGCAGGTCTCCGGATACTCGAGCCGGGCTTTCGGCGGTTCGCGCTCGACCCACGTCTGCTGGCCGCCGTGTCCGACGCCGAATTCAGCAGAGACACCGCACGCGGCAGGATCACCGCATCGTGGCGCATGGCGGCGGGCGTCTACCGTGCCGATTTCACGGTCCCGGTCGGCAGCGTCGCTGAGGTCACCTGCCCTGGATCAGCCGAGGCCATGCTCGACGGGGGCCGCGCTGAGACTCGAACGGATGGGTCGGGCCGACGGTACGTCACCGTCGGCTCCGGCAGACACATTCTGAGCGTCGAGCAGGTCGGGTCCGAACTTCCGAAGCAGCCGCAACGACCGGCGAAGAAGCGCGAAGACGTCGGCACGGTCTGGCTCTCCGACGGCAACGTCAGCCGGTGGACTCCTGTCGGCGAGGGCGTCAGCGTCGCCGTCGCTTCGACGGACGTCGTCTGCACGCCTGTCTTCCACGAGACCATCCCTGGCCCGACGCTCGATGTCGCCATCCGTGATTTTGTTCCGGGGGAGACGGAGTGGCTGATCCTCGAGCAGACGGGAATGCTCGATCTCTCTCTTGCCTCGTTCGCCTTCGCGAGCGTCGATGTCGACAACCCGCGGATCGTCGGGAGGGCGGTGCGGGTCGCCATGCGTCTCACGAGCGCCGACGGCGACTACAGAGAATCGGAGGCGCGACCGCTCCCGATCGCCTGGAATCGCGTGGCGGTCGATGTGACCGGGTGGGCCGGTCGCACCGACATCGCTGAGGTGCGCGTCGGCATCCGGTGGACGGAGGAGTTCGACACCGCGCTCGGGCCGCCCCTTCCGCTGCCGCCCCGTCCGCGGGGCTTCTCGTTCAGGCTCGGCCGGATTGGGTGGACAAGTGCGCCGCGAACTTGGTGACCTCGACGGCCGCGAGAATCGAAACGTTTCAGTCGCGGACGGCTCCGGGTATGTCAGTTCTGGGCAACGATCCGAAATTCACCATTGACAACGGTGGACGGCGATGAAAAACTCAGAACAATCTGAAACGTATCAAAATGCATGGCGATCGTGTCCTGCACTCAGAGATCCACAGCGATCCCCTGACCGCACCCACAACGACTCAACAGAATGGATGACATCGTGGTCACCAAGAAACGCCTGAGCACCCGGATTGCCGCGCTCTCCGTCGCAGCAATCGTCACAGCGGGCCTCGCCGCCTGCAGCGGCGGCGACGGGAGCGGCACCCCCACAGCAGGAAAGGACATCCTCATCGGGATGAACTCCGGCCTCGTCCCGCAGTTCGAACGCTATGCCAAAGAATTCGAGAAGACCCACAAGGGATTCAACGTCACGGTGAAGGCGGTGCCCGACGCTCAACCCGATTACATCCAGCAGCTGGTCACGCAGGGCCTCAGCAAGGCGCTCCCCGACATCGTCTTCAACTACGACACCCTCAACCAGACGCTGAACGCGAATCACCTGCTCTACGACATCAAGCCGTGGCTGGACGCGGGTCACGACGGCCTGAAGGGCTCGGCGTTCATGCCGAACTTCCTCGACCAGTACCAGGTCGGCAATACGATCACCGGTATTCCCGTCAGTGCCGACACCGGCATCGTCTCGATCAACAAGACCATCTTCGCGAAGTATGGGGTCCCGGTGCCGAAAGCATCCTGGACTTACGATGACATGTACGCCGCAGCGAAGGAGATCACCGACAAGTCGGGTGGAACGGTCTTCGGCATGAAAACTTTCATCGGCGACTCCAGCGCCGTCTTCACCTACTACCCGGTGCTCAAGGCCTACGGAAGCAACATCTACGACCCCGCGACCAAGAAGTTCGTCTTCGCGAACGCCGGAGGCATCCAGGCGTGGACGAAGCTGCTCGCACCATACGTCGACAAGTTCGGATCCCCGTATTCGACGGCGACGTCGAACACACTCTTCCAGAGTGGACAGGTCGCCATGGGGATCGGCTCGACCGCCGGCGTCGCTGCACAGCGGGATACGGTGAAGGACGAGTGGGACATCCTGCCCATGCCGAAACTGAACGGCAAGTCGACCACGGGAGGTGGATCGTATTCGCTTTCGATCAGCGCGCACTCCAGCAATAAAGAAGGTGCATTCCAGTTCATGGCATGGTTTTACTCCACCAACGGCGGCATGAAGACCGCTCAGCCCGACGGCGTCATCCCCGCCACCTCGGACGGTATCGCGAACGGCGCGTGGCTGAAGGAGTCGAACCCGGTTCCTGCGAGCTTCGTCTCGACCATCAAGGCCTCGGTACCCAACGCCGTACTGCCGAACGTGATCCCCGACGCCGTGCAGCCGAAGGTCGTGCCGGCCCTGCAGGCGGCGCTCCAGCAGGTGCTGCTGAAAGGCGAGTCCGTCCAGAAGGCATACACGGATGCGCAGGACGAACTCAACGGACTGCTGAAGTAGGAGTGTCTTGACCGCCCTTGACAC
>DASYGJ010000158.1:0-2993 GCA_035999915.1 Leifsonia sp.
GATCTCCCCGAGTAGTTCGATAGCTCGGCCGTCTTCGCGAGGTCGATTCCATTCGATGAGATCTGCGATGACGAAGCCGAGGGGGAGAGGCGCGTCCGGCAGTCGCTCGACGACGTGGAGGCGTACGTTCGGTGCGTCTGAATCGAGCAGGAGGTTGCCGCGCAGGAATCGGTCGAGGTTTGAGGCTTCGACGTATCCCTCGAACTCGCGGGCAGCCGAGAGGCCGGCCCGGCTGTCGCTAATGCCGGACGCGATGACTCGGCGATCCGCGGAGATCTCGCCAATGTCAGCCGGGTTGGCGGCGACGTCCACCGCGCGGATCTGACGTGAACGCAGCCAAGAATGCAGGAGGCGCAGTGGAGAATCTTCGTGCCGAATGCGTTCCACGTATCTACGTAGGAAGAAGCGCTCCTGCGAAGCGAGCTCGATGTGTTCATCGGACATCGCACCGATAAGCAGGCGGGCCATCCTTGGGCTCAGTGGTCGGCTGCTCGCCGCTCTTTGGCTGACCTCCAACTGGTCCATCACCCACGATCGCCCGATGCGCTTCGCTCGTACCTGCCCAGAGTTGATGAGCGCGAGGGCGCGTTGCCGTGAGATCCCACGGGCTTCGGCAAATTCGGACACACTCAACTGCATTGAACAAGTATAGTCGAATGACAATAGAAGTTCAATAGTTCTTGTGCACCACCGTCACCCGGCTTATCAGCGCCGATTCGCAATGCGGTCGCCAGATGGATGGCATCGTTCGAACGCAGAGCGGCGTGGGTGCCCGCCGCGAGCAGATCTCCACGGGTGACGTCGACCAGCGTGATCGCATCGATTACGGTCGTGATCGCCTCGTGAGAGATGATTGCTGGGTTTCGACCGGCCGCGCAATGCAGCTCGGTGTGCAGTAGCCACGATGCCGCGAGCCGTCGGGAGGGATCAGTGAGAGCAGTGACGAGAGCCGCAGACTCGGCCTCCTCGACCACGAGTTTCATGGCGGCCGACATATCCAGGTAGGCGACCGTCACCAGCGGCCTCGGCTGTCCTCGACGAGGTCGCTGGAACTCACTGGCGACATGACTCGTCTGATGGCTGCGAGAACGTCGGTACCGGTGCGGGCCGGCCTTGCCTCGCCTCGTGCGACGAGGCCGTCCAGCGGGTCGCCTCCGACCGGGACGATGAGTGCGGCGGGATGCCCGTTGTTGCTTACCCGCACCGTTTCACCTGCTTCCACCCGGCGCGGGATCTCGCCGCTGCGGTTACGCATCTCGCGGTGGACACCGGGGTCCAAAGTCACCCACCGGCTGCCCCATGCCTCGGACGCGACGCAGTCGCCCGAGATGTCCTCGGGCTACGTCACGCGGTGTCTGTCCTTCGGAGCGGGCATCGGGGTGCCGATAAGTGGCCGGCCGGCGGCGATGCGCGCGTCGTTGTCCTGCACGCGTGGCTCGTAGTGGACGTGGAACACCTTGGCGACGAGTTCGCGGCGGCTGTGCACGCCGGTCTTCTCGAAGATGTGCTTGAGGTGCTGCTGCACCGTCTCCGGGGAGAGGAACAGCGCGAGCGCGATCTCGGTGGTCGCCTCGCCTTGCAGCACGTGCCGGGTGGTCTCCTTCTCGCGCTCGGTGAGGCCGTAGGCCTCCATGAGTAGAGGAAAGATCCGGTCGGGCGGAGTGCGCTCCACGATCACTGCGGCTCGCCGGTGGCCGTCTGTGAGCAGCGGTGAACCGTGCAACGTGAGCCAGCGGCCGTCGTCGGCCTGCACCCGGGCGAATCGACGTTCCTCGGTCGTGTCGGGCCGTGCGAGTGCGCTTCCCGCTAGTGACAGCACGACGGGGGGCAGCGTCCCACGGTCGCGCCACGAGTCGCCGCCGGGTAGAGCGGCGAGCAGCGTTTCGGCGCCGGGCGTCATCGACTGCAGCTGCCAGTCCTCGTCGAGCACGAGCAGTACGGGGGAGTTCGGTCCCTGCTCAGCGGCTTCTCCGAGCAGCAGCCCGCGGGCGGCTCCGACGGCGAGGTCGACGGAGACGGACCGGAGGAAGGCGATGTCCTCCACGGTGAACATCGCTGCCCCGGGTTCGCGGTACAGCGTCAGCACACCCTGTGCAGAGCCCGACCGGGTGCGAAGCGCGACCGCGAGCTGCTGGTCGCCCCCGTACGGCTGCACGAAACGTCGCCACGCCTCGCTGCGTGACGGATAGCCGCCCGTCGCTGCATGCACGGTCGCCGTGCCCGAGTCCGACCTCAGGAGGCGCGAGAGCGTCATCGCGTCGTCGGCCGCGTACTCGTGCGTCAGGTACTCAGGCGGCAGCGAGGGGATCGCGGCGTCGAAGTGGCTCGTGACGACCAACGACGCCGGGTCCATGGTGAACCAGCACGGCCGCATCATGTAGGGCACGATCTCGTGGATCACCGGGTCGCACGCCCGCCACAATGCGGCGACGTCGAATCCTTGCCGGCAGAACTCTCCGATCCGCTCCGCCGCACGAGCTTTTGCATCGGCAGTTGCCATGAGGCAAGCGTAGGCGCGGCGAGCGGATCCCGAAATACCAGATCGCTGGTATGGCCGACGACCCTCCTGCCTCCTACCATCGCCTCGAAGACTGAAGAGGAACGAGGACGGAATGCGTATCGCAGTGTTCGGCGGTTCGGGGAAAGCAGGCAGGGCCGTGCTCAGCGAAGCGTTGGCCCGGGGCCACGAGGTGCGCGCGCTGGTGAGAACGCCAGCGAAGCTCGAGTTCGTTCACCCGCGGCTCGACGTGGTGGCGGGCGGCTTCGAGGACGCCGCTGCGGTCGACCGCACGCTTCTCGGTGCGGAAGGGGCGATCACGTCGGTCGGAATCACGAGCAAGGAACGACCGACCCTTTTGGTCGACAGCGTCACCGCCATCCGAGCGGGTATGCACCGGGCCGGTGTCGAGCGCCTCGTCATCGTGCAAGGGGTTCACATAGCCTTCGAGGGTGACCCGCGCAATCCTGGCTTGCTGCTGCTGAAGGCGGTGCTC
>DASYGJ010000118.1:0-26025 GCA_035999915.1 Leifsonia sp.
CGAAGCACCCAGTTCGCGGAGGAAGCTACGGTAGTCGGTTCGCACCCATTCTTCGACGAGCCTGCCCTGGCGATCGAAGCGGAAGATGTTCGAAAGATCCATGGTGATCCGCTTCCCGTTCGGCGGCAGTATTCCAGCCGGTGACTGAGTGAACTCTCTGACGAAGGTCCCCTCGATCCAGGTTTGGCACGCCACATATTCGCCTTCGGCCACGACGATGCCCCGACGGATGCTCCGGTCCTCGAATGCAGCTCGAATCGACGCAAAGTACCCGGTGAGACCGGCGTAGTCCGCGTCAAAGCCGTCAGGGCCGTGGAAACGGAAGTTTTCAGTGTCGAAGTAGGTGTCCACTTCATCCTGGTCGGCTCCTGAGACTTCAAGCTCGCCTGCCCGGACCAGTCGGGCGACGAGTTCATCCCGCGTACTCGACGTTTGCATTCTGCCTGCCCTTCTTGGTTCCGATCAGTAACCATTTGGTTACCCAATAACAGAGTACCACTTTCGGTAACCAATTGGTGATTGAATGGCATTGCCAGGAACTCAAGGAGTCACGTCATGGGTGTTCGTTCGGACCGTGCAGCCGCCACGCGGCGCAAGCTGATCGATGCCGCCCGCAATGAATTCCAGATGCACGGCTTCGCAGGAGGACGGGTCGACGCGATAGCTGAGCAAGCCGGCGTCAACAAGCGGTTGATCTACGCCCACTTCGGATCCAAGGTTGGACTCTTCAGTGAAGTCCTCGCCGACAATGTGGCGCGTGTATCCCAGGCTGTGCCCTTCACCCCGGATGACCTCCCCGGCTACGCGGTGTCGTTGTTCGACTACTGGACGCTCGAGCCGACGGCGGTTCGCTTGTTTTCGTGGCGAAACTTGGAAGTCGATGCTGCCCCTCAGTTTGAGGACGAAACCTATCGCGGAATGATTCAGCAGATCGAAGAATCTGGAGCGTCAGAAAGGGCAAGCATCCCGGCTCCCCACATCCTCGCACTGCTCTTCGCGGTTCTGCTGGCGTGGGCGATACCCGCCGATGCCTTCCAACGCGCCGACGCGAACGAGTTAGCCACACGACGAGAGAGCATCTCGCTCGCCGTCAGGCGCATTCTGCGCGCTTGACATTCCGGATCAGCTCTCGGGGCGGCGGTTGAATTCCGGTGGGTGATAGGTTCGGGGCGTGTCTCACCTGGAGCGACTGCGAGCAGACCATGCGCCTGCGGTCCTGGATTTTGAGACCGCGAATCGGTCCTATTTCGCCCTATCGATCACGGACCGCGGCGACGAGTTCTTCGACCGATTTGTCGAAGGTATAAACGCTCTGCTGGAGGCGCAGGAACGCGGTGAAGACGCCTACTATGTGCTCGTCGCCGACGACGGAAGCGTCCTGGGCCGGTTCAACCTCTACTTTGTCGCGGATGGAGTGGCGAATCTGGGCTATCGGGTCGCGCAACAGGTCGCTGGTCGTGGGGTTGCCACCGCGACGGTGCGTGACCTGCTTCCCCTCGCGGCATCGCGGCACGGGATCACCAAACTCAAAGCGGCGGCTTCCGACGAAAATGTGGCCTCTCGGCGGGTGCTGATCAATAACGGATTCACATTTGTCGAGCCGGCCGATCCGGCCGACCTCGGCGGGAAGCGGGGCTCGTGGTTTGAGCGAGACATCACCGCCGTATAGTCACGCCGGGACGGGGGCGGTGAGTGGATCAGGTGCACGTCGGGATCGGCCCGCGTCGGCGACAACCGCGAGGCCTTCACGAGCCCAGTATTCGAATCCGCCGATCAGCTCCTTCACGTTTGTGTACCCCAGCTGAGTGAGGGTCAGTGCGCCGCGGGTACTGCCGTTGCATCCGGGACCCCAGCAGTAGACGACAATCGCCGCAGCTTTGTCGGGGACAGCCTCTCCTGCGCGCTCCGCGAGATCCGCGTTGGGCACGTGAATCGCTCCCGGGATGCGGCCCTGCTGCCACGAGGCGTCGTTCCGCACGTCGATTACGGTCGGGGCGGTACCGCTGGCGCGCTCAGCAGCGAGGTCGGAAGGGTCGGTCTCGAAGGACAGCTTGGCGGCGAAGAAATCTGCCGCGGTGAGAGTCGTTTGCACCTCACAATTGAATCGCGGCGTGTGGGGCGTATGGAAGACGAACCCGTCGGCATCTGGGCTTCCGCACCGCTGAACGACCGGTAGATTCCCTCCTATGCCGACGAATCAACAGATCACTCTTGACGCTACCGATCATGCAGTTCTCGAGCAGTTGCAACGGGACGGTCGGACGAGCGTCGCGCAACTTGCGCGCGCGGTGAACCTGTCGGCAAGTGCTACCTCAGAACGAGTGCGTCGCCTGACCGATGCCGGGATCATCACCGGGTACTCCATCACCGTCGACCCCGAGGCCCTCGGGTACTCCGTCACCGCATTCGTGCGCCTGGCTTACCCGTCGGGGAACTATAAGCCGTTCCACGACCTCGTGGGCGGAACTCCCGAGGTCGTCGAGGCGCACCACGTCACCGGCGCCGACTGCTTCCTCATCAAGGTGCTCGCAAGATCCATGCGCGACCTCGAACGCATCACCGGCAAACTTGCGACCCTCGGCGGAATCACCACCAGCGTGGTGTACTCCAGCCCCGTCCCATCCCGGCACATCTCGCCCGCCTGACGAGCTTCCGTGCGATGCCGCGGATTCCAACGCGGTGAGTACCGGTGAGTTTGGCCAAAAACCATTGACCGGGTACTCTGGGCTGCAGCCCTACTTCCCAGTGTTTTACTGGGATCGCGGGCCATGCGAGTGTAGTTCAATGGTAGAACTTCAGCTTCCCAAGCTGATAGCGCGGGTTCGATTCCCGTCACTCGCTCCCTGTTATGACGCTCCTATTGGCTGTCAATGAGAAGCACATCTAGCGTCATGGACGAGAACCCAGGACGGAACGAGCTTTCGGTCAGCGCCCGGCGCCCCGCTTCGATGCTGAACGGCGAGCGCGAACTCATGCCAGAGGAACTCGACCCCAGCTTCGAGCCGTTTGATCATTTCGCTTGGCAAGACCTGTTCTTCATAGTCTTGACCAACACGACTTCTCATCATCCCCTGCTTGGTCATGGGCTCGATGCCGACGACAACGACGACAGGAGCATGTTCGACGACCTGGCTCTTAGGAAGGACGTGGCCAGGCGGCGGGCGCTATTTTTCATGGACCGCTTGCCCTGCCCAGAGGCGCTCCATCCGAAACCAGATCGACGCGCTCTTGGTCGAGCGCTCGCCCTTGCCAAGTGGGCAGATGGCCGCGTGCCCCTCGACCCAGAGCTGGTATTTAGCAAGCGCACGATCTGCCTGTATGTGGATACGGCGCTCAACAAGCTTTCTCCTCAGGAGTGCCGCAGCGTGCGCGAAGACCTCCTCATCTTCAGATCCTTGTATTCGCCGCCTGGCACCGATGTCGGAGCCATCGACCACCTGACTCCGGCGGCCCCGTATTCGCGCCGCCGTCAGAGGGAGCTGGACGCTTGGGCGTCCGGGCAGACGGTAGAAAAACAGGCGGACGCTTGGATCCTTCTTGCGCTTGGGCTCGGTGGTGGCCTTAAGGCGAAGGAGATCGCCACGGTGAGCGCGAAGGATGTTCATGTGTTCGGTAATCGAGCGAGCATCCGCGTCAGCGGTACGTTCGAGCGCACAGTTCCGGTGAGAACCGCACGAGCCACCAAGATAATAGTCGACCGGAAGCGGCGACTGAGCAAATCCGGGTCGCGGGGTCTCGACAACACGCTCTTTGCGTAGGCCGCGCTGGGGGCTATACCTGTCACACATTCGAGCCGCCAGGGCTCGCCATGCTTCAACGGAAGGGAAAAGAGAACGATGTTACGGCTGCCGTCGGCCGCGCCGAACGATTTCAGGCACGTCCCCAACCCATCCGCCGGCGTCTTCGTGCGTTGGACCGATGAGAACGGAACCGCACAGGTCGCGCGTGCGGACAGACGCATAGCTTACGAGTATTTCGGTCGCGCTCGCAGAGCTCGGACTTCCCAGTCCACCGAAATGCCGTTCGCGTGCAGCAGATCGAGCACCGCATCCAGCCAGCCGAAGTTCCACTCCTCGGGAGCCGGCTGGAGCTGCGACCAGGAGAAGAACACCGTGGCCGCGCCTGCGGGCGGCCTGCCGAAAGGGGAACCCATGCCGGGCAGCGTCGATGTGGAGGACCCCTCCCAGGCCCGGCGGCGGGCGACCATCTACGAGATCGCGCGGGCCGCCGACGTCTCCCATCAATCCGTGAGTCGCTATATGCGTGGTCTCGAGGTGCGCGCGTCGACGAAGGCCAAGATCGAGAAGGCACTCGAAACCGTGAGCTATCGCCCGAATCTCAGCGCGCGCACTGATCACGGGCCGCTCGCACCGCATCGGCGCGCTCACGCACGAAGTGAATCAGTACGGACCGAGCCTCGTCATCCAGGGCGCAACCACGGCCGCCCGTCAAGCCGGCTACCTCCTGGATGTGATCGCGCTCGACTTGGGCGATCGGGACGAAGTCGATGCGGCGCTCAACCAGCTCCTTGCAGTACGACCTCGACGGAATCCTCGCGTTCGCGTCGACAGACGACGTGAAGGCCGCCTTCGAACAGATCGACTTCGGCGTCCCCGCCCTGATCGCCGCGGAAGAAGAGGACGATCAAGCGGGCGCGTCCTTCGGGCGGCCGGGGGTTGGTCAGCTGGTGTCGCACCTCGTCGATTTGGGCCACAAGCGCTTCCTTCATATTGCCGGTCCACTGGCCTACTCCTCGGCCCGAAACCGGCTGCGGGCGTTCGAAACCGTGCTGGCGCACTTCGGGTTGCAACCCGCAGGCCTGACGTATGGCGACTGGTCGGCGCGTTCCGGCTATGAGGCGATCATGGCGCTGGCCTCCGACGCCATCCCGATCGCCATCGTCGCAGGCAATGACCAGATGGCCCTCGGCGCGATGCACGCACTCACCGAGCGCGGTCTGGCGATTCCGCACGATGTGAGCGTCACCGGAGTGGACGATACGCCGGAGGCCCCCTACTTCACGCCGGCCCTCACAACCATCAGGCACGACTTCAGAGAGCAAGGCAAGAACGCCCTCATCTCACTACTCAACGAGATCGGCGAAGACGTCGACCATCCCAGCTTCCTGACGACACCCATACTCGTCGTGCGCGACTCCACCGGCCCCGTGCCATCACCGGAAACCTAGGGTCCGTCGCTGCAGCGACCGTCGCTGGCGAGGTCGTAGGAGATCAGAGGAGGTCGGAGAGAGCTTCGCCGGCGCCTGCGCTTCGGCGATCGACGATGAGGAGCCCCACGAACCCGACCGCCGTCAGGATGAGGGCGATCCAGGGCAGCGCCCCGAACGCACCGCCTCCGGCGCTGGTCAGCGCATAGAACAGCAGGTATCCGAAACTGATGCCGGCGAAAGCGTAGACGGCGATCATCAGTGGGTTGGCGCGTCGCTCACGGACGACGAGGACGATGGCCGCGACAGCCGCCACCACGTAGGGGATGAAGTAGCAGTAGCTGAAGAGCGTATAGAGGAGCACGGACGACTCGAGCGGAGGCGTGGCAGCGACGAGCTCGAACGCGATCGGGATCCCCGCGGAGATGATCACCAGGAAGATCACGGCCCGGGACGGCGAGCGGAATCTCGGGTTGACGTGCGCCAGTCCGCGCGGAAGCAGTCTTGCCTCGGCGGCCGTCCCGATGATCCGCGACCCGTAGTTGAAGGTCGCGACCAGACCCGCGAAGGTCGCGGCGGCCATGAGCAGGTCGAGAGGCGCCGCAAGCCACCCCACATTGCCGAGGTGGGCGAGGACCGCGGTCGGGGAGTCGCCATTCTCCAGGAGCTTCGTCCCGCCGGCGAGCGCCGGGATCTGGAACCACAGGATCGCCACGTATGCGGCGCCGGTGATTCCCAGGAGGAGCAGGATGAAGCGGGGCAGGTTCTTCTTGGGGTCCTTCGTCTCGCCGGCCATCGCACTCAGGCCATCGAAGCCGACGAAGTAGGAAAGGGCGACGAGCGCACCCTGGAAGATGCCGCTCCAGCTGAAGTCAGACGAGCTGAAGTCGAACTGCGGAGCGATGGAGTAGTGCGGAGCGGCAAGCGCCGCTGCGAGCGTGACCCAGATGACGAACGGGATGCCGACGAAGGTGAGCACGGCCGACACCTTCACGGAGGTGTCGACCCCCCGGTAGGCGATGGCGCCCGCCAGCACAGCGATCACCACGGCCGACGCGCCCTGAGCGAGCGGCGAGGCAGCCCAGGTCGCGCCGATCTGCACGAGGAAGCTCGCTGTGAAGATCACCACCCCGGTGGTCACCGCGGCGGCAGCGATCAGGAGTCCGATGAGGTATCCCGATCCGGTCAGCGCCCGCCCGTACGGCCCGAGGACGGACGACACGTACGACATCAGGCCCCCGGAGGCGACCAGCCTGCGCGAGAAGGTGACGACGATCGCGCCGATGGAGGCGGACACGACAAGCGCCACCAGCATCGACACCCAGGAGGCGTTGCCGGCGTAGAGGATCATGTAGCCACCGGCCAACGCGATGCCCGGGCCGATCTGCTGTGCAGAGAGGCCGAGCACGGTGAGCGCTCCCAGCGAGGTGTGGCCGTGTTCCAGGCTCACTTCCGGGTCGCGAGGCGGGTCTTGCTGTTCGAGATGCTCCATTGCAGTTCTCCGGGGGTAAGCGACCGCAGAGGGTCGATGAGCGGGAAAGGGTGCTGGCGGCCTATCTGGACAGGGTTACGGCCTGATGAGGGTCGCGGTGGTCCGCCGGCCTTCGGTGTCGCGGAAGTCGGGCCAATCGTCGTACAGACGTCCGAGGATGAAGGGGGCGTAATCGTCGCGCTCGACGTCGAGCGGCACGACGTCGACGACCTCGTAGGCCGTCTGGCCACCGAGGTTGCCGCCTTCGACGAATGCGCCGAGCGGCACCGTTCCGACTCCGGGGTCGACGGGTGAGCCCGTGAGCACGACTCGCGGAGAGGTCAGTTCACGGAAGCGACTGGTGTGCGCCCCCAGACGGAAGACCAGCACCTCCACGGACGTCAACCGGAAGCCGTTCGCGGTGAAACCGCCGCGGATCTCGAAGTAGTACTCCGGCTCGGCCGGCTGCGGACCGAGCTCCGCGCCGAGGTCGGCCTCGATCTCGATGAGACGATGCCCCTTGCGCTCCACGAATCCCCAGAGTCGCTGACCATCGTCGAAGGAGTCGACCGCGGCCAGCTTCTTCGGCATCCCCCACAGTTCACGCCCGGTTTCGAGGTTCACCTCCTCGGTCTCGAAGACGCTGAGGTAGTAGATGCCCTCGTGGGCGCCGAAGCGCGCGTTGATGTGGATCATCGCGGCGCTGTCGCGGCCGAAACGGTTGGTGTGACCGCCCGTGACCTCCATGAACGACATGACCGAGACGGTCACCAGCGGGCGATCGGCGGGCTCGAAGCAGGGAGGGAGGACCGAGCGGGCGAACTCGGGCGTGGTCTCGAAGGTCAGGTACGAGTAATCGTTCCGCGTGGTGAGGCCGTCGTAGTACCCGAAGTACCGGGTGATCTGCTCCGCTGTCCATACATAGCTCATCGTGTGGCTTCCTGACGATCGTCGGTGATCGGTCGCAGCGACTGCGAACCTCGGTCTGGTTCGAACCGTAAGCCGCAGCCGAGGAGGACGGCGATGCTACGAATGTCCGATCTTCGGACGCGATAATGTACTGCAGTACATAATCGTAGCCGAGTGGAGGCTGACCTTCCGTGACACCCCGAGACCCCGACCGCCGGCACCGGATCGCCGACGCTGCCGTCACCGTGATCGAACGCGACGGAGTGCTCGCGCTGAGCCATCGCTCCGTCGCCGCCGAGGCCGGAGTGCCTCTGGGATCGACCACGTACTATTTCGAAGACCTCGACGCGCTCCTGGTCGCGGCGCTCGAACGGATCAGCGATCACGAGCTGCGCGTGCTCGATGAATGGGCTGCGACCTGGGACCTGACGACGCAACTCGAGGACGCCCTGGTCTCGCTCGTCCTGGGCTACACCAACACCCAGCGCGACCGCTCCATCCTGGAGTACGAGGTGCACATGCTGGCATATCGACGCGCGAGCCTGAGGCCCCTCGGCGATCGATGGGAGACCGCCTTCGCCGAGCTCCTGCGCCCGGCGCTGGCACCCGAGGACGTCCCGATCGTGATCGCGTCGTTCGACGCCATCATGCTCCACGGGCTGGGTCTCGCGAAGCCGCTCAGTGATGAGTGGGCGCGCGATTACCTGCGCCGGATCCTGCGAGCGCCTCACCCCTGACGCAGCGGACGTCCGTCAGCTTCTGGAGACGATCGTGTAGGATTTCGTCACGGTCCGCCGGATCACCCAGCAGCCGCTCCAACCGTCCTCCAGCATAATGATCGCGCCGGGACGGAGGGGCAGGGCGCTGCCATCGTCGTCCACCAGCTCGCCGTCGCCATCGTGGATCACGATGATCTCCGTATAGCCGCGATGGATCGTCGAGAACTCGCCGGGCGTGACGCGCCACAGCCCGGCTTCCGTCCCGTTCTCCGAATGGAGGACGAACGTGCTCGTCGCCGGGCTCCCCGCCGACACCCGGTCGGCGGGGACAGCGGTCGCGGCCGGCCACTCGATCCCGTCGAAGGAGAGGGATGTCGTCATGCGCGTGTCCTTTCAGCGATACCGGTCGTGGCCTTGTGCCGGATGGCTTCGAGAACGCGCCCCGCGGCGCGCTTGCCGCTGCGAATGGCGCCCTCCATCAGGCCGGTGAACTCCGGTTCCGCGTATTCACCAGCCCAGTAGACGTCGCCGATCGGGGTTTCCAGGTCAACGCCGGACGGCGAGGGATGGCCTGGGGCATGCGCCGCATAGGCTCCCCCGGCGAGTGGGTCATCCGACCAGATCGTCGAGACGACCTGGTCATCATCGTCGATCGTCAGGTCGGGCCTGAGGGCGCGAGCCTTGCGGGCCCAGCTCTGCGGCTCCCGCCGCAGTCCGACACGATCGATGGCGGCAGAGGTTCCCATGAAGGCATTCAGGACAGGAGCGACCGTCCCGGTCGCGTCGATCGCCGTCCACGTCCAGTAACGATCGCGGACCGACATCACTGCGCTCGTCGCCGGCGGCGACATCAGCGGGATATGGAGCTTCGCCGCGTGCCCTTGAACGACACGCGCGAGGGCGAGGTCGCGCTCTGCGCTCCTCGGCAAGGAAATGTCCTTATTGCCGCGCACCACCGCAAGAGGCAGTGCGACCACGACGGCGTCGAAGACTTCCGAGCCATCGTCGGTAGCTACCACGACGCCACCGTCGGGGAGGTTGACGACATGTCTGACCGTCGACCGGTACCGAAGCGATCCGGCGAGCGCGTGTGCCAGCGCCTCCGGCAGCCGCTGGTTCCCTCCGCAGATGCGCCAGCTCGGCTTCGGCTCGACGTCGGCGATCTGGCCCAGCGCGTCTGCCGTGACATGCCGGGCTCCGACCGCTGTGGAGATCTCGATCCGGGCGCGCAGCGCATCGACGATCTCCCGGCGAAGCTCCAATCGCGAGAGCACCTCTTCAGCAGAGAGCGCCCCACCGAGTTGCGTGATGACGGAGCGGGCCTCGCGTCCCGCGGCGACGATGTCGTCCGTCGTCACAGACGGTGTGTCACCCGGGGTGCGAACGTAGTAGCTCATCCCGGTGTCGACGAGTTGCAGATCATGCTCGGCCACGAGCTGCCGCATCGATGAATACCCGTGGAGGACGAACTCGGCACCGCGCTCGATGGTGCAGACCCGATCCTGCACGACGATCTCCTCCGACCACACACGGCCGCCGGGCCGATCGCGACCTTCGAACACCGCGATGTCCTGCCCAGCCTTTGTGAGCGTGTCAGCAGCGACGAGACCGGCAAGCCCCGCGCCGAGAACGGCGATACGCGCCATGTCGTCACTCCTCGGGTCATCACTACCGCGCGGGGGGCCGCGGTTCCGGCGCCGTCGCTGATCGTGGATTGTCTGAGCCAAGCTAAACGCGGCCGCATATCCCCGTCCCTCATGCTCCGATAAGAAATAGGTGGGCTTCTCATACTCGTGAACATAGAATCGCGGGCATGGAGACACAGTTCCTCACCGTCGCGGACCTCGTTGCGACGGCGAGTCTGAATACGCGGGTACTCGCCGGCGGCGAAGGAGTCGGGCGGCAGGTCCTGTGGGCGCACAGCTGCGAGATGAGCGACCCGGAGCACTGGCTCGGTCCTCACGAACTGCTCATGACCGTGGGGCTGTGTGTACCTTCCGACCCCCAGGAGCAGGCTGACTTCGTGGCGCGGCTGGACGAAGCCGGGCTCGCCGGCATGATGATCGGCGACCATGCGCCTGCACCGGAGCTCTCGACGGACATGTTCGCGGAGGCGGACCGGCGAGGCTTCCCGCTGCTGCTCGCAGGACCACAGATCCCCTACGCGGTGGTCGCGCGTCACGTGGCGGCGGCATATTCCTCGCGGCAGACGCTGCAAGTCCTCAAATTGAGCAAGATCTACCACCTCGCCGCATACGCGGAAGACGACAATGCCGATCTCACGAACGACCTCAGCTCGCTTCTCAGCATAGGCATCCACGTCGTCGACGAGACGACCGGGTTGACGCTGCTGCGGTCGGAGAAGAACCCGGCAGACACCTCCGAGTCGAGTTCGTCGCACTCATACTCTCTCCACGGAGGACACCGGGTGAAGCTGACGATCACCGAATTCGCCGGAGAGGAGCTCGACAGTTTCCTGCTCATCCATCTCATGAAGGTGCTCGAGGTCGCGGTCGATAGGCAGTTGAACGACGCTGACAGACGATCGGAGGTCTCGGCCCGGCTCATGCTGTCCCTGCTCAACGGAACCGCGCTGCCCGAGATAACGGGATTCTTGCACCCTCACCTCCCGTCGGACGGCTTCCAACTGGTCGCGTTCCCTCCGGCGGACGGCCGCAAGATCGCCCGTGCGGTTGCTGCGGTCAAGCTCCCGGTGATCGTCGGCGCCGGACGAGTGTCCCACCTCGCCCTCGCGCCCGTCGCGTTGATCGATGAGCTCCGGCGCCTCCTCGAAGGGGTCACCGCTCATGCCGGGGTGTCGTCGGTCTTCACCGACTACACCGATACCCGCGTGGCGGCTGTTGAGGCCGGCAAGGTTCTGTCAGCCGCACAGCACAGCGATCGGTTCTGGACGGAATTCGAGGGGACCACGGTCTCCGTCCTGACCCGCTCCAACCGGGAGGCCGCCGACATCATCGCCGGCGTGCTCGGCCCGCTCGCCGACGAATCGCCCCGTGCCGTCAACCTGCGGCAGACACTGTTCGCTTACTTGCGCAACGATCGCCGCTGGAACGAAACAGCGGCGGAGCTCTCGATCCACCGACAGACTCTCTCCTATCGGCTGGGGAAGATCGAGGAGGAGACGGGGCTCACGCTCACCAAGTCCTCCGACCTCTCGGCGTTGTGGATCGCCTACCAGGCATGGGAGTCCATCGCGCCCGCCTCGCCGGCCGACTGAGACTCGAGCACGGGACCGAGGGCCTCCTTCAGCCTCCCGTACAGTTTCACTCCGGGCGACCCCAGGGGCAGGATGCTCCCACATGGACACCGCAACACAATCCCTCGTCAACGGCGACGTCTCCTTCTGGGTGCAGGACGCCGGCCGACCTGCTCCCCGACAGTCGCTTCCCGGCGATATCCACGCCGATGTCGCCATCGTCGGCGGCGGGCTGACCGGACTCTGGACCGCCTACTATCTCGCTCACGCCGACCCCTCACTCAAGATCGTGATCCTCGAGCGCGAGTTCGCCGGTTACGGCGCCTCCGGTAGAAACGGCGGATGGATGAGCGCCGAACCGGCGGGCCAGTTCCGCCGGTACGCGGCCGCACGCGGAGCCGACGCCGCCCGCAACCTGCAATCCCGGATGTTCGACGCCGTTCGCGAATCGGTCGACATCGCCCACCGTGAAGGCTTCGCAGACGGCGTCGCGAAGACCGGGCTGATCCACGTCGCCACCTCAGCGCCGCAACTCGCCCGAGCGCGAGAGCATGTCCGCCAGATGAAGCAGCAAGGCTGGGGCGAAGACGACGTCTTCGAGCTCTCGGCCTCCGAGATCGCCGAGCGCGTCACAGTGAACGGCGCACTGGGCGGCTACTGGACCCCGCACTGCGCTCGAGTGCATCCAGCGAAGTACACCTTCGGGCTGGCGCGCGCCGTGGAGCGCGCTGGTGTCACGATCTATGAGAAGACCACCGCCACCTCCATCGCCCCGCAGCTCGTGCAGACGGATCGCGGCCGCGTCCGTGCGCCGATCATCGTGCGCGCCCTCGAGGGATACACGCTCAGCCTCGACGGCATGCCCAGGAAGCTCTTGCCGATGAACAGCAGCATGGTGATCACCGAACGGCTGTCGGACGAGCAGCTCGATTCCGTCGGCTGGTCCGGTGGCGAGCTGCTCGGCGACATGGCGCACAGCTTCACCTACACGCACAAGACTGCGGACGGTCGGATCGCGATCGGCGGCCGTGGAGTCCCGTACAACTTCGCATCGGGCTTCGACCGCAACGGGCGCACCGCCGAATTCGCGGTCGAACTGCTTCGCGCCCGTCTGGGAGAGCTCTTCCCCACACTGCGGGACGTCGCCCTCGAGCACACATGGTCCGGTGTCCTCGGCGTGCCCCGCGACTGGTGCGCGGCCGTCAACTTCGACCGCTCGACAGGCCTCGCCTCCGCCGGCGGCTACGTGGGCCATGGGCTCAGCGGCACCAATCTGGCCGCGCGGACACTTCGCGACCTCATCCTCGAGGAGCCGTCCGATTTGAGCGAACTCCCCTGGGTGGGCCGGCAGTCCCGGAACTGGGAGTTCGAGCCCCTGCGGTGGATCGGTGCGACGGCCTTGTATGCGGCCTACCGATACGCCGACCAGCGCGAGTACGCCTCGCGGAGCGGCAGGACGAACCTGGTGGCCAGACTCGCGGACACCATCAGCGGCCGCTGACTCGCGGGCATAGACGAGGGAACAACTCCGCAGGCTGGAGTTGTTCCCTCGTACTATTCTGCGACGGTCACTTCGCCTCCACTCTTGACGAGTGGACCTGGTGCGGCCAGCGCCTCACCGGGCCCGCGCCCCAGACGACGTCGTCTGACTTCGTGTTCGTGGCGTCGACTCAACCTTCGTCAGAATTGACGACCTCTTCCGGAGAATCGAACATGACCCATGGCTCCCGCCCCACCGAGACCGGCGTGATCTCACGCATCGAGACGCGTTCCATCGACTACGTTCCCCATGCCGAGCGGCGAGGACGGGTCACCGACCAGGCCACCATCTGGTTCGCGGGCAGTGCACAACTGCTGTCGCTCGCGACCGGAGCGATCGGGATCTCCCTCGGGCTCAACCTGGGCTGGACGCTCATCGCGCTCGCGATCGGCACCGTCCTCGGAACCATCCCCGTCGCCGCTCACGCTACCCAGGGACCTCACCTCGGTCTGCCGCAAATGGTTCAGTCCCGCCCGCAGTTCGGGCGGTACGGCGCGCTCTTCATCTGGGCGATGGCGATCATCGTGTACTGGGGCTACGTCGTCCTCGGCGGGAACCTGCTGGGTGTCACCGCAACAGAACTCGGGGCGGGCAGTGCGCCTCTCTGGGCGATCATCACCTGCGTGGTCGCGATCGTCCTGGCGATCTTCGGCTATCACTGGCTCCACGTCGCGCAGCGAGTCATCACCATCGCACTGGTCGTCATCATCATCGTCTACGTCGTCGGCCTGACGATCGGCGGATCTCTGGCGCCGTCCCTGTTCGACCTCACGAAGACCTTCGACTTGGCCCCCTTCCTGGTCGTCGTCTCGGCGGCGACCGGCTACCAGCTCACCTGGGCGTTCTTCGTCTCGGACTACTCCCGCTACATGCCCGCCCACACGAGCAAGCGCGCCATCATCACCTACACGTCACTCGGACTGATCCTGGGCCTCTTCTCGTTCATGGCCGTCGGGGCCATCTGCGCAGCGCTCCTCCCGAAGGACGACTTCATCGCCGGTCTGCTCGTCACAGGGAACAAGGTCTTCCCCGGTCTCGGCCCGGTGATGGTCATCGCGGGGGGTCTGGGCCTCCTGGGGCTGATGGCGATGTGCGTCTACGGAGGCTCCCTGACGGTCATCACCGCCGTCGATAGCGTCCGGCCGGTGAGGCCGACACGAGGCATCCGTCTCGTCACGATCCTCCTCGTCGGCGTCACCGGAACGATCGCGGCAGCCCTCGTGCCGGCCGACTTCCTGAACACCAGCTTGGCGACAGTCCTCGCGCTGGTCGCGTACCTGATGGCGCCGTGGACGTCCGTCAATCTCACCGACTTCTTCCTCGTGCGGCGCGGCCGCTACTCGGTCGTCGAGATGTTCAAGAAGAACGGCATCTACGGCCTGTGGAACTGGCGGGGGATCACCGCGTACGTCATCACGTTCCTGATCATGACCCCCTTCATGAACCTGCCGTTCTACGTGGGCCCGGTCGCCCACCTGCTGGGAGGCGTCGACATCGCCTTCTTCGTCGGCGTCCCCGTTGGTTTCCTGGTCTACTGGCTTCTCTGCCGCAACCTCGATCTCACGAGCGAGGTCGAGGCCATCGCGAAGTCCGACCGGGAGATCGACTCGATCGGCCGACCGATCGAGTGATCACTCACACGAGAAGGGGTGCGGAGCTCCGCTCCGCACCCCTTCTTTTCGTGCTTCGGCGCTCAGCCGGCGTCCGGGATGGGGTTGAGTTCGTCGAGCCCCTGGAAGCGCTTCGAGATCGGGAACCAGGTCGGGTCGTCGTACGCCCGGCCCCACAGATACTTGCGGTATTCATTGTCCGGGTCTTCAAGCTCGATCTGCTGACCGAGCGGCCAGTAGCCGATGTACTTCCCGTCAATCGCCTTGTCCACCGAAAGGATCGGGATGGTGTACGTCGGGTCCCAGATGGAGTGGCCCCACTCGAGCGTTCCCGTTCCCTCACGGTAGCTCGTCCATTCGTACTTGATGTCCCAGATGTTGAGCAGGGGCGGGTACTGAAGGCCACGGGCGTCGGAGCTGGGGAACATCTTGATGTCGAAGCCGTTGCTGTCGACGGTGAACGGTCCCTCCTCGGGACCGTCGACGTCCACGTTCAGCTCCATGAATGTGATTCCGCGACGTTCGCCGGTCGCGCGCGCGCGGGTGCCGTCGCGCCAGATTCGGCCGTTGCCGTTCTTCTTGACCTCACCCCACAGTTCGCGACCGATCGCAACGGGCAGTTCGGGGGAGATGATCTCCGAAAGCATCCAGTAGCCGTCGATGTCACCGTAACGGCACAGGATCGAGACGATGGCGCCGTCGAAGGTGCCGCAATAGGCGCTTTCATAGCTGGTGACGTTCGCGTAAGCGTCCGCGGTGCCGGCGGCCTCGTCTCCGATGGGCTCGAAGCACGGAGGCAGCACCTCTTTGGCGAACTCCCAGGTCGTCTTGAAGTAGACGCCGATCTCCTCACAGGTGAAGCGAGAGGGTGCGAGGAAGTTCTCGATCCTCTCCACCTCTTCGATGGTCTTCACATATCCGGGCATGCGGTTTCCTTTCTGGTGTGTGCTTCCGGTGGTGTGTCGGCGTGCGGTTCAGGCGCGCCGAAGCCGATCGGGGACGGAAGGGTCGGCGCCGGACGCGGATGAGTCGAGCAGAGCCCTCGTCACCGATGCGATGTCCGACCGCCCATAGCCGCCGTTATGAGCCAGGGAGCTCAGAGCGCTCAGAGACGGAAGCATCCGCGACCGGACGCCCACGTCGTCGAAGGTGGTCGCCATCGTTGCGAAGCCGTCGATGTAGACGTCCACGGCCGCCTGATCGCCGTCGAGCCGACCGGTCGCGATCCGCTGGGCGGCGTCCCTCAGGTGCCCCGCGAGGTCGTTCGTGGAGGCCAACGCCTGTTCGAGGAACTCTCGGGCATCCATTCCGCTCGTGGCGACCAGTGCCAGAGCCTCGAGGAATCCGAAGAGGCCGGAGTAGTAGTAGTTCCAGACAGCGGTGTACAGGACCGACGCTCGTCGGGGGTCGTCACCGACGTAGCGCGTTTCGCCCACGATGCTCGCGAAGACGTCCGAGAACCGGGAGTAGATGTCTCGCGGACCGGAGAGGAACATCCTGGACGCGTCCGAGCCCACCTGGGACGGGTAGAACATCAGCTTGGCGTCGAGATACTCGCCGCCAAGCGTGGCGACCTGGGCGGCGAGTCGCTGGACGTCCGCGGGTGTCGATGTCGACGTGTCGACGAAGGTCTTCCCTGCCAGCGCCGATGCCGGCCTCTGCTGTTGCAGCAGGTGCTGTGCGACCGACGAGCTGATCAGGCACGAGATCACGAGCGGGCTCGCGTCGAGCGCCTGCTCGAACGTCGATGCTCGCACCGCGCCGGCCGCCACAAGAGACTCGCACTTGGCCGGGTTGCGATTCCAGACCGTGACTCGTGCTCCCTCGCTGAGGAGCCGCGACGCGATCGCCGTGCCCATGGCGCCGATCCCGACAATGCTGACGGGTTCCCCGTCAGACATCCTGGCGGCCGATCCGCGCGTAGACGGACGGCCGGGTTCGCTTGAGGATGAGTGCAGCGACGATGCCCGCGATGAGCAGGGCGAAGAAGAGGACGACGAGGGCGACGGCGAGTCCGACGCTGCCGCCGATCATCACGTCGACGTTCTGCGTCGCGATGACGAAGGCGACCGCGAGACCGATGACGGCCAGTGCCGGCGCAACGATGGTCCTGGCGACGCGGGCCTTCGCTCCGGGCTTGCGTCGGAAGTACACGACGACACCGATGCTCGTCAGAAGCAGAAGGAGGATCAGGGCGTACCCTCCGATACCGACGAGGGCGGCATACAGAGTGTTCGGGTTTCCGTTCAGTGCAGCGCATACTCCGATGGAGATCACCGTGATGACCGACACGAGGATCGATGCCCGATGAGGAGACTGCTGCTTCGTGTGGACCGAGGAGAGAACCCCGGGGAAGATCCGATCGACGCTCAGCGAGTAGATGTAGCGGGTGGAGACGTTGTGGGCGGCGAGATTCGCCGCGAAGATGCTCGTGCAGAGAAGAAGGTTGACCACGTCCACGCCGATCTTGGTCAGGTAGACCTCGGCCGTCGCGAACGCTGCGCCGGTGGGGTCGGCCGCAGAGGCCTTCACGGCGTGCTCGAGGCCGATGCCGTTGATCATCGCCCACGCGGTAAGGGCGTAGAGCACCATCAGGAAGATGATGGCCGTGTACGTTGCGCGAGGCACAGTCTTCTCCGGTGTCCGCGCCTCCTCACGGAACACCGCCGTCGCTTCGAAGCCCGAGAAGCAGACCACTCCGAAGATGACGGCCAGCCCGATCGATCCGCCGAACGCGTTGGCCGGGGTCAGCGGCGCGAGCGAGAGAGATGCGGTTCCGCCGTCACCGCCGCGAGCGAGCACGACCACGTCGTAGGCCACCATGACGATCGTCTCGAGGATCATGAAGATCATGAGGATCTTCGCGGAGAGGTTGATGTGGAAGTAGCCCAGGATCGAGACGACGATGACGGTTGCGAGGGTGTACACCCACCAGGGGATGTCCGGGCCGCCGAATCGGTCGTGGATGAGGCTCTGCCAGGAGATGCCGCCGAAGCAGTATCCGCCCACGAGGATGAAGAGGTACGACACGAGGGCGACGAAAGCACTTCCCAGGCCTACCGGGCGGCCAAGACCTGCCGTGATGTACGCGTAGAAGGCACCCGGGTTCGGGAGGTCGCGACTCATCGTGGTGAACCCCACCGCGAACAGGAGCATGAGTACGCCCGTTGCGATGAAGACCAGTGGCGCGCCGATGCCGTTCCCGAATCCGATGATGACGGTGATGAATCCCACGAACACGGACATCGGGGCGTTGAATGCGAGCACGCTGAACACGATGTCGAGCACGCCCATATGGCCGCTGAGGCGAGCGGGAGGTACAGCCTCTGGGCTTGCGACCGTCGACGGTGACGGTGTGATACCGGACATGTAGATGCCCTTTCTGGAAGGTGACGTGCCGCAAGAGTACGAACCTTCCGCGACCCGCATCAATAAGACGGGAGTCAGAATAAGCAGCCGCTCTTGTTACTCGGGTACCAGTGGCCTGCAAGGATTGGTCTGCAAGTGTGAGACCGCATGGGCGGTCTGCTGCCGTTTCACTCCGTGCGATGAAGAACAGGTCGACCTATGAAGAAGTGGCTGTGCCTGTCGGGCGCGATCGCGACAGAGGTGTCGGGATCGCTGGCCCTCAAGGCGGCGCTCCACCTGCCCGCTCTCTATCTTGTCGTCGCAGCCAGTTACACCGCGGCGTTCCTCCTGCTGAGCGGCGGCCTGCGCAACGGGTTGCCGCTCGGCGTCGCCTACGGCATTTGGGGCGCGACGGGTGTGGCCCTCACCGCACTGCTCTCCAGCATCTTGTTCCATGAACCGGTGACGCTTCTCATGGGTGTCGGCATCGTCATCGTCATGGCCGGCGTTCTCTTCGTCGACCTCGGCGCCCCGGCTCCAGAAGGATCGACGGCCGAGGCCGACCAATGATCGGCTATCTGGCTTTGGGCGGCGCGATTCTGATCGAGGTCGGAGCAACCCTCTGTCTCCGGATGGCGTCGAAGGGCAACCGTGCGTGGTGGCTACTTGTCGTTGCCGGTTATGTCGCCGCGTTCGTCCTGCTCAGCGTCACCCTCAGCCTCGGCGTTCCCCTCACGGTGGCCTACGGCATCTGGACCGCGTGCGGTGTGGCGCTGACGGCAGTCTTGAGCAACGTCCTCTTCAAAGAGAAGCTCAGCTGGATGATGGCGATCGGGATTGTCCTGATCGCCATCGGCGTGCTCTGCGTCGAACTCGGCCGCAGCTCCTAAGAGGCGTCACACCTTCATCCGCGACCCTGTGGGGTCGTAGAACGGCCGCCGCGAGACCGTCAGCGGGTACGTGATGCCCTTGCACTCGATCGAGAACCCGCCGACGGCCGGGTCGACGGTCGCATCGATTGCCGCGATCCCGACGGCGTGCCCCAGCGTATGCCCGTAGTTGCCGCTGGTGACTCGACCGACCGGCTCCCCATCGCGGAGGATGGTCTCGTCGTGAAAGAGAACCGGTTCCGGGTCGTCGATCGTGAAGTAGACCGTGCGGTGCCTCTGAGGTCGGGACCCGAGGGCCACGACGGCGTCGCGCCCGATGAAGCCGCCCTCCTTCTCGACATCGACCGTGAATTTGAGACCAGCGGACACCGGGTCGTCGACCTGGCCGACGTCGTGCCCGAGGTGTCGGAAGCCCTTCTCACTGCGGAGGGTGTCGAGCGCGAAGTACCCCGCGAGCCGCAACCCCAGATCCTGGCCTTCAGCCCAGAGAGCGTCGAAGACGTTGACGGCCAGATCCGCGCTCACGTAGAGCTCGTACCCGAGCTCGCCGACGAAGGAGACACGCAGAGCGTAGGCGTACCCGTGCGCGATCTCGACCTGGCGCCCCCAGGTGTACTTCTGGGCGGCATCCGACCAGTCCTCCGGGGACACCCGCTCGAGAAGCCGGCGCGAGTCCGGACCCATCACCGCGATCGTCGCCAGCGCGGCCGTCGCGTCGAACACTGCTGATGCGGTGCCCTCGGCGGCGTTGCGCACGATGGAGAGCGTCTTCCGCTGCGTCGCGCTCGGCGTCACGATCAGGAACCGATCGGCCGCGACACGGGTGACCGTTCCGTCGAGCTCGATCCCTCCCCCGTCGTTGAGCTGCAGCGTGTAGACGGACTTGTCGATGGGCACGTCGAGGTTGGCGGTGAACAGCCACTGAACGACCGCCAGCGCGTCGGGCCCCGCGATCTCGACCTTGGCGAACGGGCTGAGGTCGAACAGAGCCACGCCTTCGCGCGCGGCCTGGTGCTCCGCTCTCACGCGGTCGAACCAACTGGGCCGGCCATAGCTGTATCCGTATTCGGGAGTCGTCCCGGGCTCGCCGTACCAGTTGGCCCGCTCCCAGCCGTTGAGCTCACCGAACGAAGCGCCCAATGCGGCGAGCCGATCGTGCAAGGGCGTGCGTCGTACCCCTCGGCCCGTCGACATCTGAAGCTGGGGCCAGTGCATGGCGTAGAGCCGCCCTAGGCCTTCCCGCGTCCGGTCGTGAAGGAAGCGACGATTGGACTGGAACCTCGAGAACCTGCGGACGTCGACGTCATAGGCGTCGAACTGCGGTACTCCGGTGAGCATCCAGGCGGCGAGCTCGCGCCCGACGGCCGGCGCGTAGATGATGCCCTGGGAGTTCATCCCAGCGGCGACGAACAGCCCCGGGACCTCAGCCGTCTCGCCGATTGCGAAGTTCGCGTCGGGGGTGAAGCTCTCGGGCGCGTTGAGAAAGCGGTCGAATCCAGCTTCCCCGACCGCGGGCACAGTCCGTTCGACCTGGGCGCGGATCGGGGCGAAATGGTTCCAGTCCGGCTCGAATTCGGCGAATCCTGCGTCGCTGATCTCGTTCACGGCGCGGGGCAGCCCGTCGGACTCGAACGCGCCGACGAGCAGCCGCCCCTGCTCATGGCGGATGTAGTAGCTGCTGTCGAGGTCGCGGAACACGGGAAGGGTCGGGATCGCACCGTCGATCGGGTTGGAGCGCACGTGAACGTGTTCCGCAGGGTAGAGGGGCACGTGGGCGCCGGCAGAGGCAGCAAGGTCACGGCTCCACAGGCCGCCGGCGATGACGACCTGCTCGGCTTCGATGTCGCCGTGGCTCGTGCGGACCCCGCTCGCGCGGCCGTCCTGGAGCAGAATGCCGGTCACGCGAACGTGCTCCCGGATCTTCACGCCGCCCTCCCAGGCGAGCTTGGCGAAGGCGACAGCGGACCATCCGGGGTTCACGTGACCGTCGGCGGCAAGCAACAGAGAGCCGATGATCCCGTCCTGGCGCGCCAACGGCCAGACTTCGGCGAACCTCTCCGGAGTGAGCATCTCCGTCTCGACGCCGCGCTGACGGGCGACATCCCGTGCATAGGTGATTTCGTCCATCCGACCCGGTGTGCGTGCGATCGAAAGAGATCCGGCTCGTGTGTAGTTCACGTCGATGCCGGACATCGACTCCAGTCGCTGGTAGGTCTGCAGTCCGTACTGTGCGAGATCCGTGAGCGTCGCATTGCCGCGGGCGCCCGTGACGAGTCCCGCGGCGTGCCAGGAGGTTCCGCTGCCGATGACGTTCGCTTCGACGAGGAGGACATCCTTCTCGCCGGCCTCAGCGAGATGGTATGCAATGCTGGCTCCGATGACCCCGCCGCCGATGACCACGATCCTCGCCCGCTCCGGAAGCGGGTCGCTCGTCGAGTCGGTGAAGGCGGACCCGCTGACGGAGGTGTCGACAAGCCGTTCCATTGTTTTCCTTCCGGACGTGCCGCGGCGCGGCTAGTTGAAGACGACGGTCCTGCGGCCATTGATGAGCACCCGGTGCTCCGCGTGCCAGCGAACAGCGCGTGCGAGGGCTGCCCGCTCGGCTTCCCTGCCGGCGATGACGAGGTCCTCCGGTGTGGCCCGGTGGTCCACCCGGAAGACCTCCTGCTCGATGATGGGTCCCTCGTCCAGGTCGGCGGTCACGTAGTGCGCGGAGGCACCGACGAGCTTCACACCGCGTGCGTGGGCCTGGTGGTACGGCTTGGCGCCCTTGAACCCGGGCAGAAAGGAATGATGGATATTGATGACCCGGTTGGGAAGCGCGGCACAGAGGTCGTCGCTGAGCACCTGCATGTACCTCGCGAGGACGACCAGATCGATCCTCAGCTCCTCGATCAGCGTCAGCAATTCCTGCTCTGCCTGCGCCTTGGTGTCGGCGCTCACCGGGATGTGGACGAACGGGACCGAGAATCTGTCGGCGATGTGCTCGAGATCGCGGTGGTTCGAGACGACCGCCGGGATCTCGACGGGAAGCTGGCCGTTCGACCATCGCTCGAGGAGGTCGCTCATGCAGTGCGGCGCCTTGGAGACCATGAGGAGCGTGCGGACCCGCTCCGACGCCTCGCAGAGCGACCAGGTCATGCCGAACGCGTCCGCCGTCGCCTGGAACGCCGCCCGCAGAGCTTCGATCGTCGTCGCGGCCGGGTGGGTGGCCTGCACGCGCAGATAGAAGCGGTTGGCCTCGTTCTCATCGAATTGCTGGCTGTCGACGATGTTGCAGGCGTGAGAAACGAGAAATCCAGCGACAGCGTGGACGATGCCCAGTTGATCCTCGCAGTCGAGGGTGAGCACGAGCTCGTGATTCTGCGGTGCGCTCATGCGGTCGCGCCGGCCTCCCAGGCCTCGGCGTCCGAGTACGGGAACCACCAGAAGTCGTGCGCGCTGGCAGCGGGATCGATCATGACGAGCTTGGTGTGACGGAAGGTCTCGAGCCCTTCCGCTCCGAGCTGCCGCCCGGTGCCGGACATCTTCCGCCCTCCGAAGGGGCCGGCGTCGTTGTCGAGGATCGGCGCGTTGACCCAGACCATGCCGCTGACGATCTCGTTGGTGGCCCGGAAGATCTCTTCCGCGTCCTTCGTGTAGATCGTGGCGCCGAGCCCGAAGTCGGATGCGTTGGTCAGCGCGATGGCTTCGTCGAGAGAGGAGACCTTCACGACCGGCGCGATGGGCCCGAAGATCTCCGCCTGGAGGATGTCCATGTCGGGCTTCACGTCCACGAGGATCGTGGGCTGGAAGAAGAAGCCGTCCTTCAGCTCACTGGGCAGATCGGTCGGCCGGGAGCCGCCGAGCACCACGGAGGCGCCCTGCTCGACCGCGCGTGCCAGGACTTTCTCGACCCGATCCCGCTCTCCTGCGTGTTCCATCGGGCCGACGTCGACCGCGTCAAGACCGTTTCCGATGCGGAGCTTGGCCGATTCGGCGATGAACGCTTGAAGGAATTCGTCGTACACGTCCTCGTGTACGAAGAAGCGTTCTCCCGAGGTGCAGACCTGGCCGCAGTTGAAGAAGGCCGCGAAAGTGGCAGCGCGGGCGGCGACCTCCACCGGCGCCGACGGCATCACGATGAACGCGTCGTTCCCGGACGCTTCGATGAGGGACGGCTTGAACTGGTCCGCGCAGGCACGAGCGATCGCGCGCCCTGTGTTGATGCTGCCGGTGAACCCAACCATGTGCGTTCCTGTGTGGGATACCAGGCGCGCACCCACGGCGCCTCCCCCGGTGAGGCACTGCACCAGACCGGCCGGGAGCTGGTCGAAGACCTCCATGAACTTGAGGGTGGTCAGGGTCGCCCACTCGGACGGCTTGACGATCACCGCATTGCCGGCCGCGAGCGCGGCAGCCGCCTCCCAGATGAAGAGCAGGATCGGGTAGTTGGCCGGAAGGATGACGACGACCGTCCCCATCGGCTCCTTGAGCGTGTAGTGCAGCTGCCCCGCCACCGACGGGCCCAGGACGGAACCCATGGAGTGCCTCCCGAGCTCGGCATAGTAGTCGACAGCGGTAGCCGTCCACATCAACTCGTCGGCCGACTCCTTGTACGGTTTGCCTGTCTCGCGCGTCAGCAGTTCGGCGACATCGACGCCGACCTCTCGAATGCGGGTCGCCACCTCGTGCAGCGCTTCCGCTCGCTGCAGTGCACTCAGCGCCCACCACTCGCGCTGTGCCCGGTTCGCCGACGCGACCGTCTCATCGACCTCATCCAGTTCGGCGTCCGCGAACTCACCGATGTGCCGGGCGGTCGCGGGGTCCAGAACCGCCTTCCTCCGATCGGACGAGGAAGCGACATAGCCGCCGTCCCGATACACGGTCCCACTCAACCGAGCGAACTCTGTCTCAAAATTCATGTCTCTACTCCATTGCAGGTCACCTTGTGTTCACTCTGAGGCTCTGCAGGGCGTGAGGACATGCGCCGCGGGTACGAAAAGGAGGGTGGGAGCTAGCCGCTGGGATGAAACACGCTCGATGCGGGAGAGCCGTCAGCCCTGGTCTTCGATGAGACGCTGGGCCGTTGCCGCGTCGGTGATCAGGACGTCGATCCAGTGACCCTTGACGGCTGCCCGGATCGCGTCGTACTTCCGTGACCCACCCGCTACTCCGATCTTCCGGGGTACAGCAAGAAAGGAGGGCACGCTGATGCCCAGCACTCGACGATTCACGTCACTATCGACGAGGTCCCCGTTCCGATCGAAGAAGCGCAAACAGATGTCACCCACCGCGCCCATCGCTTGCAGGGTGTCCACCACTTCAAGAGGAATGGCGTTCCCGGACTCTCGGAGCAGCGGCGACGGCTGAACGCTCCCGATTCCGACTACCGCGAGCGTGAGGGCCTCCCAGGCCGCCGTGGCCTCACCGATGTATGGGTCGGCGAGGAGAGCGTCACGTGCAGCCTCGCTCCCCACGATTCCCGGCGCATGGAAGAACTGCGGCGTCGCTCCGGTTCGGAGGGCGAACTGCTCGACCAAGCGGGTGGCCTGCAGCTGCACCCGGGGTTCTCCCACGCCTCCCAGTAACTGGACGACGCGATCAGCGATGCGGACCACGACGATATGCCGATCCTGTCCCCGTTCTGAATCGTCATCTCGAGGTACGTGGCTGCCGCCACCCCTAGGGCGGGCAGCATCTCGCGTTCGTCCTGTGTCGACGTCTGGGCCACGACGACATCCGCCAGTCCGAAAGCGTCGCGGACACCGTCTTCGAGCTCCGGGTGGAAACCGGGCGGCGGGACGACCACCGTGCGGATCCTCGGCGGGTACCACGCGTCGAAGTGGGCGTTGGAGGCTTTCAGCGACTCCCTCGCCCAGGAGGTCGCCGCCTTCGGCATCAGAGTGACGCTCGTGGAGCCAGGTTCCTACGTCACCGACTGGGCCGGTTCCAGCGCTGTCTGGGCCGAAGGACTGGAGCCCTACGAGGCAATACGGGAGCAGATGGTCGCCGCCGCAGCCGGCGGGTACGACCCGGCCCGGGTCGGGGCGGCGATTCTCGCTGTCGTCGAGGAAGCACCGTCACGAGCCTTCTTCGGTTCCGGCCCGGAACCGATCGTCGAGCAGGTCTACCAGCACCGACTGGACACCCGGCGGGAGACCGCACACATCGCCGCCCTCGCCCAGGGTCAGTAGACCCGGCGCACATCGATTACGAAAGCGAAGAACATGAACACAACAAAGGTCGCCCTTGTCACGGGCGCCTCCTCAGGGGTCGGCGCTGACACCGCAATGCGCCTCAAGAACGCCGGCTACACCGTCTACGGCGCCGCGCGTCGCGTCGACCGGATGCGAGCCCTGGAAAAGCACGGCGTGGAAGTCGTCGCGCTGGACGTCACCGACGAAGACTCGCTCCGCTCGGCCATAGATACCATCATCCGCACGTCCTGGCCGCATCGACGTGCTCGTCAACAACGCCGGATACGGCTCTTACGGCGCCATCGAAGACGTACCGCTGAACGAGGCACGTAAACAGCTGGACGTGAACGTTTTCGGGCTTGCACGCCTCACCCAACTGGTCTTGCCACATATGCGCGCCCAGCGCTCCGGCACCATCATCAACATCAGCTCCATGGGCGGCAAGCTCGTCACGCCGCTGGGCGGCTGGTACCACGCGAGCAAGTACGCGGTCGAAGCTCTCAGCGACGCCTTACGCATCGAGACCAGTCCCTTCGGCATCCACACCGTGGTCGTCGAGCCGGGTTCAATCTGCACCGAGTGGGGAACGATCGCAGCAGATGCTCTGCGCGAGACATCCTCCGCCACGGGCGCATACTCCGCTCCCGCGGAGGCAGTCGCCACCACCATGTTCCTCCGGTGGCTGCTGCCCGACCGCTCCTTCGACCGCATCATCCGCACCGCCAAGAAAGAAGCAGAATCATGTCCGTTCTCACTGGGACCATCGCCGTCGTCACCGGAGGGCGCGTCGGCCTCGGCCGCGCGCTTGCGATCGAGGTCGCGCGCCGCGGGGCCACCGTGATCATCGCCTCACAGAGCGATGCAGCCGACACCGTCACGGAGATCGAGGGTTTCGGTGGCACCGCAGAGTGGGTGCGCACCGACGTCTCGCTCTACGCCGATCTCGACTCTCTCGCACACCATGTCCGAGCCACC
>DASYGJ010000124.1:0-6425 GCA_035999915.1 Leifsonia sp.
GTTCCTCGGAACCCGAATAGCGCAGCCGCACCTCGACGCCGGGATTCGCCGTGCGAAAGGCGGCGAGCTCGGCCGGCAGGTCGACCGATCCGAGACAGGGTTCGGCGCCGATGGTGAGTCGTCCGCGCACGAGGCCTCGAATCGCGGCGACGGCGTTGCGCGCGGCCGCGGCGCTGGCAAGGGTTCGAACCGAGTCGCCGAGCAGCGCCTGTCCGGCCGTGGTCAGTTCCACGCGACGGGTGCTGCGGATGAACAGCGACGTCCCGAGCTCCTGCTCGAGTGAGCGAATGGACGCCGACAGCCCCGACTGCGAGATCTGCAGCAACTCGGCCGCCCTGGTGAAGTGCCGCTCTTCCGCGACCGTGACGAAATGCTCAAGCTGCCGGAGTTCCATTCAGCGATTGTACAACTGAATCGCGCGGCATTCAGCGCTAGGCCCGCAGCTTCGCCATCACCTCCTGCATCTCCGGGGCGAGCGCAATGGTCCCCGCACGCTCGGCTTCGGCGAGCGCCTCAGCCTGCGCGGTGTCGGCGCCCGCGAACCAGGATGCGATGGTGACCCCGTGACCCGGCCGCCGCACAACCTCGACACTGTCGCCGGCGCCGATGGTGCCCGAGTGGACGATTCCGAGATAGGCGCCCGGGAGGCCGGCAGCGGTGAACCGCTTGACCCAGTGCGGTTCGGCCATCCGCCGCTGGAACACCGCGCACGGCGTGCGGGGGCAGGTGACCTCGACCACGAGCTCTTCGCCGATGCGCCAGCGTTCGCCGATCTCGGCCCCGTTCACGTCGAGGCCTGACGTGCGGAGGTTCTCGCCGAAGAGTCCGGGCACGATTTCACGGCCGAGCTCCGATGACCAGTAGCGCGCATCCTCCTCGGCGTAGGCGTACAGCGCCTTGGTCAGCCCACCGTGATTCTTCCGGTCGGCTTGCACGTCGCCGTACAACCCGTAGGGTCGCACTCGCAGCGCACCTGCGACGGGCCGCTTGTCGATCGCGGTCACGCCGACGCTGCCGCTGTCCGGCAGCAGCTTCTCCACCCTGCACAACGCCAGCAACTCAGCCATGGGTCCATCCTGCCCGAAAGGCCCGGCAGTGCGAGCGTGAGGCGTCAGCGCGCGGAGAGATCTGCGAGCACGGCGGCCAGCTGATCGACAGCCCAATCGAGATCGGAAGGGTCTATTACGATGGGCGGAGCGAGCCGGATAGTGGAGCCGTGCGTGTCTTTGGCTAGCAGGCCGCGCTCCATCAGCAGTTCGCACACTTCGCGGCCGGTGGCCAGACTCGGGTCGATGTCGATCCCGGCCCACAGGCCCGCCCCTCGTACGGCGACGATGCCGTGCCCGACAAGTCGCTCGAGCCCGGCGTGCAAGCGCTGCCCCAGCAGTCGGGCGCGTTCCTGCGGCTCCCCGGTCGCGAGCAGCTCGACGACCGCCCGTCCGACGGCAGCGGCGAGCGGGTTGCCGCCGAAGGTCGACCCGTGCTCGCCGGGCCGGAGCACACCGAGCACCCGTTCGTCGCCGACGACCGCGGACACCGGGACGATGCCCCCTCCGAGCGCTTTGCCCAGCAGGTAGAGGTCGGGAACGACGCCGACGAGTTCGCATGCGAAGGTTGCGCCCGTCCGGCCGAGCCCCGACTGGATCTCGTCGGCGATCATCAGCACATCGTTCTCGTCGCAGAGCCGGCGGACCGCCGGCAAGTAGTCGGCCGGCGGAACGACGATGCCGGCCTCGCCCTGGATCGGCTCGACAAGAACCGCGACTGTATCCGTGTCGATGGCCGCAGCGAGCGCCTCGGCGTCGCCGAATGGAACGGTGCGGAAGCCCGGTGCGAACGGGCCGAACCCGTCACGAGCGATGGGATCGTCGGAGAACCCCACGATGGTCGTCGTGCGTCCGTGGAAGTTGCCCGCCATGACGATGATGTTCGCCTGACCATCCGGAACACCTTTCACCCGATAGCCCCAGGCCCGCGCCACCTTGATGGCCGACTCCACCGCCTCGGCGCCGGTGTTCATCGGCAGAACCATCTCTTTGCCGGCCAATTCGGCGAGCGCCTCGACGAACGGGCCGAGTTGGTCGTTGTGGAAAGCGCGGCTGGTGAGCGTGAGACGGTCGAGCTGCGCCCGTGCCGCGTCCAGCAGCACAGGGTTGGCGTGCCCGAAGTTCAGGGCCGAATATGCCGCCAGACAGTCGAGGTAGCGGCGACCGTCCACATCCGTGACCCACGCGCCGTCGCCCTCGGCGACCACTACAGGCAGCGGATGATAGTTGTTCGCTGTGTGCGCCTCCTCGCGCGCGATCGCCTCGGCCTGTCGCACGGTGGCGGCCTTCGACTCGGCGTGGATGCGGTGGGCGACCGTCTCGCCGCTGGGCGCCGTCGCGGTGTCGTTCGTCATGCGCTCTGTCCTTCCCGTTCTCAGCGACGCAGTTCGAGGGTGCAGCATTTGACGCCGCCGCCGCCGAGCAGAAGCTCGGAGAGGTCGACGCCGATCGGGTTGTACCCGTGCTCGCGAAGCTGACGTTCGAAATCCGTCGCGCGCGAGGCGATGACGACGTTGAAGCCGTCGGAAAAAGAGTTGAGGCCGAGCACTGCCGCATCGTCATCGTTGACGATGATGGCGTCGGGGTATCGGGAGCGCAGTGCGGCGAGGCTGGCTTCGTCGAAAGCACTCGGAAGGTAGGCGATGTGCTCGCGTCCGGGCGTTCCGTCGAGTACCGCGAGCGCCGTGTCCAGGTGGTAGAAGCTCGGATTGATGAGCGTAAGACTCACGACCGACCGGCCGTACAGGCGGCTCAGCTCGTCGTGGCTTCCGGCGGCGCTGCGGAATCCGGTACCGGCGAGGATCGTGTCGCCGACGAGCAGAAAGTCGCCTTCGCCTTCGTTGATGCTCTCGGGCACCATGACATCGAACCCGTTCAGCCGGAACCAATCCATGTACGCCGGACCCTCCGGTTGCCTCTCCGCATACGCGAAACTGGCGCCGTAGGCGATGTTGTCGATGACGAGTCCACCGTTGGCCGCGTAGACCATGTCGGGCAGGCCTCCGATCGGCTCGATCAGCTGCACATCGAATCCGAGTTCGACGTAGGTGCGGTAGAGCTCTTCCCACTGCCTGACGGCCAGGGAGGTGTCGGTCGGCAACTGCGGATCCATCCACGGGTTGATCCGGTAGACCACCGTGAAATGCTCCGGCCGGCACATCAGCACCGACCGCGCAGTGGCCACGCGGCCCACGCGCTGTACCCGCGATTCCGCATTCTCGTGAATCATCGACATGGAGATAGTGTCACACACGATTGTGAGCAGATTTCGCCCGATATACGCACGATATCGCCATGAATTGCTCCCATCCGCGCCTTCTTTGCGGCGTTCTTGGCCGGACGCACAACGAGGCCGCGACTTCGGCCACGTGCACGCGCACGGAAACGTCGCGCAGCATTTCTGCGTAACACGGCGCGCTCACGCAACGAATCGATCGTATGCTTTGCGCGTGGACAACCTCGATCGCAGCATCCTCGACCTCCTCCGCCAGAACGCGCGCGCCGGGTATGGCGACATCGGGTCAGTCGTCGGGCTCTCCGCTTCCGCCGTGAAGCGTCGCGTCGACCGCCTGGTGGCCGACGGCGTGATCCGCGGGTTCACCATCCAGGTCGATCCGACCATCGACGGCATGAGCACCGAGGCTTACGTCGAGCTGTTCTGCCGGGGCACCGTCGCGCCCGACGAACTCCTCCGCATCCTCTCCGCCGTGCCGGAGGTTGTGGATGCGGGAACCGTCACGGGCAGCGCCGACGCGATCGTCCACATCCGTTCGCGCGACATCCCCGGTCTCGAAGCCGCGCTCGAGAAGGTGCGCCTGGCGCCGAACGTGGATCACACCCGAAGCGCGATCGTCCTGTCCCGGCTGATCCACCGCGGCCAGGACTGATCCGCCTGACCACAAGCGGTGGTGGGATGCGGAATCTCCTTCACTTGACCGAGGGCACCGTGTGAAAACCTACAGCGAACGCCCAGGCCGCACCCGTCCGCTTCGAGCGCTACCAAAGCAAACGGTGGCACGATGAACGCATGAAACTGCTGGTAGTCGAAGACGATCCCGAGATGGGCGGCCTGGTCGAGCGCGGGCTCACCTCCGAGGGTTACGAGGTGACGCTGGTCACAAACGGCGTCGACGCACTGATCGCCTTGCGCGCCGACACGTTCGCGGCGGCCGCGATCGATGTCATGCTGCCCGGGATGAGCGGGTTCGAGCTGTGCCGACACGTGCGGGAGGCCGCGAACCCGATGCCCATCCTCCTGCTGACCGCGCGCGATGCGATCGAGGACAGGGTGCACGGTCTCGACTCGGGCGCAGACGACTACCTCACCAAGCCGTTCGCCTTCGCGGAACTGGCGGCGCGCATCCGGGCGCTGCTGCGTCGCGAGCCGAGCGGGATGCGGCCGCAGGTCACAGTCGGAAAGCTCACCATCGACTCCCACGAGCACCGAGCAATCGTCGGTGGCCACGAGATGCCGCTCAGTCGGCGCGAGTTCACCCTGCTCCGCCTGTTCGCAACCAACCCCGACAAGACGCTCGCCCGATCCGACATCCTAGAGAACGTCTGGGGCAGCAGCGACAACATCGGCACGAACGTGATCGACCAGTACGTGTCGTATCTCCGCAAGAAACTCGAACTGGCCGACGCCGGGCTGGCGATCGTCACCGAGCGCGGTCGCGGGTACCGGCTGGACGCCAAGAACGCGGAGACTGCGACGCAGTGACCGCCCTGGCCTGCAGTGCCCGTCGAGGCGGCGGCCGGGCGGCGGCACCTCGATGAGGTGGCTGCAGCGGCTGTCGATCACGGCTCGGATCACCATCGGCAGCCTCATCGTGGCGACCCTGTTCGGCCTCGGCGCCGTCGAGGTCGTGCGTTTGGGTGTCGCTTCGATCCTGCACAATGCCACGGTCACGCTGCTCAACAACGACGTCAGCGCCCCGGCCGAGGCGCTCAAAAACAGCCCCAGCGGACCGTTCGATCTCCCGGGCGGCGGCCAAGAGCTGGCCATCATCGGGCCGGACGGCGCCGTTCTCGACACGACCCTGCCTTCGGCGCTCAATGATCGCGGGTTCCGGCTGCTCCAGCTCGGCGACGACCCCAGCACGGTGCAAGCCGGCCAGGAGAACTATCTCGTGCTTGTTCGGGACGTGCCGACCAGCGCCGGCACGATGCACGTCGTCGCCGCACGCAACACCGAGACCACCGATCTCATCCTCGACCGTCTCACCGTGGCACTGCTCGGCGGCGCGGGTGTGCTCGTGGTCGGATTCGGCGGCGCGTCCTGGCTGTTGGCACGCACGGCCCTGCGCCCGGTGAGCCGGATGCGCAAACGCGCCGAGAGCATCGCCGGCGTGTCCTCCACCGGGCTCCTCCCGGTGGGACCCGCGCACGATGAACTCGCCGCTCTTGCGACCACGCTCAACGACCTGATTCGCCGGCTCCGCGCCTCCGCCGACCGGGAACGCCAGATGGTGTCAGACGCGAGCCACGAGTTGCGCACTCCGCTCGCCGTGTTGCGTGGCCAGCTCGAGCTCGCTGAACTCGACGCGGGCGATGCGGATGCTCTGCTCACCGCCATCCGCTCCTCGCACACCACCGCGCTGCGTCTCGGCCAGCTCGCGAGCAACCTGCTCGAGTTGTCCCGCATCGAGGCCGGTCCTCGGGTCGGACGCACCGACTGGCGCACCCTCACCGAAGAACTCGCCGATGCGATCGACCGGGCGCGACTGATCGCCTCCCCTCGATCGGACGAGCCCGACGCCCCCGACATCTCGATCGACTTCGACTACCGGCCGCGCGAAAGACAGACGGCCGCCGCGCTCGTCGCGCTTTCGCCGACCGATTTCGGTCGCATCCTCGATAACCTGCTCGGCAACGCGATCACGGCTCTCACCGGCCCGGACGTGCGCCCGGATGCTGAACGCACCATCGCAGCGGAGCTGATCGCGACCCCCACGGAAGTGACTTTGACGGTGTGCGACAGCGGCCCGGGTATGGCGCCGGAGTTCCTTCCGGTCGCTATGGACCGTTTCACGCGTGCGGAGGTTTCGCGCACCGGCCATTCCGGCGGTGGCCTCGGGCTTTCCATCGTCAGCGCGCTGGCGGGGTCAGCCGGAGGGAGCGTCGATCTCGCGAATGCGGGCGGCGGCGGTCTCGTCGTCACGGTGGTGCTCCCGCGGGTCGGCCCCCCGCGCGCCGCGGCTCCGACGGTGTCACTCTAGGACGGCGACGAAGGTCTGATCGGGCGATCCATCGCATGCGACCATGGACAGAAACCCGAACGATGCGGGAGCGGTCAGACACCTCCCGGTAGCATCGTTCACCAGCTGAAAGGTGCCCGGCGAGACAAGCTGAGGTTCCCATCTCTGCGAGGGATCAGAC
>DASYGJ010000164.1:0-5772 GCA_035999915.1 Leifsonia sp.
AGCTATCCCCGCGTTACGGAACCGCACCGTCGCTGTCCCCCTGTATGGGGGACGCGCGTCGGCAACAAGCGCACGCTCTCCGCCGTTGCACCTGACCGCAAACATCCGTGGAGTCGAATGAGCGCACGCGAGCCGATGGCCCGCACCCAGAGAGCTCGTGGGTCGAACCGTGCAGGGGAGATTCCGCTCGAGCATGCCAGTTTTGTGGGGAGGCGGACACAATTGGCGGCGGCCCGCGTCGCGCTGGGCACAGCGCGCCTGCTTACTTTTGTCGGCGCGGGCGGAGTCGGCAAAACTCGATTCGTCGTGCGGCTCGCGCACAGTGTCCACCGGCTCTATCCCGGTGGGGCGTGGTACATCGACCTCACCGGTGTGAGCGCCGAGGGGTCAGTCGCCGACCGGGCGGGCCGAGCCCTCGGGTTGCAGGGGGACGCCGCCGACGGGCTCGGAGCCATGTCGCAATTCTTCGGGGCGAGGCGAGGTCTGCTGGTGTTGGACAACTGCGAGCAGGTGGTAGACCAGTGCGCCCAGCTTATTCGCCATCTTCTGGACAACTGCCCGAAGATGACAGTCATCGCGACAAGCCGTGCCGCTTTGCGCATCACGGCCGAACGGACCTTCGTCCTAGAACCACTTGACACGGACGAGCCTGGCCATGAGGCAGCATCGCCGGCGGTGCTCTTGTTTCTGGAGCGGTGTGCCTCGATGCTTCCTCATCCGACCCCGGATGACTTGGAGGCGATTGCTGAGATCTGCCGTCGCGTCGACGGTTTGCCGTTGGCCATCGAGCTCGCCGCGGCTCGGGTACAAGCGTTGACACCGGCCCAGATCGTTGAACGGCTCGCCGAACCCCTTGCGTTCCTTACCGGTGGGAACAGAGATCTTCCGGAGCGGCAGCAGTCGATGCGTGCGACCGTCGCTTGGAGCTACCAGCTGTGTAGCAGGACAGAGCGCGCACTGTGGCGCCGGATGTCCGTCTTCGCCGGAGGGTGGGATCTTCGATCGGCGGAATGGATGAGCGCCGGTTGGAGAGCCGACCACCTCACCGTCGACCTCATCCAGTCCCTCCTGGAGAAGTCGATCATCACCCGCCGCATGGACGGCGACATCGTCTTCTACGAGATGCTCAACACCGTTCGGACGTTCGGTCTCGAGATGTCCCCTGAAGAAGACCTCCGCGTCGCACAGACGCTCCATCGCGATTGGTGCCTCGATCGGCTCGCCGCAATCGAGGCTGACTGGTATGGGACCAACCAGGCTCACTGGTTGTCGGTGACTCGGCGGGAACTGCCGGACATCCGGGCGGCTCTGGAGTTCTGCATCGCTGAAGAAGACGGCGCTCGTGCCGCGACCCTGCTCGTGACGGCGTGGCGTGTGGTGTGGCTAGCGCACGGACGTGTCGATCAACTGCGCCGCTGGTGTGCCCGCGTCGTCGAGCTGGGCACCCCACCCACGCCTGAGATCTGCCAGGTGATGACCATCCTCAGTGGTTGTCAGCTTCTGCAGGGCGACACCGAAACAGGCATCCGGATGCTCGAACGGGCTCTTGAACTCGCGGATGAATTGCAAGACGACTTCTCGCGAGCCTTGGTCTGCGTCCTGCGTGCTGCGATCGAGCGGGATCCGGAAAAGGCTGTTGCCCTTTACACGGAAGCGCTTGCCTTGCAGCAGGGTTCGAACCGCATTCCAGCCCGTGCAAATGTCGAAGAGAGGCTCACGGCCGCCCACGACCTAGGAGGCAATGCCGAGCTGGCCGGTCGCATGATGGACGCTCTCATCGTTCGCGCACAGCGGGCGGGGGAATCATTCGAGACGGCCTCCCTTCTCTGCAATACAGCATGGATCGCGGCCGGCCGCGGCGAGGTGGACCGCGCGACGTCACTGCTTCGGAAGTCCCTCCGTCTCGCTCAGCAACTCGACTATGCGATCGGCGTGGCCCGGGTCGAAGCGGTGCTCGCGCGTGTTGCGATCAACAGCCGGGACTACACGCGGGCGGCGACACTTCTTGGCGTCGCGCACACGGTCGCGGACGCGCGTGGCGCCACAGCGTTCGTCTTTCCTCTCGACGCCCTGCTTGGGAACGACGTCGTGGATCTGGCGCGGCGTGCTCTCGGCCCACGCAGCTATGAGTCGGCGTTTGCAAAAGGCAAACAGATGACGACGGAGGAGGGGATCGCCTACGCTGTCGGCGCGCAGGCGCCCACCCGGTCCGACCGGACGTCGATCGCACCTGGACGACGCATCCTCTCTTCTCGTGAAAGCCAGGTTGCCGCGCTGGTGGGGCATGGGCTGACCGATCGGGAAATCGCCGATCGGCTGGTCATTTCGAGACGGACTGCAGAAGGTCACGTAGCGAAAAGCCTGGCGAAGCTCGGCTTCACTTCCCGCACCCAACTCGCGGCCTGGACCGCGCGCGAGTCCGCCGTCGACGGACCGTGAGTGCCGAGTACCCTGCTCGCTACCCGTTACCGTTCGGGTCGAGCTGAGCGAGCGCCAGGTTCAGCTGCAGCACGTTGACCGTCGGCTCACCGAGGTAGCCGAGGTCGCGCGCCCGGATGTGCGACTCGACCAGTGACGTCACCTTGGCCGGGACGATCCCCCGGGCTTTGGCCACCGCGTCGACCTGGAGCAGAGCGTATGCGGGAGAGATGTGCGGGTCCAGTCCCGACGCGGATGCGGTGACGGCGTCTGGCGGGATGCTCCCGGCGACCACGCCGTCGAGCTTCTCGACCACGGACCGGCGCTGCTTGATGGCCTTGACCAGGTCGGGGTTGTTCGGACCGAGGTTGCTTCCGCTCGATGCCGTTGCATCCCATCCGGTTCCGGCAGCGGACGGACGCGACTGGAACCACTGCGGCAGGGGGTTGCCCTTTTTGTCGACGAAGCCCTGACCGATCAGGCTCGAGCCGACCGTCTTGCCCTGAAACGCGACGGCCGAACCGTTCGCCTGGGTGGGGGCGATCAGCTGGCCGATGCCCGTCACGACGAGGGGGTAGACGATTCCGAGGGCGACGGTGAAGAGAAGCAGCGCCCGGAAGGCGACGCCGTACTGTCGTCCGGTTCCGCGGAGCGATGCGTTCATGAGTGTGTCCGATCTCTTTCTGAACCCGGGACTTCTAGAACCCGGGGATCAGGCCGACGACGAGGTCGATCAGCTTGATACCGATGAAGGGGGCGACGATGCCGCCGAGGCCGTAGATCAGCAGGTTGCTGCGCAGCAGCACCGAGGCCGAAGACGGACGGTAACGCACACCGCGGAGGGCGAGCGGGATGAGGATGACGATGATGATCGCGTTGAAGATCACCGCGGAGAGGATCGCGGAACTCGACGAATGGAGTTGCATGATGTTGATCGCCTGGAGCCCCGGGAACGCGCCGACGAACATGGCCGGGATGATCGCGAAGTACTTGGCGACGTCGTTCGCGATCGAGAACGTGGTCAGCGCTCCACGGGTGATCAGCAACTGCTTTCCGATGCTGACGATGTCGATCAGCTTGGTCGGGTCGGAGTCGAGGTCGACCATGTTGCCGGCCTCCTTCGCGGCCGACGTGCCGGTGTTCATCGCGACACCCACATCCGCCTGGGCGAGCGCTGGAGCGTCGTTGGTTCCGTCACCGGTCATCGCAACGAGGTTGCCACCCTCCTGCTCGCGGCGGATGAGGGCGAGCTTGTCCTCCGGGGTCGCCTCGGCGAGGTAGTCGTCCACACCGGCCTCAGCGGCGATCGCCTTGGCGGTGAGCGGGTTGTCGCCGGTGATCATGACAGTGCGGATGCCCATCCTTCGCATGTCCGCGAACCGGGCGGCGAGGCCCTCCTTGACGATGTCCTTCAGATAGATGACGCCGAGGATGCGCGCCTCGCCGCTCGCGGTCTTGGTCGCGACGGCGAGCGGGGTGCCGCCGACCTGCGAGATCCGCTCCACCTGCTCGTCGAGGTCGCTCTGGATGGCCGGCGCGACCTGTCCGGACTCTCGCACCCACGACATGATCGAGGAAGCTGCGCCTTTGCGGATCTGACGTCCGTCGAAGAAGTCGACCCCGCTCATCCGGGTCTGAGCGGTGAACGGGACGACGTCACCGTCGAGTGAGCCCTCGTGCGTGAACCCGAGTTTCGCGGCAAGTAAGACGACCGACGAGCCCTCGGGCGTCGGGTCGCTCAGCGAGGCGAGCGCGGCCGCGCTGATCAGGTCCATCGCATCCACCCCGCCGATCGCCGTGAACTCGCTGGCCTGACGGTTGCCGTGAGTGATCGTCCCGGTCTTGTCGAGCAGCAGGGTCGTGACGTCGCCGGCAGCCTCGACGGCACGGCCGGACATCGCCAAGACGTTGTGCTGCACGAGTCGGTCCATCCCGGCGATGCCGATGGCCGAGAGCAGGGCGCCGATCGTCGTCGGGATCAGGCAGACCAGCAGCGCCACGAGCACCGGCACGCTGGGTGCCGCGTTCGCGAATCCGGCGGTCGGCGCGAGCACGAGCACGACGACCACGAAGATGATGGTCAGACTGGCCAGCAGGATGTTGAGGGCGATCTCGTTGGGCGTCTTCTGCCGCGAGGCCCCCTCGACCAGCTTGATCATGCGGTCCACGAAGGTCTCGCCGGGCTTGCTGGTGATGCGCACGACGATGCGGTCGGAGAGCACCCGGGTGCCTCCGGTGACGGCGCTGCGATCGCCGCCGGATTCGCGCACCACAGGAGCCGACTCACCCGTGATGGCCGACTCGTCCACGGATGCGATTCCCCAGATGATGTCGCCGTCTCCGGGGATGAGTTCGCCCGCGATCACCACGACCACGTCACCGAGTCGCAACTTGGCGGAGGCCACGGGAGCCACGGTTGCGGCCAGGGCTGCCGCATCCGCCTTCTCGTCGTAGTCAGCGACCCGGTTGGCGACAGTGGTCGTGCGCGTCTTTCGAAGGCTTGCCGCCTGCGCCTTTCCGCGCCCTTCGGCCACAGACTCGGCGAGGGTCGCGAACAGGACGGTCAGCCACAGCCAGATCGCGATCGCCCAGGTGAAGGCCAGCGACGCCACCGATCCGCCCGACTTCTGCTCGCCGAGGAACGGCTGCGCGATAGCCAGGACGGTCGTGAGCGCAGCGCCGACCTCGACGATGAACATGACCGGGCTGTGCCACATGTCCTTCGGGTTGAGCTTGCGGAACGCTCCCGGCAGACCGGTGACGAGCTGCCCGAGGCTGAACGCCCCTCGGGGCGCTTTCGTCGGGGTCTCTTGCACCTGGCTCGGCGCGGTTTCGGAGATGGTGGACATGATCAGTGAAGCCCTTCCGCCAGGGGACCCAGCGCGAGAACGGGGAAATAGGTGAGTGCGGCGACGATCACGATGGTTCCGACGACAAACGCGACGAAGAGGACGCGATGGGTCGGAAGTGTTCCGGCCGTCGCGGGGACCTTCTCCTGAGCGGCCAGGGATCCAGCGAGCGCAAGCACGAACACGATCGGAAGGAAGCGGCCGAGGAACATGGCCACGCCGAGAGCCGCGTTCAGCCAGGGAGTGTTCGCGGTGAGACCGGCGAAGGCCGAACCGTTGTTGTTGGACGCCGACGTGAATGCGTAGAGGACCTCGGAGAATCCATGTTGTCCGGGATTCAGGATCGACACCTTCTCGATGTTGTCCCGGATCGCCGGGACGGCGAAGCTCAGACCGGTGCCGAGGAGCACCAGCGTCGGAGTCGCAAGGATGTAGAGGCTCGCCAGCTTGATCTCGCGCGAACCGATCTTCTTCCCGAGATACTCCGGGGTGCGTCCGACCATCA
>DASYGJ010000196.1:0-3436 GCA_035999915.1 Leifsonia sp.
GGGCGGCGCGGTGGTGTTGCCGAGGTGGAAGACGCTGGTGAAGGTCGCAGGATGGGCGATTCGGCCGTCGAGCATGTCGACGATCGCGACCCCGGCCGCGCGGCCCTTGTCCACGGCGGGTTGCACGAGCGTGGTCAGGTCGTATGGCCAGAGGCCGTCGACTCGGACGCCATCGAAACCGACGACACTGAGGTCGGCCGGAACGGCAAGGCCGAGCTCTTCTGCGGCGCGGATGACGCCCGCCGCGAGCAGGTCGCTCTGCGCGATGATCGCCGTGGGTCGCCCGGCGGCGTCGGCGGCCGCGCCGTCGGCGGCCGCGCCGTCGGCGGCCCCTGCGTCGGCAGCCGCGGCTTCAGCGGCCCCGGATTCGCTACCGGCCATTCCCCGGCCGAGTAGCGCGTGCCCGGCTCGGCGGCCCTCTTCGACGAAGGATCCGCGCGTGGCGTATGCCGGCACGTCGGGGAAGACATCGCGCGCGCCGGCGAGGCGTTCGCGCGTGGTGTTGGCTGTGATGGCGACGAAACGGTCCGGTGTGATGGGGCCCGGCGTGCGGTCGCGATCCACGGAGAGAGTGACCACGGCGACACGTTCGTGACCGAGATCGCGGAGGTGTTCGGCCGCGATGCGCGTGGCCTCCCGGTTGTCCTGGCCGATGGTGAGCAGGTCGTCGGCCGGGTCACCCTCGATGGCCACAAGCGGGATGCCCCGCTGGCGGAGGGTGGCGACCGACTCGTCGAGGCGAGGGCTGCAACCGATCAGGACCACCGCATCCATCGGGGCGTCGTGGATGCGCTGGGCTGCGTCGCCGGCGTCGGTGAGGATGAGGAGGCCGGCATCAATCGCGCCGATCTCCTGGGCGATGCCGTCGAGGAGCGCGATCTTGATCGGGTCGTGGAAGGCGTCGCGCACGCGCTCCTCCATGACGACGCCCACAATGCCGGAGCGACCGCGGCGCAGGGACCGGGCGCGCGGATCCGGTCCGGCGTAGTTCAGCTCTTTGGCGGCGGCGAGGACCCTGTCCCGCGTGGAGTCGGAGACGGGACCCGTGCCGCTGAACGCGAGCGAGGCCGTGGAGTTGGAGACCCCCGCCAGGCGGGCGACGGCCGCGAGGGTCGGGCGCGCCGGGGGGATGCTGGTTTCGTTCACGTGTGATAGCTTATTCGAATCGTTTCGATCGAAACGATTCGAGCCGCAGTTCAGTGCTACTTCTCTTTCGTAGGAACGCCATGTCGCAGACGATCGCCACCACAACCCGCAGCCGTCGCGAACTCACCGCGTGGCGCAACGCCGTGTTCGTGATCTTCATCCTCAGCGGACTGGCGATGGCCACCTGGGTCGCCCGCATCCCGGGGGTGCGCGATGGCCTGGAGCTCGGCAAGGATCCGTCGGCCATCGGGCTTCTCATCCTCGGCATGTCGATCGGCGCGATCGCCGGACTGGCCGCCTCCTCACCCTTGCTGGTACGCGTCGGCCCCCACAAGGGCATGGTGTCGGCGCTCGTGATCGTCGCCGTCGGACTCGTGCTGGTCGGCACCGGCACCTCCCTGGCCCATTCGATCCCGCCGGTCGCGGTCGGCCTGGTGCTTCTCGGCTTCGGCAACGGGATGGTCGACGTGATGATGAACGTCGAAGGAACCGCCGTCGAACGCGCGATCGGCAAGACGCTCATGCCGCTGATGCACGCCTGCTTCAGTCTGGGAACAGTGCTCGGTGCCGGTATCGGCGCCGCCTCCGCCGCCCTGAACGTCGACGTGTCGTGGCAGCTGACGGTGCTGGCCGTGCTGATAGTGGCCGTCGCCGTCGTGGCGGTGCGCTCCATTCCGCGCGAGGCGGATCTCGGCGACGAGGTCGGCGGAGCCGGCGAAAAGGCTCGGGTACCGTTCGGTCAGCGGATGCGCGAAAGCTTGGCCGTCTGGGCCGACTGGCGGCTTCTCCTCATCGGCGTCGTCATGCTCGGAATGTCGTTCGGGGAGGGATCGGCGAACGACTGGATCTCGTTGGCGGCGGTCGACGGGCACGGCCAAGACAACTCCATGGGCGCCATCGTGTTCGGCTGTTTCGTCGCTGCGATGACTCTCGGCCGCGTGCTCGGCGGACCTCTGGTCGACAGGATCGGGCGTGTCCCGGCCATCCGCATCACAGCCGGGCTCGGGGCGGCGGGCCTTCTGATCTTCATCCTCGGCGGTCCGCTGTGGCTCGTGGTGATCGGCACCGTTCTGTGGGGGTTCGGCGTCTCGCTTGGCTTCCCCCTCGGGATGTCGGCGGCGGCCGACGGTGCGGCGAATCCGGCGGCCCGGGTGAGCGCCGTGGCGATCATCGGCTACTGCGCCTTCCTCGTCGGACCGCCCGCCATCGGGTTCCTCGGCAAGGAGTTCGGCCTGCTGAACGCTCTTTACCTTGTGCTGGTGCTGCTCGTCGCGGCGTTCCTGGCGGCCCCCGCCGTGCGCGAGACTTCCGAGCAATCGGCCTGAGCCTTCGGCATCCGTCGGTTGTCACTTTATGCCGCTAAGGCGCAGGCGAAGCGACGACGAGCGTCAACTGACACTCGGGAGCCGACCGCCAACTGACGCCCCAACGGACGCGCCCGGCGCACGTCAGACGAATCGCAGGCAGACCGGGGTCGGCACGTTCGCGAGAGAGACGAACTCCAGCGATCGAGTCGCGTCGTCGAACGCGAAGACGGTCACGCTGTCGCTGTCCTGATTGGCGACGAGGATGCGGTCCCCTCGCGGCGAAAGCACGAGGTCGCGTGGGGTCTTCCCCCGCGTGGGTTCGCTGGCCACCAGCGTCAGCGGTCGATCCTGCGCGTGCGGATCGAAGGCGAACACGGCCACCGTGTCATCCCCGCGGTTGGTGACGAACACGCTCGACCCGCTCGGCGACACACGCACGGCCGCGGTCGTGTTGTCGGCGGTTGCAGCGGCAGAGCGAGAGGATGCGCTGCCCACGCGCTCGAACCCGTCACCGTTCCGTCGCAGCACGTCGACCGTGCTGTCGAGTTCGTTGACCACGAACAGGTGCTGCTCGTCCGGATGGAACGCCAAGTGCCGTGGACCGGCCGCCCCCGACCGGATGGTCCGCTCGGGCCGGGCCGTGACGGTCCCGTCGTCCCCGAAGTCGTAGAACAGCACCGCCCCGAGGCCCAGGTCAACGACGACGAGGTCGCCTGTGACCGGATCGAAACTCACGTGGTGCACGTGCGGGCCTTCCTGGCGTCGCGCATCCGGCCCGCTGCCCTCGTGCTGGACGAACGCGACCCGCTCGCCGATCGAACCGTCGGCCTCGAGCGCGAAGACGGAGATCGACCCACCGCCGTAAGAGCCCACCACAAGGAACCGCTCGCTCGGATCAAGGGCGAGATGGGCCGTCTCAGCTCCCACGGACGAGACCCGGCCGAGCGGACTGAGCGCGCCGAGAGCGCCGAGCGAGCCGAGCG
>DASYGJ010000205.1:0-18546 GCA_035999915.1 Leifsonia sp.
CCAGGGCGCACGGCTGGCCACGCAGCACCTGCTCGATCTCGGCCACGAGACGGTCTGGCACGTGGCCGGGCCCGAGGCGTCATACTCCGCCGGCCGCCGCGAGGCTTCGTGGCGCCGCACCCTGGAGGAGGCCGGCCGGGAAGTGCCGCCGGTGCTGCGCGGGGACTGGTCGACCACCTCCGGATACGCGCTCGGCCGCGAGATCGCCGCACGCGACGACATCACCGCCGTCTTCGCGAGCAACGACCAGATGGCGCTGGGTGTCATCCGCGCGCTCCACGAGGCCGGCCGCGCCATCCCCGACGACGTGAGCGTGGTCGGTTTCGACGATATGGCCGAGTCGGACTCCTTCTGGCCGCCGCTCACCACCGTGCACCAAGATTTCGACGTGGTCGGCCGTCTCAGCCTCGAGACCCTCATCCGCGAGATCGAGTCCGGCCCCGGTGAGCCCACCAGCACGGTCGTGCCGACCCGGCTGGTCACCCGCAGCAGCACTGCGCCGCGCCAACCCTCAGCGACGCTCTAATCTCGCGACCGCCGAGGGGCGACTTTGACTCCCGGTGGCAGGGTCACGGTGAGAGCAGTCGGCGAGGTCGGCGGCGGGGGCGTCACGGTGAGGCCTGCCTCCGCGCAGGCGCTGTGCCCGTCCATCACATGCATGTGTGCAACGGGGCGTTCCGGATGCGCACCGGCCGGACCGAAGATCGCCCAGCACTCCGCAGCCTCCGAGATCGCGAACCGGGAACGGTAATTGATCCCGTCAAAGCCGGTCACCGGAAAATCGTCAGCGCCCGGTGCGCTGATTGCGGCGGCACGGAAATCCGAAGGGAGTTCCAGGAGGGAGATACACATCGCGTCGGCGTCGTCGAACGCCACGATCTTCGACGTCACGCTGGACTCGCCCAACCGTTCCCGCACGGCGGTGCGGACAGTGTCCGCCGCGTAGCACGTTCCCCTCTGTTCCCTCAGGTCGAACCGCCCGGCGCCGACGTTGGCGAAGTACCAGGGACCGAATCCTCGCGAGTGGGCACGGACGACGACACCCTTCGGGCGGGCCGTTGGAAACTCGGTGAGATCGACTTCGTGGGCCGGCGCCTTCTGCGCGACTCGCGCGCGCGTCAACTCGCGCGCCGATCGGCCGCCTCGCGTGCCGCCTGCAGCACCGCATCCGCTGCGCCACGGCGCAACGCCTCGGCCGGTGATCTGTCGCCGAGGGAGGGAACCGGTGTATTCAGCCACAAGGCCTGCGTCCAAGCGGACGCCATTCCCGGGCGCAGGATGGCGAGGACTTCTTTGAGGTGGGGCAGCAGATCGCCTCCACGCGAGAACTGGAAGGTCGGGTAAAACTGCCGTTGACCGACCGGAACGGCAAGGATCTCGCCTCGCTGCACAGCATGAAGAACGTTCGTCCGGCTCTTCATCCCGAGCCAGGCCATCAGACCGTTGACCTCGTAGAACGGGCCGACGAGGGTGTCCCATTCGTTGCGCACACGGCGCTGCGCCAGCAAACGCTGGGCGACCATCTTCGGCGACTCCTCGGGCGCGACCTTGAGGTCGGTGTCGTCGAGTTCGGTCAGCTGCTCCCGCAGTTCAGCCAGAAGTTCCGCCCGGAACGACGAAAGCTCGTGGGTATCGTGCCGAGCTGACATTCTGATCGCCATGAAACATTCCCGTCAAAGTTGTTAACCTCAGCCTATCGCAGCGACGGTAAAAGTTGTCAACATCGAACGAGGCGACGAAGTGTTGCGGTTCACAGTCGGTGCCGGGCAAATATGGTTGGCACAGCAGCGTCTCCAGTCCGGGTCGCGGAAGTCGACGGCGAAAGCAGTAGGTCCATGACAACAACGTTCCAATACGAACAACACCCGCGGGTGAACGAGCGGCAGACCCAGGGCCCTCCGACGACGGCCGCGGCTGCCCGCGGACTGCACCCGCAAGAGAAGCCGGTCAATCGGTTCAACCGTAAGGTCGGTCTGGGCATCACGACGAGCGTGGGAACGATGTGGTGCGCCTACGCTTTCGCCGCGCTCGCGTTGGTCAGTCTGCCGGCCGCGATCATCAGCCACGATCCGATCATCATCGTCGCGTGGATCGCACAGACGTTCTTGCAGCTCGTGCTGCTGCCGATCATCATCGTCGGGCAGAACATCCAGGCGGCCGCCTCCGACGCTCGCGCAGCGGCGACCTATGAGGATGCGGGTGCCATCCTGGAAGAGGCCAAGCAGATCCAGCTTCACCTCGCGACGCAGGATGCCGCGATCGGTACGCTCCTCGACAAGATCAGAAGTCTGGAGCAGGCGAAGGCTGCCGAGTGACAGCGACTGCGTTGACCCGGCGGTGAACATCCACGGGCGCGAGGGGTAGGCGCCGGGGAAAACCACCTCCAACGTTGTATTCTGCGTAGTCAGGGAGTTGTCGGCCGTGTCGGCCGCCTCCGAGAAGAGAGGTCGCCGTGGCCGTCACGCTTCACGATGTCGCGCGCGCGGCGTCGGTCTCCATCAAAACCGTGTCGAACGTCATCAACGACTATCCGCACATCCGCGCCGAGACCCGCACGCGAGTGCTCGCGGCGATCGCGGAACTCGGCTACCAGCCCAATCTCTCGGCCCGCGGTCTGCGGTCGGGGCGCACCGGCGCGATCAGTCTTATCCTTCCCGACCTCAAGAACGCCTACTTCGCCGAACTGGCCGACGCGGTGATGCGGGCGGCGGCGAAGCACGATCTTGTCGTGATGATCCAGCAGAGCGCCGGCATCCGGGAGCGCGAGCTCGAAGTGTTGCACGGCCCCCGGATGCGCATGGTCGACGGCATCCTGTACAGCGTGCTCGCCCTCGGCCAGGAGGATGCACCCCTCGTCGACATCCCGACCCCGCTCGTGCTGCTCGGCGAGCGGATCTTCAACGGTCCGGCCGATCACGTGACGATGCAGAACGTGGCCGCGGCGCGCGCGGCTACGGAACACATCCTTTCGCTTGGGCGCCGCCGGATCGTGGCTTTCGGCGCACACGAGAACGAGGTGATCGGCTCGGCGGGGCTCCGGCTTGCCGGTTACCGGGAGGCGCTGGCCGCGGCGGACGTGCCATACCGCGAGGAGTTGGTGGTCAACGTCAACAACTGGCACCGGGCTGATGGCGCGAACGCCATGCGCGCGGCCCTCGCGCGCGGCCTCGACTTCGATGCGGTCGTCGCCTTCAACGACTCGATCGCCCTCGGTGCCATGCGCGTGCTGCAGGAGGGCGGATACCGCATCCCACACGATGTGGCCGTGATCGGGTTCGACGACATCGACGAGACGCGCTACTCGCTTCCGTCGCTCTCCACCATCGACCCCGGACGCGAAGAGATCGCCGAGACGGCCGTGCGCGTGCTGATGGAGCGCATCGCCGATCCTGACCGGTCGCTTCCGCCGCGCGAGTTCGAGGCCGCGTTCCGCCTGGTGCAGCGGGAGTCGACAACCGTTACCAAGTCGTAGCTCGACGCCCGACTCGGGGCGCCTTTCGAGGTTGACAGGAACGCCGGCGAACCCCAAGATGTAACCTACAACGTTTACCTACAACGTTGTATACCCCTCGAAATGACGCATCCGTCGAGGGTCCGCACCTGCAATCCAGTGAATCAAGGAGGATTCCCACAGTGAGGAACAAAGCATTGGTCGCGGCGGTGTCCGCGGTCGCCTTGGCCGCCACGCTCGCGGCCTGCAGTTCGGGCGGAAGCTCGAACGACGCAGCCAGCAACCCCAAGCTCACCAACTGCACCAACAAAATGGTGCATCCGGATGCACCACAGGTCTCGGTCTGGGCCTGGTACCCGAACATGTCCAAGGTGGTCGACAACTTCAACAACGCCCACACCGACGTGCAGGTCTGCTGGACCGTCGCCGGTCAGGGCGGTCCCGAGTACGCCAAGTTCCAGACGGCCATCTCGGCCAACAAGGGCGCACCGGATGTGATCATGCTCGAGGCCGACCAGCTCACCGGGTTCGAGATCCAGAAGGCCCTCGTCGACCTCGCGCCCTTTGGCGCCAACGACGTGAAGAAGAACTTCTCCGACGGCGCTTGGAAAGACGTGTCGCAGGGCTCGGCGGTCTACGCCATCCCCGTCGACGGCGGCCCGATGGCCATGATCTACCGCAAAGACGTCTTCGACAAGTACGGCATCACTCCTCCGGCTACCTGGGCCGAGTACGAGACGGCGGCCCAGAAGGTGAAGGATGCGGGCGGTCCGCTGTTCGGCGACCTCGGCAGCAACGTGCCCGCCGCCATCACGGCGCTGATGGCGCAGAAGGGCGCGGTCCCGTTCAAGTACGACCTGGCCGACCCCAAGAACATCTCGATCAACCTGGACGACCAGGCCACGAAGGATGTGCTCGACTACTGGGCCGGTCTCGTCAAGAAGGGCCTCGTGGGAACGAAGGACCAGTTCACGACGGACTACATCGCCGGTGTCGTGGGCGGCAAGTACGCCACGTACGTCTCCGCCGCATGGGCGCCGGGCTACCTCACCGGCGCGGGCGTCGGCAAGGGATCCGAGAAGGGCCAGTTCGCCGTCGCTCCGCTGCCGCAGTGGAACGCCGGGGACACCACCGCCGTCAACTGGGGCGGATCCACGTTCGCCGTGACCTCCCAGGCCACCAACAAGAAGCTCGCCGCCGAAGTGGCGAAGGGCCTCTACGCCGACGACGCCTCCCTCACCGACGGCTGGAAGACCCAGACGATCTTCCCGTTGAACCAGAACGTGCTGAAGTCGGACGCCTTCGTGAACAACCAGGTCGAGTTCTTCAACGGCCAGACCGCGAACAAAGACGTGTACGTGCCGGCCGAGAACGCATACAAGGGCTTCGACTACAGCCCGTTCTCCGTGTACTACTACGCGCAACTCCAGGCGCAGATCGTCAAGATCAACGCGGGCAAGACCACCGGATCGCAGGCGGCCACCGACCTGCAGAACATCATGGTGAAGTACGCCAAGGGCCAGGGCTTCACGGTCAAGTAGGCATCAACGTGCCGGGGCGCGGTCGACACGGCCGCGCCCCGGCCGCTCCAGCTCGTACCATTGCACGCACAAGTTCCAGGGGAGACCATGGCCGACTACGGGTCGACGACGACCACTGCAGCACCATCAAGCACTGCCACCGCGATCAGACAGCCGACATCGGGCAGCGCGAGGATGCTCGCCCGGCGCGGCCGCACCGGCTGGGTGTTCATCGCCCCGTTCGCGGTCGTGTTCCTGTTCTTCCTCGTCGCGCCGCTGGCGTACGCGTTCTACCTCAGCCTCTTCAGCAAAGGGCTCGCGACCGGGACGGTCTTCTCGGGCCTGGACAACTACGTCAAGGCGTTCACCGATCCCTCGTTCCTGAACGGCGTCTGGTTCGTCGTGCGGTTCTCGATCGTGCTCATCCCGGTGCAGATGCTGGTCTCGCTCGCGGCGGCCCTCATCCTCGATGCCCTCACCACACGACTCGCCAAGTTCTCACGGCTGATGATCTTTCTGCCATACGCGATCCCGGCCGTCATCGGTGCCCTGATGTGGGGATTCCTCTATAGCCCTACGTTCGGTCCGCTGCAGCAGCTCTTCTCCCTGTTCAACGCGCAAGCGCCCTTCCTGCTCAGTCAGGGCAACGTGTTCGCCGGACTCCTGAACGTGGTGACCTGGCAGTGGGCCGGCTACTACATGATCATCATCTACGCCGCGCTTCAGGGCATCGATCCCTCCCTCTATGAGGCGGCGAAGCTCGACGGCGCGAACTGGTGGCAAGTCGCATTGCGCATCAAAGTGCCACTGGTCTCGTCGGCGATGGTGCTCATCCTCGTGTTCGCGCTCATCGGCACGCTGCAGTTCTTCACCGAACCGCAGGTGCTGGCGCCGGTGGCCAACGGCACGATCACGCCCGACTTCACCCCCAACATCTACGCCTTCAACCTCGCTTTCTCGTACGCGCAGTTCAACTACGCGTCGGCGATCTCTTTCGCCCTCGGGATCGTCGTGTTCATCGCCGTCTACATCTTCATGTTCGCCACTCGCAAGCGAGGGAGCCTCCTCAAATGACCGCATCCACGCTCGAAGCACCCCGCACCTCCGTACGGGCCGGCCGGGAGCGCCGTCCGCGCCACAACCGCAACGTGGTCGCGCATCTCTTCCTCGTCGTGCTGGTGATCTACTTCCTGGTGCCGATCTGGTGGTTGTTCGTCGCCAGCACGAAGGATGCGCACGGGCTGTTCTCCGGATCCGCCGGCGCCCTCTGGTTCGACCAGAATTTCAACCTGTTCGCCAACCTCCAGGATCTCTTCACGTACAACGGCGGGGAGTACCTGCAGTGGCTCGGCAACTCGGTGCTGTACGCGGTGAGCGGCGGCGTCGGCGCCACCGTCATCTCCGTGCTGGCCGGTTACGGCTTCGCGAAGTACCGGTTCCGCGGACGCAACTTCACCTTCGCGCTGCTCCTCGGATCGGTGATGGTGCCGCTCACGGCCCTCGTCATCCCCACATTCGTGCTGCTGGCGAACCTGGGGCTGACCGACACGATCTGGGCGGTCATCCTGCCGTCGCTTCTCAGCCCCTTCGGCGTGTATCTGATGCGCGTGTACACGGCTGACGCTGTGCCGGACGAGTTGCTGGACGCAGCCCGCGTCGACGGAGCCGGCGAGTACCGCACGTTCTTCACAGTGGCCCTGCCGCTCATGCGGCCGGCCCTGATCACGGTGTTGCTGCTTTCGATCGTCGGAACGTGGAACAACTACTTCCTGCCGCTCGCGATGCTCTCCACGTCGAAGCTCTACCCGATCACGGTCGGACTCGGACTGTGGTCGCAACTCGCGAACTCCAACAACGGCGGCAGCCACTCGCTGTGGAGCCTGATCATCGTCGGCGCACTGGTGTCGATCATCCCGCTGATCATCGCGTTCCTCACGCTGCAGAAGTACTGGCAGGGCGGACTCTCGCTCGGCAGCCTCAAGTAATCCCAAGACTCCTCTTGGCAACACGCTCCACCTCGGACTACGAAAGAAGCACATGGTTACCGCACGTCTCACGATCGACCCCCAGTTCACCGTCGGCCCCGTCAACCCCCGTCTCTTCGGGTCGTTCGTCGAGCATCTCGGCCGGTGCGTGTACGACGGGATCTACGAGCCCGGCCACCCGACGGCGGATGCGGAAGGCTTTCGCACCGATGTGATCGAACTGGTCAAGGAGCTCGGGGTATCGACCATCCGCTACCCCGGCGGCAACTTCGTCTCCGGCTTCCGCTGGGAGGACAGCGTCGGTCCGCGCGGCGAACGCCCCCGTCGCCTCGACCTCGCGTGGCACTCCACCGAGACCAATGAAGTAGGCCTGCACGAGTTCTCCTCGTGGCTGGAAAAGGTCGACAGCGAGCTGATGCTGGCCGTCAACCTCGGCACGCGCGGGACCCTCGAAGCGCTCGACCTGCTCGAGTACACCAACGTCGCCTCGGGCACGGCGCTCTCCGACCGCCGTGTGGCGAACGGCCGCAAAGACGCCTTCGGCATCGGGATGTGGTGTCTCGGCAACGAGATGGACGGCCCGTGGCAGCTCGGTCACCGCTCCGCCGAAGACTACGGCAAGCTCGCCGCACAGACAGCAAAGGCGATGCGCCAACTCGACCCGTCGGTCGAACTCGTGGTGTGCGGCTCGTCGAGCGCGCACATGCCCACCTTCGGGGAGTGGGAGCGCGTCGTGCTCACGCAGACCTACGACGACGTGGACTACATCTCGTGCCATGCGTACTACGAGGAGAAGAACGGCGACCTCGGCAGCTTCCTCGCCTCGGCCGTCGACATGGACCACTTCATCGAGTCTGTGGTCGCCACGGCCGACCACGTGAAGGCCGTGAAGGGCAGCGACAAGACCATCAACATCTCGTTCGACGAGTGGAATGTCTGGTACATCGACCGCTACCACGATGTGGACCGGATCGAGGGCATCGACAACTGGCCGGTCGCCCCGCGACTGCTGGAAGACGTGTACTCGGTCGCCGACGCGGTTGTGTTCGGCAATCTGCTCATCTCACTGCTGAAGCACGCCGACCGCGTGACCACCGCATCCCTCGCCCAACTCGTGAACGTCATTGCGCCGATCATGACGGAGCCGGGCGGGCCGGCCTGGCGTCAGACGACGTTCTTCCCGTTCGCGCTGACCTCCCGGCTTGCCAAGGGAACGGCTCTCGAGGTCAAACTCAGCAGCGAGACCTATGCCACCGAGGTCTACGGGGAGGTCAACGTCGTCGATGCGGTCGCCACTCACGACGACGAGACGGGACACACCTCGCTGTTCCTGGTCAACCGCAGCCAGACCGAGGAGGCGACGGTGACCGTCGACCTGACCGCGCTCGACGGTGTGAGCCTCGTCCAAGCCCAGACCATGTCAGATCAAGATGTTTACGCCAAGAACACTCTTGCGCATCAGGACCGCGTCGCCCTGCACGCCAACGAGAGTGTCGTGGTCGGCGAGGGAACCATCACGGTCACCCTCCCGCCCGTCTCCTGGACCGCCGTCGAACTCGCCTGAACCCTGATCCTCGGCCGCTGTCAGCTCGCCGAGCGCTCGGACACTTCCTTCTCGAGTTCCTCGACCACTGACGAGCGCGGGCCCATCGAGCCTTCGAGCTCGTGGACCAAGGAGTCGAGTTCGGCACCGCCCGCCATGAGGCTGGTCAGCTCGGCCAGGGTGATGTCCGCCTTGTCGAAATCGCCGAGACTCGTGCCCCGGTTGAGAAGCAGAAAGCGATCGCCGACGGGATAGGCGTGGTGAGGATTGTGCGTGATGAAAACGACGCCGAGCCCCCGCTCGCGTGCTCGGGTGATGTAACGGAGCACGACCCCCGATTGCTTGACACCGAGCGCAGCAGTCGGCTCGTCAAGGATCAGCACGCGGGCGCCGAAGTGCACGGCGCGCGCGATCGCCACGCATTGGCGTTCCCCGCCGGAGAGGGTTCCGATCGGCTGGTCGACGTCACGGAGGTTGATCCCCATGTTCGCCAGCTCGTCATACGTGACCTGCTTCATCTTCTTCACATCGAGGCGCCGGAAAGCTCCCCAGCCCTTCGTGAGCTCGGAGCCGAGGAAGAAGTTACGCCACACCGGCATCAGCGGAACGACCGCGAGATCCTGGAAAACCGTCGCGATCCCCCTGTCGAGCGCCGCGCGCGGCGACGAAAAAGTGACGGGTTCGCCATCGAGCAGGATCTCGCCATCGCTCGGCGTGTGCGCGCCGGCGAGCATCTTGATGAACGTCGACTTGCCCGCTCCATTGTCGCCAAGCACGCACGTGACCTGGCCGGCGAAGACCGTGGTGGAGACAGACTGAAGTGCGTGGATGGCGCCGTAACGCTTGCCGACGCCTCGCACGTCGAGGATCGGCACCGTATCCGGGTTGTTCGTGGTCATCGTGATCCTCCCGCGCGAAGTCGCACCCAATGGTTGAGAAAAACGGCGAGCAGGAGCATCACGCCCAGCACCGTGCGGAGCCAGTTGGTGTCCCACTCAGCGAAAGTGATGCCTTGGAAGACCATCCCGTAGATGAGCGCGCCGAGTGCGGCGCCGATCGCCGAGCCGAACCCGCCGGTCAGCAGGCAGCCCCCGACGACGGCGCAGATGATGTAGATGAACTCCTGTCCCACACCGGTGTTCGCCTGCACCGTCGAGGTGCGGAAAAGCGAGATCATGCCGACCAGCCATCCTGCTCCCGCGGTGGTCATGAAGAGGCCGACTTTGGTGCGCATGATCGGAACGCCCACCTGGCGTGAGGAGTTGAGAGCTCCGCCGACGGCGAAGATCCAGTTGCCGGCCCGCGTGCGCAGCAGCACCCAGGTCGCCACCGCGGTGGCAACGACCCACCAGAGAACGGACACGTAGAAAGTGCCCCCGCCGATCTCGATAGACGATCCGAAAAGCGGCTGGATCGAGTTGTAAAGCGGCACGGAGGTCATCCCCTGGATGGCCACCTGGCCCGTAATCAACTTGGTGACGGCGAGGTCGATGCCGGCCAGCACGAAGAAGGTGCCGAGGGTCACGATGAAGCTGGGCAGGCCGGTTCGCATCACGAGGAAACCATTGATGGCGCCGATAGCGAGGGCTGCCGCAAGCGCGATCACTGCCGCGATCCAGATGTTGAGACCGAAGTGGCTGGTCAGGACGCCCACGATCAACGCGGTGAATCCGGTCATCACTCCCGCGGAGAGGTCGAACTCGCCGCCGATCATGAGGAGTGCCACGGCTACAGCCATGATGCCGAAGGTGGAGGCGGACTCCAGCCAGACACCGGCGCCGGGAAGGGTCATGAAGGTGGTGGTGTAAACGGTGAAGAAGATCATCACAGCGAGCGCGGCGACGAGCGCGCCGATCTCGGGGCGGGCCAGCAGTCGGCGGAACGAGCCGCGATCGAGGTCGCGTCGTGTCGCGATGACCTCGATGTCGGTGGTGGTCACGGGAGTCCTTTCGTTAGCCGATGCCGGATGGGGCGACGAGATTCGTTGCCCCATCCGGCATCGATCCGGGTTAGCGTGTGCCGTTCGCGGCGAACTTGGCGACCTGCGCGGCGTTCTCCTTTGTGACGAACGCCGGGCCGGAGTAGACCGGCTGGCCGCCACCGATGATGTTGCCGTTGATCGAGTCCAGGTACAGCGCCGTGACGCCCAGGAAGCCCTGAACATAGGGCTGCTGATCGACCGCGAAGAGGACCTTGCCGTCCTCGACAGCCTTCACGACATCCGTCGACAGGTCGAACGTGGCGACCTTTGCCGAGCTGCCAGACTCGGACACCGCGCCGACTGCGTCGGTCGCATACTGGCCGCCAAGGGTCAGCACGCCATCGATGGAGGGGTCGGCCTGGAGCTTCGCCTTGATGGTGGCCTTCACATCGGAGTCGTTGGTGCCGTCCACCTGCAGGTTGGTCATTTTCCCGCTGAACGCCTTGGTGGCCGAACTGCAGCGCTGCTCGAGGCCGATGTTGCCGGCCTCCTGGATGACGCACAATACATTCTTCAAACCGGATTTGCCGAGACGTTCACCGACTGCCGCGCCCGCGACGGTCTCGGACTGGCCCACGTGCGTAATCGCGCCGAACGCGGCGGACTGCTCGATGCCCGAGTTGATCGTGACGACCGTGATCCCGGCCGCAACCGCCTTTTCGATGCTCGACTTGAGGCCATCCGGGTTGGCCATAGAAACGACGATGCCGTCGACCTTCTGAGCGACTGCGTTGTCGATGAGCTGTGACTGCTTGGCAGGATCGGGGTCTGAGTTGTACGTGACCTTGACTCCGTAGTCGGATCCGGCCTTCTCGGCGCCGGACTTCACACGGTCCCAGAACGCATCGCCAGGTCCCGCGTGGGTGACGACCGCGTAGGTGAGGTTGGTGCTGTTGGCGGCGCCTGTAGCTGTGGGAGTCGCCTGGCCTGTGCCGGTACATCCGGCCAGGAAGATGGCGGCAGCGACGACGATGCCGACTGCGGCGAGGATTCGCTTCATGGTTGGGGGGTTCCCTCTCTTCGGTGCGTCCGTCGGGTGCGACGGACAGGGGCGGCCGCCCCGATCACCGGAGTGAGGCTGGCCGGTGATCAGAGGTGGAGCGCCGACAGGCCTCGGATCTTGCGCTCTTAGAGCGTTCGACCCGATGTGACGTCGGCGTCGGGATGATTCTGGCCCTCCGGGCATAGCCCTGTCAATACTTTGTCCGAACATTCTGTCATCAGTCTTTGATAAGCTCAGGAAAAGCATCCATCCGGACGCGACGACGAGGAGCGAAGTCATGAGCGAATCTGGCCGGCTGGGAGTCGGACTGGTATCAGTCGGCTGGATGGGCAGGCTCCATTCCCGGGCATACCTGGCTGCACATCAGCACTACCCGGAACTCCCTGCACGTGCACAGTTGATCGTCGCCGGCGATCCTGACGCCGCCACGCGCAGCTTCGCCACTGACGTGCTGGGATATCGGGAGGCAGTCGCGGACTATCGCGACGTCGTGAATCACCCCGACGTCCAAGTCGTCTCGATCTGCTCCCCGAACTTTCTGCACCGCGAGATCGCCTTGGCGGCGATCGAAGCGGGCAAGCCGATCTGGATCGAGAAGCCGATGGGTCGATCGGCAGCAGAGTCGAAAGACATCGCGCAGGCCGCTGCGGCGCGCGGCCTGGTGAGCGCTGTCGGATTCAACTACCGCCACGTCCCCGCCATCGCCAAAGCTCGCGAACTGGTGCGTAGCGGGGCACTGGGAACGGTCACGAATGTCCGCTCGGCGTTCCTCGCCGACTACTCCGCCGATCCTGCGGGCGTTCTCAGCTGGCGCTTCCAGCGTGATCGAGCCGGTTCGGGTGTGGTGGGCGACCTGCTCTCGCATGCCGCCGACCTCGTACAGTACGTCGTCGGACGCGTCGAATCGGTCACCGCGCTCACATCGACCGCGATCACTGAGCGCCCACTGCCCAGCAGTGGCGTTGCGAGCCACTTCAGCCGGGGAGCCGCCGACGGCGCGCGGGGGCCCGTCGAGAACGAGGACTACGCAGCACTGCTGGTGCGCCTCGAATCGGGAGCGGTCGGAACCCTCGAGTGCAGCCGGATCGCTGTCGGCCCTCGAGCCGAGTATGTGCTCGAGATCTACGGCACCGACGGGTCCCTCCGCTGGAACTTCGAGCGGCTCAACGAGCTCGAACTGGCCGACGCCTCCGGATACCGGCGTGTGATGGCCTCCCCCGGGTTCGGTGAGTTCGACCGCTTCCAGCCCGGCGCCGGCACCGGTATGGGCTTCGACGACCTCAAGACGATCGAGGCCGCCCTCTTCCTGCGGTCCGTCGCGGAGGGCGTCCAGTATGCCCCGTCCGCGGCCGACGCGTGGTCTGCGGCCGAGATCGCCGACGCCGCCCTGCGCAGCGCGGACACCGGCGAGTGGACGACCGTGCCCCGGGTCGACGGCACAACGACCTTCGACAAGGAGGGCGGGTGCCTCAGGGCGTGAACGCCGCGCGAAAAGTGTCGAGCGCAGCATCGGAGTCACCACTGGCCCAGCCCTCGAGACCGACGACACCCGTGTAGCCGAGTTCCTCCAGCGCGGTGGCGATCCGCTCGAACCGGATCTCTCCCGTGCCGGGTTCACAGCGTCCGGGGACATCGGCCACCTGGATCTCGCCGATGTACTCGAACGCGCGTCCGAGCAGTTCGACGAGATTCCCCTCGCCGATCTGCGCGTGGTACAGGTCGAGATTGAGGCGCAGGGCGGGGCTGTCAACGGCCGCGACCAAAGCGAGAGTGTCTTCAGCGCGGGCGAACGGGGTGCCGGGATGGTCGACAGCCGTGTTGAGATTCTCGAGGGTGAACACGCGTCCCCGCTCAACTCCCAGTTCGGCCAGTTGCCGGAGGGTCTCGGCCGCTTCGATCCAGTCGCGGCCGGTCACCGATGTCCGCGGCACGACCGGCAACCCCTGAGGGTCCAGACCGGTACCGTGCACGTTCAGACGCGGGCAGTCGAGAATCTCGGCACGGTCGAGAGATTCCCGGGCCGTGCTGAGCAGCTCGCGTCGGCCCTCCTCGCTCGTGAGGTCTCCGCGCAGATAGCCGGTCATGGACGAGAATACCGCGCCGGTCCGGGCCAGGTCGGCGAGATCCTTGTTGCTCCAGTCCCAGATCTCGACCTCGAAGCCGCGGGCGTGGATGCGCTCGACGCGCTCGCGGAACGGCAGCTCGAGAAAGAGCATCTCGGCCGACGCCGCGAGTCTGTACGGCATCGTGTTCCCCCGATGCGCGCCAGCACTCACGACAGATCTACCGCGATGGCGATGCCCTCGGTCGCGGAACGCTGGGCTGCGTCAGCGAGCAGAAGTGCCGCACGGCCGTCGTTGAAGGTCGGGCTGGTCGACGGTTCGCCGCGCACGAGCTTGACGAACTCCTCGAGCTCGGCTGCATATGCCTCGGCGTAGCGTTCCAGGAAGAACTCCTGGTACGGCGGCTTCGCCTCGACCGCCGAGGCGGTGGACAGGCTGACCAGGCTCGTGGGCGCGTTGGCCACGTGCAGTGAACCGCGCGCACCGAAGATCTCGATGCGCTGGTCGTAGCCGACGGCACTATGGCGGGAATTGGTGATCGAGACGATCGCGCCCGACGAGGCCCGCAGGATGCTGACGGCCGTGTCGAAGTCGCCGTGCTCTCGCGCTCCGTCATCGAACACGGTGCTGCCGAAAGCGGTCACCTCGACGATGTCGGGCAGGAAGAACCGCGCCATGTCGAAATCGTGGATCGTCATGTCCCGGAAGATTCCGCCCGAGACTCCGACGTACGCGGCAGGCGGCGCGGAGGGATCGCGGCTGATGATCGACAACTGCTCGATGGCGCCGACCTCCCCGGCTGCGGCGCGTGCGCGGGCGCTGGCAAAGGCAGGATCGAAGCGCCGATTGAAGCCCAGCGCGACGGGGACGCCGGAGGCGGCGATGCGGGGACGGAGTTCGTCCACACGCGCGATGTCGAGGTCGATGGGCTTCTCGCACAGCACGGGGATGCCGGCCTCCACTGCAGCCGAGATCAGGTCGACGTGCGTCGGGGTGGGAGACGCGATGAGCACAGCATCCACCTCTCCGGATGCGATGACCGCCGCCGCGTCGGCGGTCACCTTGCCGCCGTGACGGGCTGCGACCGCGCGAGCACCCTCGACGATCGGGTCCGCGACCCAGGCGAGCACAGCATTCGGCGATGCCGCGATACTGGCGGCGTGCACCTGGCCGATGCGGCCGGTGCCGATGAGCCCGAAGCGGACAGGACTTTGAGGCATGTGTGTTTTCCTTTGTCGGATCAGGTTTGTTGGATCAGGTTTGTCGGATCAGGTTTGTCGGATCAGAGCCACGTGCGCAGTGCGTCGCGGTTGATCTGCTGATCGTTGGTGCGCTGCACGAGGAACTCGTCGATCGACACGTCGGGGCCGTTGAGCACATCCTGCTCGACGACCACCCAACCGTCGAACTCGCGTTCCTCGACGGCGCGCATGACGGCGCCGAGGTCGATGTCTCCGCGGCCGAACGCCACGAATGCGCCGGACGACCAGACCTCCCGCATCCCGCCGCCGGACGTCAGCACGGCGTCGAGAACGGCGAGATCGACGTCTTTGAGATGGAGGTGGTTGATGCGGTCTCCCCAGCGCGCGAACGCATCCACCGGGTCTCCGCCGGCGATCACGAGATGACCGGTGTCGAGGGTGAGATCGATGTCGACCTCACGCAGGAAACGGTCGATCTCGTCCGGGGATTCCACGAAAGTGCCCGCGTGGTGATGGAAGGTCGGTTCAAAGCCGGCCGTGCGCACCAGCGCCGCGGCCCGGGCGACGTTATGGACGAGCCGCGCCCACGCCGGGTCGTCGAGTCGGTCGACCTCGGACCCGCGCCCGGGTGCGCCTTGACGTCGTAGCGAGCCGTCGTCGGCGAGCGTCGGAAGAGGAAGCCGTGCCGGGCCACCCTCAGCGGACTCGGCGAAGACCCGAAGGGCCTCCGCGAGGCTGGGGAGGGATGCGGCGAACGCCTCATCGTCTGAGAAGGGAAGCTGAACCCAGCCGCCCGCTAGCTCGAGGCCGAACCGTTCCAGCCGCTCGCGGAGCACTGCTCCTTCTCCGAGAAATCCGAGCGGACCGAGGTCGACGCCGGCGTAGCCGGATTCCTGGAGCGCCTCGAGAAGCTGGTCGGGCTGTACGGTCTCCGCGCCTTCCGGGGTCAGCTCGAAGACGCCGAAGCTCACAGGGGCCCCCGCGACCTGCGCCTTCATCGCGCGCCTTCATCGCCCAGGAGTGGACGCTGTGCTGCGCGCTCGCGCTCGTACTGGGCTCGAGCACGCTGCGTAGACTCCAACTCCGAGACCTCGGGGACCGGTACATCCCACCACCCGCCGCCTTCGGGCCCGTAGACCAGGGGGTCGGAATTGATGTGGATGACGGTCGACGTGCTCGAGGCCTTCGCCGCCGCAACGGCTTCCCGCAGCCGCACGGCGGCACCCTGCCCGTCGGCGATCTCGACCACGTCGACACCGTAGCTGCGGGCGTTCATGGCGAGATCGACCGGAAGAATCTGGTCGCCCTGGAAGTCCCCACGGTCCGGATCGAGACGCCGGTACTTCGTGCCGAAACGCTGCGAGCCCACCGTCTCCGACAGATGCCCGATAGAGGCGTACCCATGGTTCTGCACGATCACGACGATGAGCTTGATGCCCTCGGCGACCGCGGTGAGCAGTTCTGAATGCAGCATGAGGTACGAGCCGTCGCCCACCATGACCACGACATCCCGGTCGTCGCCCGCGGCGAGGAGCCCGCGCTTGGCACCCAGACCGCCGGCGATCTCGTAACCCATGCAGGAGAAGGCATATTCCACGTGGTAGCCGAGGGGGTCCCGCACCCGCCAGAGTTTGTGGAGGTCGCCGGGCAGCGATCCGGCTGCCTGCACGATCACATCCTTCGGGTCCAGCGCCGCGTGCACAGCACCGATGATTTCCGGCTGGCCCGGAGTCGGCCTGTCGCTCGGGGCGAGTGCCCTGTCGACCGTCTCATCCCATGACCGCTTCGCATCGCGAATGCCTGCGGCATACTCGGGGTCGACGGAGAACCGTTCGAGCTCGCGCGTGAGGGCGACAAGGGCTTCGCGCGCATCGGCCACCAAGGGCAGACGGGAGCCGTGCTTGACGGCGTCGAAGACAGCGACGTTGATGTTCACGAAGCGAACGGCCGGGTTCTGGAACGCCGTGCGAGAGGCTGTCGTGAAGTCGCTGTAGCGGGTACCGATACCGATGACGACGTCCGCATCTTCGGCGAAACGGTTCGCGGCGGTCGTGCCGGTCGCGCCGATCGCCCCGAGGTACTGAGGGTGATCCCAGGGAAGCGAGCCGCCTCCGGCCTGCGTCGTTCCCACCGGGATGCCCGTGGCTTCGACGAACGCGCGGAGCTCCTCCTCGGCGCCCGAATAGATCACGCCGCCGCCGGCGACGATGAGCGGTCGCCGTGCGCCTCGGATGGCGGCGGCAGCCCGGCCGAGCGGTTCACGCTCCGGCAACGGGCGGCGGATGGACCACTCCCGGTCTTGAAGGAACTCGAGGGGCACGTCGAACGCCTCGGCCTGCACATCCTCCGGCAGTGCGATGGTGACGGCGCCCGTGTCGGCCGGATCGGTCAGCACGCGAAGCGCACCCAAAGCGATCGAATAGAGCTGCTCGGGCCGCTGCACGCGGTCGAAGAATCGCGACAGCGGCCGAAAGGCGTCATTCACCGTCAGCCCGCTGTCCCAGGGTTGTTCGAGCTGCTGCAGAACTGGGTCGGCGACGCGGGTGGCGAAGGTGTCCGCCGGCAGGAGAAGCGCGGGCAGCCGGTTGGTGGTCGCCAATGCCGCCCCGGTGAGCATGTTGGTCGCCCCTGGTCCCACGGAGGCGGCCGACGCGAACGTGCCGCGACGACGGTGCATGCGGGCGTAGCCGACCGACTGGTGCACCATCGCCTGCTCGTTGCGGGCCTGGTGGTAGGGCATCAGCCCCGGATGGCTCGCGTGCAGCTGGGCAAGTGCCTGCCCGATTCCGGCGACATTACCGTGGCCGAAGATGCCGAAGACACCGGGGATCGTGCGCTCCCGCACGTCACCGTCGACGGTCCATTGGTGAGACAGGAATGAGATGAGCGCTTGGCTCACGGTCATCCGCACGGTCGAGGACATCAGCTCCGCTTTCGTCGATCGTGGCCGAACGGGAGTCGAGGATCGACGTCCTGTTCGATCCAGGTGTCGCGCACCCAGGCGTGCACAGGGTCGTCGGTGATCAGCCAAGCCCGGTCGGCATCCGGCCCCGCCATCACGTTGAGGTAGTAGAGGTCGTAACCGGGTGCGGCCACGGCGGGACCGTGATAACCGAAAGGCACAAGGGCGATGTCACCCGAGCGCACCACAGCGTCGACTTCGATCTCGCCCGCCGGCGAACTGTAGGTGTGGAAGAGTCCGAAGGGCGCGGCGGCGACGCCATCAGGCACGCCGGCAGGCGCGCCGGACTCCGGGGCGGCAGCGAAATAGTAGATCTCCTCGAGCCGCGACTCCTGCCCGGTGACGTGTTCGTCATGCTTGTGCGGTGGATACGACGACCAGTTTCCCGACGGCGTTATCACCTCGCAGACGATGAGACGGGCGGCGTCGAGCACTCCCGGCACGCCGAAGTTGTGCACCTCGCGGCTGGACGCGCCGGCGCCCCGCAACTCGACCGGAACCCCGTCGGAAGGCAGGTACCGGCTGGGCAGCACTGTGTCGGTCGGTGACGACGCGATCGCGATTCGACCGGAACCGGTGATCGTCGCCGACGCGGCGGAGGAGAGATAGAGCACGTCGGTGGGGCCGTCGAATTCGGAGGCGCGGCCCGCCAACAGTGTGATCACGGCACCGTCGCCCTCTCTCCATTCGACTGTGAAGCTCCCTGCGAGCGGGATGAGCATCCGTTCCTCCCCCGCGCGCTCCAGGCTCAGGGTCCGCTCCTCATCGAGGTGCGCGACTCGCAGGCCGGTGTGTCGCCAGCCGTCGATACGATCGTCGACCACGCTCTCCCAGGG
>DASYGJ010000250.1:0-5226 GCA_035999915.1 Leifsonia sp.
CTCCGTCCAGCCGTCGGTCGTCACGCCTTCGGTGTGATCACCCCTTCCCCTTGTTCAGCGAGGTGTAGACGTGGATCCCGTCGGACTGGGGCACGAACACCGTTGCCGGGTTGAAGAGGGCGGTCACCTGGTGGAACCCCAGGGCTGTCGGGCCGAGTGCGATGTCGGTGACGAATCGACGGGAGTGTGCGTCGATGACCATCACCGTCGGTGTGTTCAGCTGGGGGTTCGGCGGGGGGCCGACGGCTCCGGCCTCGGCCGCGTAGTAGCGGTGGTCCTTGGCGTCGTAGGCGACCTCGTCGGCTCCGCTCGCGTCGTGGCCGGAGTAGACGTGGATCACGCGGCCGGTGGCGAGGCTGATGAGCGCCGGAGCGCCGACGTTGCAGCCGAGGAGGGCTTCATCGTTCGGTCCGACTGCCAGGCCGCCCGGGTTGCAGGTCTCGTCCACCGGCAGGACGCTCTGCAGCCGGACCGCCTTGGGATCGATCTGAGCGACTTCTCCGTTCGGGAAGTCCGTGGTTGCACGGATCGCCTCCACGAAGGTCGAGGAGGCCGGGTTCCATTGCGGCTGCTCGATGGAGTCGGCGGCCGCTCCGGGGATCACGACGTGGCCGAGCACCCGGTGGTGCCCAGGGCGGGCGTCGATGAGGGTCACCCACGGGGTGGGTCTCCCCTTCGTGTCGGTCGCGTCGGGGCTCGTGACCGCGATGATGTGATCGCGCGGGTCGTAGGCGATCTCGTCCGCTGTCGGGGCGCCGACGGGGATCGCGCCGATCTTCGTGAAAGGCCGGGTGGACTTCAAGACGACGATCGACCCCGAGCCGCTGCCGATCCAGGCTTGGCCGTAGCCGTCCGTGACGATGCCTGCCGGACCGCCGGCGACAGGAACCTGAGCGACGAGCCTGTCGGTGCGCCCGTTCACGACGTCCACGGTGGAGTTGGAGCCGTCGCTGAAGTACACGAGCCCCGACTGCTGGTCGCCGTAGATGATGTCGCCGTAGAGGGCGTTGTTCGGGGTCGGAACCGAGATGTCGGCGATCTGCCGATAGTGGGTGCCCTCATCGCCGGGGTTCCGGGGGTCGGCCTGGCTCGGGCTCGCGCCGAGCCAAGCGATCACGAGCCCGAGGGCGAGGCCCATGCAGGTGGGGGCTGTGGCCAGTCGGCCGATCGGGTGGGGGGTTCTTGCGGAAGGATTCGAGTGCATCGGTGGGTGTCCTCCTGAGTGACCGCGCTGCGTTGCTGACGGCTATCGGACGCTAACCAGCAGGTCCAGATCAGGGAACCGGGACTTCCTGATGGGAGGCATAGATCATGCAGATACCCGCGGCGAGCCCGTGCGATGAGGCGTGACGAGCAGCACGTCCGGGGCGAGCGCCTCTGGCGGGACCTCCTTTGCTTTCCGTAGATTCTGTGCAAATATCGCGCCAGCGCTGCTTCGCGCACTGAACTGAACCGGCCGCCACGGCGCCGGTCCCTCGAAGGGGAGGACGCCCGGATGGATCGGCTCGTCGGAGCGCCAGGGGCGCTCGACTCGGTTCTCGTGAGCGGGCGCGCATGACCTGGACGAAGTGGTCGTACATGGACCACTGGGTGACGCAGACGCCTCAGGGACCGCAGCCGCCCTCGTTCAACCGGGCGTACATGGACCGCTACATCAAGCAGCTGTCCGCGCTCGGCTTCACCGGGTTCGACACCTTCTTCTTCTACCTGCCGATCTACGCCGGCATGTACGGCTCGGTGAAGGGCTTCGAGGAGTTCCTCCAGGCCAACGGGTTCGACAAGATCACCGGCGTCTTCTCCGCCTACCCCTGGGCGACGAAGTACACGGCGCCGCATGTGCGGGAGACGCACGACCGGATCTTCGCGGACAGCGAGCGCACGGTCCAGGCGCTCGAGGGGCTCTCGGTCGAGAACTTCATCGTCATGCCGACGTCGACCTACCACCAGACCGAGCCGGTCACCGACGAGACCATCAAGGTCGTCGGCGACCTCTGGAACCGAGTCGGCGCGATGACGCTCGAGCACGGCATGACGACGACCTGCCACTTCGAGTTCTGGGGCGCGATCCGCACCAGGGAGCAGATCGACCTCTTCTTCGAGTACACCGATCCCTCCCTCGTGCACTTCTTCTGCGACACCGCCCAGCACACGATCGCGGGCGTCGATCCTCTCCAGCTGTTCCGCGACTACCGGGACCGATGCACCGGCTTCCACTTCAAGGACACCCACGACGTGGACGTGCACGAGGCGTACCGCACCCCGCCCGACCCCGAGCTCATGGCGCCGCACGTGACCCGGTGGTTCTACGAGATGGGGACGGAGGGCGGCCTCGTCGACTTCCCGGCCTTGATGAAGGAGATCCTGTCGTCCGGCTGGGACGGCTGGCTGACGGTCGAGCACGACAAGGCGGAGCTCGGCGGCGGCAGCTATGCCGAGGCCACCGCGACCGCGAAGTGGTACATCGACACGGTGCTGCGGGATGCGCAGGCCGAGACGACCCCTGTGGAGGTCGGCGCATGAGGGACACCCTGAAGTGGTCGTACGCGCTGAACCAGTGGAACATCCGACTGGACGTCTTCGTGCGGCACGAGGAGCAGATCCGGGCCTTCAAGACGGCGGCAGCATGCGGCTTCGACCACCTCGAGCTCGCGTCCGGCACCGGCCGGTGGGACAACCTGAGCCGGCCGGAGGTCATCTGGCAGAACCATCGTGACGCCGCCGGGCTCCGGGACTTCCTCGCGCGCGGCTCGATCACGGGCATCTCGAGCTTCTTCTGGGACCCGTTCCAGCCGGTCGAGGAGGAGGGCTGGGCGTTCCGCTTCCCGCAGAACCCGGCCGACCACGACGCGATCGTCGAATCCGCCAAGCCGTTCGTCGACTTCCTCGCCCAGGTCGGCTCCGACCGGCTCGTCGCCCGTCCCACCCGGTCGGCGTGGATGGGCGCCCCGTTCGACGCCGGCACCATCCGCCTGGTCGGGAGCCTCTGGAACCGGGTCGGCGAGCTCGCCGCGGCGAGCGGTGTCAACCTCTCCGTCCACTACGACTGCTTGTCCGCCATCCACTCCGAGAAGGATCTCGAGGCCTTCCTCGAAGCGACCGACCTCGCGCTCGTCGGACTCGCGCTCGATACGGCCGAGTTCACGATCGGCGGCATCGACCCCGTCGCCTTCTACGAGCGGCACGCGGACCGGGTGACGCACGTCCACCTGAAGGACACGCCGTTCCGGGATTCCGGCGACGAGTACCGGATGCCCGGCGCCGAGGCGACGATGCTCCGCGGTGGGGCTGGGCGACGCATCGAGCGCTGGTTCTTCGAGCTCGGCACCGAGGGCGGCCTCGTCGACGTGCCGGCGTTCGTCGCCGCCCTCCGGGCCCACGAGTACGGCGGATGGGTCGTCGTCGAGAGCGATCACGGCGGCAACCCGGCCGAGCTGTGCATGCTGAACAGCTGGTTCCTGCAGCACGAGCTCGGGATCGCGAAGTAGGAGCGCCCCGGGCCGGATGCCGCGCGGGCCGCCTGAGCGGCGTGCGGCGAGCGGCGGGCGTCGAGCTCGCCCACGACCGACCTGCCGCATCGCTGGTCGTGGATCCGGCGCCGCCGGCGCTCACGGGTGGTGCCGTTCTCTCCTCGTTACGCTCCGTCTCGGACAGGTCGACAGGAAGGACGCCATGCGAGTTGTCGGGGTGCGGGGCGCGGCGGATCGGGGGAGGTCCGTATGAAGGTCGTGGTGAGCGGTTCGCGTGGGAAGGTCGGGCGAGCGGCGGTGCGCGCCCTCGTCGATGCGGGACACGACGTGCTGGGCGTCGATCTCGTCCGCCCCGTCTTCGATGCCGGAGTCGTGGTGCCCGGCCGCTATCAGATGGCCGACCTGACGGACGCCGGATCGGCCTACTCGGTCGTGGCCGGCGCTGACGCGGTCGTCCACACCGCCGCCATCCCGCAGCCGACCGGGAACCCGCCCCACGTGGTGTTCCAGACCAATCTGATGTCGACCTTCAACCTGGTCGAGGCGGCGGTGCGCTTCGGGCTGCGCCGGTTCGTGAACGTGTCCAGCGAGAGCATCGTCGGCAACTTCTTCCCCGAGCGGCCGTTCCTGCCCGACTACCTCCCCATGGACGAGCAGCATCCGCTGCGCCCCCAGGATCCGTACGCGCTGTCGAAGTCGTTCGGCGAGCAGCTGATGGATGCGGCGGTGCGGCGCTCCGACCTGCGCGCGATCTCGATCCGTCCGTCGACCGTCCACAACGAGGACAACTACGAGTCGAACCTCGGGAAGCAGGTGCGCGACCCGTCGAACCTGTCGGCGAACTTCTGGAGCTACATCGACGCCGACGACCTCGCGGATGCCCTGGTGCTCGCGGTCGAGTCGGACCTCCCCGGGCACGAGGTGTTCTACATCGCGGCCGCCGACAACGCCGGCGGGCACGACTTCGCCGAGATGCTGCACCGCTACTACGGCGACCAGATCGAGCTGCGCCCGCTCGACCGGCCGGACGCGTCCGGGATCTCCACCGAGAAGGCTCGCCGGATGCTCGGGTGGACCGCGAAGCGCTCGTGGCGCGACCACCTGGACACCGAGGGCCGCGCGCTGCGCGGCTGAACGACGAAAGCAGGAACTCCATGTCCACCTGGCTCATCACCGGCTGCTCCACCGGCCTCGGCCACGCGTTCGCGGAGGCCGCGCTGGACGCCGGCCACGACGTCGTGGTCACCGCGCGGAACCTCGAAGCCGTCACGCCGCTGACGGACCGCTACCCGGCCTCCGCGCTCCCCGTCGCGCTCGACGTGACGGACGACGGGCAGGTCGCTGACGCGATGCGAGCGGCGGAGCAGCGGTTCGGCCCCGTCGACGTCCTGATCAACAACGCCGGATACGGGTACCGCGCGGCGGTCGAGGAGGGCGACGACGCGGATGTGCGCCGGCTCTTCGACACCCAGCTCTTCGGCTCGGTCCGGATGATCAAGGCGGTCCTGCCCGGCATGCGCGCACGGCGGACGGGCACCATCGTGAACCTCTCCTCGATCGGCGCGCATGTGGCGCCGGAGGGCTCCGGCTACTACGCGGCGGTCAAAGCCGCGATCGAGGCGCTCACCCTGTCGCTCCGGAAGGAGGTCGCCCCGCTCGGCATCACGGCGATGGTCGTCGCGCCCGGCGGGTTCCGCACCGACTTCGCCGGCCGCTCGCTCACGCAGTCGGCGACCCCGATCGCCGACTACGCCGCCAC
>DASYGJ010000288.1:0-1683 GCA_035999915.1 Leifsonia sp.
GCGGCAGTCTGCGTCCGCTTCAGCATTCGCTCGTCGAGCCGCTCGCCTCGGTGCTGCTCGACCGGATGCACGCCGACGTGGCGTTCGTCGGATGCACGGGCGTGCACCCGACAGGCGGCATCACGAACGTGAACCTTCCCGAGGCGGACCTGAAACGTGTGATGGTGGGCGCGGCGACCCGGGCAGTCGTGGTCGCCGACGGCTCGAAGCTGGACCGCACGCACCTCGGCCGCATCGCAGCCCTCGACGAGGTGGACGAACTGATCACGGGAGCGTCGGCTCCCGCTATCGCGGTCGCCGCGCTCCGCGCCGCCGGCCTCGAGGTGCTGGTCGCGGAGTAGGGGCGGGGGAACGTGGGCACAGTTCCCGCGCGCAGGGCTCGGGCAAGCGCCGCGCGCGCAATACGCTGGACGCATGCGAGCGCCCACCGGTACCCAGTACGAGTTCTCCTTCGGCACGATCGACGCCGTCGTCACCCAGGTCGGGGCCGGCCTGCGCATTCTGCGGGTGGGTGGTGTCGACATCACGGAACCCTTCCCAGTGGACGCGACACCGCCGTCCGGATGCGGGATCGTGCTGGTCCCGTGGCCCAACCGGGTGAAAGACGGGGCCTGGCAGCACGACGGAAAAAGTCACCAGTTGGCGCTCACAGAACCGGCTCGTGGCAACGCGATCCACGGGCTGCTGCGCTACCGACCGTATGAGCTGGTCGAGCACACTTCCTCGTCGGTCACGCAGAGCGCCGCCATCTTCCCGGAACTCGGGTACCCGTTCGAACTGATGACCACGGTTCGGCACTCGCTCGACGCTGACGGCCTCACCGTCACGCACACGATCGAGAACCTGGGGGAGGAGCCGGCGCCGGTTGCGATCGGAGCGCATCCGTATCCCAAGATCGGCGACGTGCCGACCGGCGAACTCACGCTGACGGTGACGGCGCAGACCCACCTGGATGTGGATGACCGCCTGAACGTGATCGGCGAGTCACCGGTCGCCGGAACCCGATTCGACCTGAGCGGCGGTCGCCGTGTGAACGAGCTGGAACTCGACGACGGCTTCGCGGATGTGGTGCTCACCGCCCGCGGCGTGTCGCACGTCGTGGAGGCTCCCGATGGACGCCGCGTCACTGTCTGGGGCGAGGACGCCTTTCAGTACGTGCAGGTCTACACCTCGCGGACTTTCGCCACGGAGACTTCGTCCGACGTGGCTTTGGCCGTCGAGCCGATGACCGCTCCGGCGAACGCGCTCAACACGGGGCGTGGCCTGCGCTGGCTGACTCCGGGCGAGCGCTGGACGGCAGCGTGGGGCATCCGACCCGACGGCTTCGGAGCCTAAGCGGTTCGGACCGTCGAGCGGTTCGGACCGTCGAGTGGCGGCGCATCGACCTTCCCAGCGCCTGCGAACGTCGATTTGCCGCCACTCGCGGCTCGGGGATGCGGCCCAGGGATGCGGCCGAGGGATGCGGCCCAGGGATGCGGCTCGGGGATGCGCTAGGGCGCGATCGAGAGAAACACGAAGGCCGCGAACAGCACCAGGTGCACGCCGCCCTGCAGACGGGTCGCTCGTCCGGGCACGATGGTCAGCACACTCACGATGACGGTCAGGATCAGCAGCACGATCTGGCTGGCGCCGAGCCCGAGCAGCAGCGGTCCGGTGAGCCAGATCGACGCGACCGCGATGGAC
>DASYGJ010000003.1:0-5762 GCA_035999915.1 Leifsonia sp.
GTCGACGGCCTTGTCGAGGTCCGCATCCTCGAAGACGACGAAGGGGGCGTTGCCGCCGAGCTCCATCGACGTGCGCAACACGTTCCGGGCCGACTGCTCGATCAGCTTGCGGCCGACCTCGGTCGACCCGGTGAACGAGAGCTTGCGGAGTCGCGGGTCGGCGATGATCGGGCCGGAGACCTTGCCCGAGGTCGTCGTGGTGATCACGTTGACGACGCCGGCGGGCAGTCCTGCATCCTCGAGCAGCTTGGCGAAGAGGAGCGTGGTGAGCGGAGTCAGTTCGGCCGGTTTGACGACGACCGTGCATCCCGCGGCCAGCGCCGGGGCGATCTTGCGGGTCGCCATCGCCAGCGGGAAGTTCCACGGGGTGATCAGAAAGCACGGGCCGACCGGATGCTGCGACACGATCATCCGCCCGGTGCCTTCGGGGTTGGTCGCGTAGCGTCCGGAGATGCGCACCGCCTCTTCGCTGAACCAGCGCAGGAACTCGCCGCCATACGTCACCTCGCCATTCGACTCGGCAAGCGGTTTGCCCATCTCCAGCGTCATCAGCAGCGCGAACTCCTCCCGGCGCTCCTGCAGCAGATCGAACGCGCGCCGCAGGATCTCGCCGCGGTGCCGGGGAGGCGTCGCCGCCCAGTCGTCCGCCGCAGCCACCGCCGCATCCAGCGCCGCCGCGCCATCCTCCACCGAGGCATCGGCGATCGTCTTGATCACGCGGCCGGTCGCCGGATCGCTGACAGAGAGCTGACCGGCGCTCCCGGGCACCCACTCCCCGCCGATGAAGAGGCGGTCGGGGACCTTCGCGAGCAGGGCGTTCTCATCCATGTCTTTCCTTCTTTCAAGGTTCGGCGGGGACCTCGACGGATGCCACCACCAGCGGCACCGCGCGATGGTCGATCTTGGTCGCGAGGGCGATGACGGTCGACGTGCGCCTGATGGAAGGATCGCTCACGATCCGGTCGATCACCCGCTGCAGGTCGGCATTCGACCGGGCGACCGCGCGGATCATCAGGTCGCCCGCGCCGGTGATGGTGTGCACTTCGAGCACCTCGGGGATGCTGCGCAGGTGCTCGATGACCGTCACGTCGCGGTCCCCCTGCGAGATCTCGGCCGTCACGAACGCGGTGACCGGATAGCCGAGCGCCTCACTGTTGACGGTCGGCGCGAAGTCGCGGATCACTCCCGAGCGCTGCAGCCGGTCGAGGCGGGCCTGGATGGTCCCCCGCGCAACGCCCAGCCGACGGGATGCCTCGAACACGCCCAGGCGCGGCTCGTCGGTCAGCAGTGCGATCAGGTCGGCATCCAGCTTGTCGATCGCCATCCGGCCTCCCTCGGTCCTTGCACAGCGTACGTCGCCGGGGCCGAATCGGCTACACCCTGACAGCAGCCGCCAAGAAGGGCAACGCAGCCTGCTTGAATCCTCGGGCGCTCAGTGTGGTCACGTGAGTGCGTTTCGGCAGCACCACGAGTTGCGCCTGCAACGCTGCGGCGGCGTCCTCGCTGCCGGCGGTGACTGGATCGGCGTCGCCGACGACCAGCATTGTGGGCACGGACGAGGCGAGGGGCAGTGGATGCGCGGCCATCCCCGACACGCACGCGGCGAGCGCTGTCAGGTCCACGCCCGGCGCCTGACGGATGGAGCCGAGCAGCGGCGCCAGCGGCGAGTCGGCCAGAGTTTCGGGATGCGCGCCGTCGAGCAGAGACGCGCGCACCGCATCCACACCCCAGTGGCCGAACTGCTCGATTGTTCCGACCCCGCCGACGACGACACGGCGAACGCGGGTCGGCGCGAGTGCGACGAGCGCCAGCGCGACCCAGCTGCCCATGGAGTACCCCATCACGTCGACCTGGGCGAGTCTTTCGGAATCGAGTACGGCGAGAAGGTCACCCGCGAGCAGCTCAGGCGAGTATGCCGCAGGGTCGTGTGGAGCGGAACTCGCGCCGTGCCCGCGCAGGTCGACGACGATCGCACCGCGGCCGGCCTCGGCGAGGGCGCGCACCCAACCGGTCGCCTCCCAGGTGAGGGCGCCGGTGGTGGCGAAGCCGTGCACGAGCAGCACAGGATCATCGCCCGGATACCGGTCGTAGGCGATCCGCTGCCCGTCTGCGGTCTGCGCAAAGGAGGTCATGCGTCAATCTTCCGGCAATTGCAGCCGCACCCGGCGCGCAGGCGCTTGCTCGGCGGGCACGGTTCCGACGATCCCGGCCTGGTCATCGCTCACGGTGAAGGTGATCAGCGGCGCTCCGACGGGCACCGCATCCCCTTCGCTCACTTCGAACCGGGCGACGGTCCCCGACTGCGGCGAGGGAAGTTCCACGGCCGACTTCGTCGTCTCGACCTCGACAAGCGGAGCATTGCGCTCGACGAAGTCGCCCTCGGCGACGAGCCATTCCAGTACCGTCGCTTCCTGCAAGCCCTCGCCGAGGTCGGGCAGCACGAAAGTGATCTCAGCCACGGCGATACTCCAGGGTCTTCTGGACGGCTTCGAGAATGCGGTCGATGCTCGGCAGGTACTCGTCTTCGAGCACCGGCGACGGATACGGGACGTCCCAGCCGGCCACGCGCTGCACCGGAGCCCGCAGCTCGCCGAAGCAGTTCTCCGTGACGAGCGCACTCACCTCCGCTCCGAGACCCGCGGTCAACGGCGCCTCGTGAACGACGACAGCGCGGCGGGTGCGGACAACGGATGCGGTCAGTCCCGCCACATCGATCGGCTTGAGCCAGCGCAGGTCGAGCACTTCGATCTCCACGCCGTCCTCAGCTCCGAGTTCGGCGGCCTGCAGGCAGCGGGAGACCATCGCGCCCCACGCGATCAGAGTCACGTGCTTGCCGGCGCGCACGACGCGGGACGTGCCGATCGGCAGCCGCTCGTCCCACTCGGCGTCCTCGACGGAAGCCTTGTGCCAGTAGCGCGACTTCGGTTCGAGAAAGATCACCGGGTCGGGGTCTTCGATGGACTGGCGCAGCAGTGTGTACGCCTCGGCCGGTGTCGAGGGCGAGACGACTTTCAGCCCAGGAACGTGCGCAAAGAGGGCCTCCAGACTCTCTCCGTGGTGTTCGGGAGCGCGGATGCCCCCGAAGCTCGGAAGCCGCAGGGTGATCGGCATGTCGAACGCCCCGCGACTGCGGTAATGCATCCGCGCCACCTGGTTCACGATCTGGTCGATGGCCGGGTAGGAGAAGCCGTCGAACTGGATCTCCGGCACCGGTCGCCAGCCGGCCATCGCCAGCCCGACCGCCATGCCCATGATCCCCGCCTCGGCGAGCGTCGTGTCGAAGACGCGCTCGTCGCCGTACTTGGCCATGAGGCCGTCGGTGACCCGGAAGACGCCCCCGAGCATCCCGACGTCTTCGCCGAAGACGAGGGTGCGGTCGTCCGCCGCCAACGCTTCGTCCAGGGCGCGATTGAGAGAACGCTGCATCGTGGTGAGTTCAGCCACGACGTGACTCCTGCCACTCGCGCCTCTGGTCGAGCACGGCCGCCGGGGGGTTCGTGAAGACGAAGTCGAACATCTCCTCGCCAGGGCGGACGGCGAGTGCGACAACGTCGGCGCGCACCCGTTCTGTGAAGGCCTCCGCCGTGTCGGAGACCTCGGCGAAGAAATCGTCTCCCACGGTTCCCGTCTCGCGCAGCCGCTCCTCGCACAGCGCGAGCGGGTCGCGGGCGAGCCAGCTCTGCTCTTCGTCGAGCGACCGGTACCGGCCGGGGTCGTCTGACGTGGAGTGCGGGCCTGAGCGGTAGGTCATCGCCTCGATCACGGTCGGTCCACCACCCCTCCGAGCAAGGTCGATGGCTGCGTGCGTTGCACGGTAGACCGCGAGCACGTCGTTGCCGTCGACGCGCACACCGGGCATCCCGTAGCCCGCTCCCCGGGCCGCGACGGAACCGCCGGCCACCTGCTTCTCCGTGGGCACTGAGATCGCCCAGCCGTTGTTCTGGCAGAAGAACACGACAGGCAGCTGCGAGACGCCGGCGGTATTCATGGCTTCGTGGATGTCGCCCTGCGAGCTCGCGCCGTCGCCGAAGTAGGCCACCGCCACCCCGCCGTTGCGATCGAGCTTCGCGCCGAGTGCCCAGCCGACGGCGTGCGTGACGGCTCCGCCGACGACCGCGTTGATCGGAGCCAGCCGGGAGACGGATGCGTCCCACAGCCCACCATGCCAGGCTCCCTGATGCGAGGCGAGGTAGGCGACCGGATCGATGCCCATTGTCACGGCGACGCCCAGCTCCCGGTAGGTGGGAAATGCGAAGTCGTGGGCGAGGTCGATGGCGGCCGCGCTGCCGACCTGCGCAGCCTCCTGACCGCGCATCGGCGCGTAGCCGGGAAGGATGCCCTGGCGCTGCATGGCCACGCCGTCGAGATCGAGTCGCCGCACCGTCACCATCGTGCGGTACAGCCGGCGCAGCAGAGCCGTTTCATCGCAGTGGGCGCTGGGAGCGTCGCGTTCGGGCGTGGTGAGGGTCATGTCGCCACTTTCGCAGGGGTCGCGTCAGTGGGCAACTCGTCTAATCCACACTGCTCATACTGTCCATTTCGGCCGCTTGCGCGGTCGAATTGTTATACAGATTGCGCCGAGATAAGCGAGAGGGCCACCAAATCGCCTCGCCGATGTCATACGAGACCGCCGGCACCAGCAGGGAGCGCACAACGACCGTGTCGAGCAGCACGCCGAACGCGACGATGAACGCGATCTGCACCAGAAACAGGATGGGGATCACGGCCAGGGCGGCGAACGTCGCCGCGAGAACGATCCCCGCCGACGTGATCACGCTTCCGGTCACGCCGAGCCCTCGCAGGATGCCCGGTCGGGTGCCGATCCTGAGCGACTCCTCGCGCACGCGCGTCATGAGGAAGATGTTGTAGTCCACACCGAGAGCCACCAGGAACACGAATCCGAACAACGGGACCGCCGCATCCGCTCCGGGGAAGGCGAACACGTGGTTGAAGACGAGAGCGGACACGCCGAGTGCTGCCGCATAGGAGATCACCACGCTTCCGATCAGAAGCGCGGGCGCGACGACGGACCGCAGCAGCAACATGAGGACGATCAGGATGACCGCCAGCACGATCGGGATGATCTTGGCAAGGTCGCTCTGCGCCGTCACGTTAGTGTCGAGCGCGATCGCCGTGACGCCACCGACCAGCGCGCTCGAGTCCGTTCGGGGCAGCGTGGTGCGCAGGTCGCGCACCACACGCTCGGCTGCGGACGAGTCCGCCGCCGAGGCGAGGGTCGCGTTGATCAGCACGCGGCCCTCCTTGACGACCGGCACCGGTGCCGCGTCGCCGGCCCCCGGATTCGCGTCACCCGCGTACACGATGGCCGCGCTGATGCCGGGGGTCGCTCTCACAGCGGTGAGCATCGCATCCGCTTCGCGCTGCTTCGCAACGATGACCACCGGGCTTCCCGATCCAGCGTCGAAGTGCCGCGCGAGAACCTTCTGGCCGTCCACCGCATCCGACTGGGTGAGCACCAGGTCAGTCTGCTGCACTCCGTTCGCCTTGAGTTGCGTCACCCCGGCGGCACACGCCACGAGCAGAAGGAGCGCCGAGATCCAGGTCACACGCGGCCGGCGTGCGATGAGGGCGCCGACCCGACGCCAAAGTCCGCGAACGCCCTCGAGACCAGCGATCAGCGCCTCCCCGGTGCGCGTGTGCTCGCGCAGATTCTCTCCCGCGAGGGTCGGGCGGAACGGCCAGAATGCGGCCCTTCCGAACACCACTAGCAGCATGGGCAACAGCGTCAGCGCCGAAAGCAG
>DASYGJ010000025.1:0-7201 GCA_035999915.1 Leifsonia sp.
GCGCAGCATCGTCGCCGCTCACCACGCCGACGGCGGCAGTCTCGAAACACTCGCCGACCTGCTCACGCCCGATCTGATCGGCGAGCATCTCTACACCGGCGGTCAGCCCGACCCCGACCTGGTCATCCGCACCTCCGGCGAACAGCGGCTCAGCGATTTCATGCTCTGGCAGAGCGCACACAGCGAGTTCTACTTCGTCGAGGCCCTCGGTCCCGACCTGCGTGAGGTGGACTTTCTGCGGGCCGTGCGCGACTATTCGCGGCGTCAGCGGCGATACGGCGGATGAGGTCGCCGCGGAGGTTCACCAGATGACGACGATCGAGGAGTTCGCGGCCGGGTTCCGCGAGGAGCCGGGCTACCTGGACTACGGCAGGGTCGGCCCGCCGTCGGCGACCGTATCCGCCGAGACCGCGGGACAATACGAGATCCTCGCCAAGAGCCGTTTCGGCACGGCCGACCGGATGCGCGGCGAAGACGAGCGGATGCGCGAGGCGGTCTCGGCCCTCACCGGTTTCCGCTCCGACCAGGTCGTCTTCCAGCCGAACGCCGGCACCGGCCTGATGCATGCCATGTTCGGGCTCACGGGCGGCGAAGTGCTTCTCTCGGCCGCCGAATTCCCGAGCATCACGTATGCGGCCGTGCGGGCTGCGCAAGCCATGCACGTGATCACGCCGGCCTGGCTCGAAACGGATCACGGGCGGGTGACACCGGGACAGCTCCGCGACCAGCTCAGTCCGGCCACCACAGCGGTGGCGGTCAGCCTCGTCGACTCCCGCACCGGATACCTCGCCGACATCGACGGGATCCGGCAGGTCATCGGCGACCGTCTGCTCATCGTCGATGCGATCCAGGGGTTCGGTGTTGTCGACGCCCCGTACTCCGTCGCCGATGTCGTCGTCTCGGGCGGCCAGAAATGGACACGCGCGGGCTGGGGGACAGGCTTCCTGGCTTTGAGCGAGCGCGCACTCGAGTACCTCACGCCGGTCTTCAGCGGCTTCACCGGCACCGGCCGGAGCGAGACGTTCGACGAAGTCCTGGAACCGAGCGCGTCGGCGCAGGCGTTCTCGGTGAGCAATCCCGACCCGGTTGCACAGGCGCGGCTCGCTGCCGCTCTGGAGGAGGTCGCGGCCGTCGGTATCGGCACGGTCAATGAGGCGATGGCCGACAACGTGGAGGCCATCGTCGCGCTCGCCGACGAGTACGCCATCCCCGTCGCGTCGTCGCGTAATCCCGCCGAACGCGCCGGCATCGTCGTCCTTCAACCGCGGCCCGAGCAGCTCACCTCGCTCAGCGCCTCCCTGCACAACCACGGGATCACGGCCACGATCCGCGCCAGCAACGTGCGCCTGTGCGCGCATGCCGGCACGGTCGACGAGACGCTCGAGATGCTGCGCGCCGCCTTCGTCTCGTACGCGTCCGCTGTCTAACCGGTTCGGGCGCGGCCCCTGCAATGGGGGACCGTTTACCCAGACTTAATACACGCGGGCGGGCGTGTCGCTAGATCAAGTCGGTGGTGCGGCGTAGCTTCGTGCTATCGGGCATGTCGCCCGATCGAGGCGGCCACGTAAGTTCGCTTCGAAACCAAACCGGCCGTCTCGCCAAGATGATCCGGGGGCTCCGAGGAGTCGCCTGGGGCGGGAGTGGTTGTGACCGAACAAGGTATTCGACAGCCGGCGCAGGCCGGATCGACAACGCGGCACATCGAGCAGTCCGAGCGCACCTACGTGCTCGACACCTCGGTACTGCTGTCCGATCCGAAGGCGATCTTCCGGTTCGCCGAGCACGCCGTCGTCATCCCGGTCGTGGTCGTGGGCGAACTGGAAGGCAAGCGCCATGATCCCGAGATCGGCTATTTCGCCCGGCAGGCGTTGAGAAACCTCGACGACCTTCGGGTGAAGCACGAGCGTCTCGACTTCCCGATCCCGGTCGGAGAGGGCGGCTCACTCCGCGTCGAGCTGAACCACTCGAACATGTCCGTGCTGCCGAGCGGTCTGCAGCTCGGCGACAATGATTCGCGCATCCTCGCCGTCGCCCAGAACCTGGCGAACGACGGGCTGGCGGTCACGGTCGTCTCGAAAGACCTGCCGCTTCGCGTCAAAGCCGCCTCCATCGGTCTCGCCGCCGAAGAGTACCGGCACGAACTCGCCGTCGACTCCGGCTGGACCGGCCTCGCCGAGATCAGCCTCGGCTCCGACGCGATGAACGACCTCTACGAGAACGAGTGGATGAGCACCCCGCTCGTCGATGACCTTCCCGTGAACACGGGGCTGATCATCCACTCCGATCGAGGTTCTGCCCTCGGCCGGGTCACCGGTGACGGCGGGCTCAAACTGGTGCGCGGCGACCGGGACGTGTTCGGACTGCACGGACGGTCGGCCGAGCAGCGCCTCGCCATCGACATGCTCCTCGACAACGAGATCGGCATCCTGTCGCTCGGCGGTCGGGCCGGAACCGGTAAATCGGCACTCGCACTCTGCGCCGGCCTGGAGGCGGTGCTGGAGCGCCAGCAGTACAAGAAAATCATGGTCTTCCGTCCGCTGTACGCCGTCGGCGGGCAGGAGCTCGGCTACCTCCCCGGCGATCAGGGGGAGAAGATGAACCCGTGGGGGCAGGCGGTGTTCGACACCCTGGGCGCGCTTGTCTCGCAGAACGTGCTCGACGAAGTGCAGGACCGCGGGATCCTCGAGGTGCTGCCGCTGACGCACATCCGAGGTCGCTCGCTGCACGACGCGTTCGTGATCGTGGACGAGGCGCAATCACTCGAGCGCAACGTGCTGCTGACCGTGCTCAGCCGCATCGGCCAGAACTCGCGGGTGGTGCTGACCCATGATGTGGCCCAGCGCGACAACCTGCGGGTCGGCCGTCACGACGGTGTCGCTTCGGTGATCGAGACGCTCAAAGGCCACGCGCTGTTCGGGCACATCACCCTCACCCGGTCGGAGCGGTCGGCGATCGCCGCGCTCGTGACCGAGATGCTGGAGGGCAACGAACTGACGTAGGGCGTCGGCGGAGCGTCGTAGCGCGGGCGCCGGCGCTGCCGTCGGAGCGTCGGAGCGTCGGAGCCGCAGGTGTCGACGCTTCTGTGGATGAAGATTTACCCTGTGGACAACGCCCGTGCCTCCTGACCGCGGCTTTAGCGTAGAGGCATGGGGGAAATCAGCGGGGGAATCTCTGGTCACGTCGAAAGGCGGCCTGGAGGTGAGCGGAGCCGAGCGTGGGGAAGAGCGCCGGCTCCGCTCACTGTATGGATGGTGTGCGTGGCGTTTGCCGCGTTGGCCGCGTTTTTCGCGTTCAGCGTGACGCGGGCTGGTCCCGGAGCGCCGACGGTGATGACGGGCGCGTACGTCGCCGCAGTGACGCTTCCGCTCTGTGCGGTGGACCTTCGCGAACGGCGGCTGCCCGATGCGCTCGTCGTTCCGGGGTTCGTCTACGGAGCCGTCATGCTCGGCTACCGGGCGCTCGCGCGCGGATCGCCCGTGTGGCCCGCTCTCGGCCTGTGTGCAGGAGCTCTCGCTGTTTTCGCAGCTCTCGCAGTCGCCGGGGGCCTCGGGATGGGGGACGTGAAGCTGGCGGGCATGCTGGCACTGACGCTCGGTGCGGGTGGCTTCGGAGCGGGAGCGGCGGTGGTGGGGATGTGCGTCGCCTTCGTAACCGCTGGACTCGTCGCGCTGGCCGGCCTGATCGACGCGCTGCGGACGGGAGATCGGTCGTCGAGCGAGATCCCTTTCGGGCCGTTTCTGCTGGCCGGTTTCTGGATCGCCGTTGCCGTCGGGTAGCGCGCCGTCGACCCGAACGAACGAGGCGCCCTCCCGAAGGGAGGACGCCTCGAAAGCCCGGTGGGCTCGTGATCCGGTCGGATCAGCCCGGGTGGGTCATGCTCAGCACGTCGAGGGCTTGGTCGAGCTGTTCGAGCGTTACTTCGCCCCGCTCGACGAAGCCGAGGTCGATCACGGCCTCGCGAACAGTCATGCTGTTGGCCACGGAGTGCTTGGCGACCTTGGCCGCGGCCTCGTAGCCGATCACGCGATTGAGGGGGGTGACGATGGACGGCGAAGACTCCGCCAGCGCGCGGGCGCGGTCGGTGTTCGCTTCGAGGCCGGTGATGGTCTTGTCGGCGAGCACACGGGTGCCCTGCGACAGAAGACGGATGGACTCGAGCAGGGCTGTCCCCATCACCGGAATGGCCACGTTCAACTCGAAGCTGCCCGAGGCGCCGCTCCATGCGATGGTGGCGTCGTTTCCGACCACGCGGGAAGCGACCATGAGCACAGCCTCCGGGATGACCGGATTCACCTTGCCGGGCATGATCGAGGAGCCCGGCTGCAGGTCGGGGATGTGCAACTCGCCGAGTCCGGTGTTGGGGCCGGAGCCCATCCAGCGAAGGTCGTTGCAGATCTTGGTGAGGCTGACGGCGATGGTGCGGAGCGCTCCGGACGTCTCGACCAGAGCATCCCGGTTCGCCTGCGCCTCGAAATGGTTGCGCGCCTCCGTGATCGGAAGTTCGGTCTCCTGCGTGAGAAGCTCGATGACCAGCTGCGGAAAGCCGAGCGGGGTGTTGATGCCGGTTCCGACGGCAGTCCCGCCGAGGGGGACCTCCGCCACACGGTGCAACGCTGACTGCACGCGCTCGATGCCCAGACGGATCTGGGCAGCATATCCGCCGAACTCCTGCCCGAGGGTGACCGGCGTGGCGTCCATGAGGTGGGTGCGGCCGGCCTTCACCGCGGTAGCCCAGAGCAGAGCCTTCTCCTCGAGGGCGACAGCGAGGTGGTCCAGCGAGGGGATGAGGTCGTCGATCAGAGCGCCGGTCACAGCGATGTGCACAGAGGTGGGGAAAACATCGTTCGACGACTGCGAAGCGTTCACGTGGTCGTTCGGATGAACGGGTCGACCGAGCCGGCGAGAGGCGAGAGTGGCGAGCACCTCGTTCATGTTCATGTTCGACGAGGTGCCGGAACCGGTCTGGTAGACGTCGATCGGGAACTCGCCGTCGTGCGCGCCAGTAACCACTTCGTCAGCGGCGGCGGCGATCGCGTCGGCGATCGTCTGGTCGAGCACGCCGAGCTTCGCGTTCGCGAGCGCGGCCGACTTCTTGATGCGGGCGAGGGCGGCGATCTGCGCCGGCTCCAGCACCGAACCGGAGATAGGGAAGTTCTCCACCGCGCGTTGAGTCTGCGCGCCGTAAAGCGCGGACGCGGGAACGCGAACCTCGCCCATCGTGTCATGTTCGATGCGGTACTCGGTGTCCGCCTGGGTCTCCACCACGGTGTGTTTTCCTTTCTGGGACGCGGGGCTCGGCCAGCGGAGTGCTGGCATCGTCACGCGCTACTTTTTGTTGGCCGGTTCGGCCAGTCCGAGGAGGACGTCGGGCACGACCCGACCTTCCTGAAGCCGGTAGTTGGCACCAACGATAGCCAACGAACCGTCCGCGACGGCAGCGCTGATCATCTCGGAGCTCTGCAGCAGTTCAGCGACGGTGTCGCGCAGGTGCTCCCGCCCGACCTCGCCGGCATCGACCCGCTCAGGGTCGACGACCTGGCCGAGGGAAGTCTGGGAGACGCGGTGCACGGCAGGAACGATGGGTTCGATGAGCTTGGCGATGTGCGGCGGCAGCGGCTCGGCATCGGGGCCCTGTGAATCGATTGCGGCCCTCACCGCGCCACACTCGTCGTGGCCGAGTATCAGGATCAGTGGAACGTGCAGCACGCCGACCGCGTATTCGAGGGAGCCGAGCACCGTATCCGACATCACCTGGCCGGCATTGCGCACGACGAAGGCGTCGCCGAGACCGAGATCGAAGATGATCTCGGCGGCGAGGCGTGAGTCGCTGCAGCCGAAGATCGCGGCGAGCGGCGCCTGGCCGCCGGCGACGGTCTCGCGGCGTTCGACGTCCTGACGCGGATGCTCAGGGTCGCCGCCGATGAACCGGGCGTTGCCGCGCAGCATCGCGTCCCACACTCTTGACGGTCGGGGCATGCTCATCGGGAACCTCCAAGGTGGTGGATCTGGCCGGCGAGCGAGCGCGCGACGACCTGGAACTCGGCGTCACCGGCGGTGCCGAAGACGACGATGGAACTGTGTCCGGAGGTGTTCTCCAGTGCGTAGTCGACGTCTTTGTTGTCCACGCCGGAGTCGCGGTTGTCGTAGACGTCCCACTTGACTCCGTCGATCGTCGTGGTGGTCTTGACGATGGACCTGTTGACCTGCTCGGCTACCCAGCTGTCGTTCGCGTTGAAACCCTGGGTGATGCCGATGTATTCGCTTTTCGGCGTGATCAGACCGATGTACCAGGAATCAACCCTGTCCGGCGTCTTCGTGTGGAGCGCGGCGTTGTTCGACTTCCAGCCGCTCGGAAGTGAAGGAACGAGAAGCGGATCGGGCTGTGTGCCCTGCGCCTGAGCGGCGATCGACTTGACGTCGACGGGCGCGGAAGTGTCGACCGGGTTGCCGCGTGGGACGAACAGGACGATGAGCACGACGACGGCCATGGTCGCGATCAACGAGTAGACGAGGTTGTTGACCGTTTGCCGGTTGCGGTGGTTGCGCGAGTTCTGGGCCTTGCGCTCCGCCGTCTCCTCGGGGGTCTCCGGTCGACCGAGTTCGGCGACGACCGCCGGGGGTCTGCTGCTCGGGGTCATTCGCTGTCTGATGCTCCAGCCGTGCCGGACTCCACGCCGGCGCGGGCCGCTTCGAGGCGGGCTTTCGCGCCGATCAACCACTCTTCGCAGCGGCGCGCGAGCGCCTCGCCGCGCTCCCACAGTGCAATGGACTGTTCGAGGGTCGAGGAGCCCTGTTCGAGCTCGGCGACGACGCGCACGAGTTCGTCGCGCGCCTCCTCATAGCTGAGCGAGTCCGTTCTGAGGCTCTTGTCCTCGGTGGTCGGCATGTCATCCATTCTATTTGTCGATCTGGTCATCGGCTGAGCCCGTGATGGCCGTGAGCGACCCGCCGGCCACTGTGACCTTCAGCGGTGTTCCCGCGGGCGCTTCCGCTGGGGAGCGGAGCACTGCACCCTGGGGCAGCTGAACGATCGCGTACCCGCGGTCGAGCGTTCCCTGGGGCGACAAAGCCCTGAGCTGACCGCGCAGCTCCGCCGTACGCGTTGCTTCGCGCTCGATCGTGCGCTCGACCAGCTCCGCGCCGCGCGCGACGAATCGGGTGAGCTCCTCCGCGCGAGAATCGACGATCCAGCGCGGAGAGG
>DASYGJ010000034.1:0-5642 GCA_035999915.1 Leifsonia sp.
GGCCACGCCTCCGCGAACTGCTCGAAGGTCTTGCGGCCGAGAAGCAACGCGTCGGCCTCGAGCGTCTCCTGCAGCTTGAATTCGTACAGCTCCGGGGTGCCGTACGGCATCGTCCAGCCGGCGTGCGGATGCGTCTTCTCGGCACCCGGGGCCTCGACCACTCCGTCGAGCGTGATGAACTCGGTGACGATCAAGCGGCGCATGGCTTCTCCTCCGGCAGTGCGGGTGTGGGGCCGATGTTAGCAGCGTGGCGGGGCCCGCATCGCGGCCGGAGCGGCCGCGCGGAGCGCCCGCGCTCGCCGCTCCGCGCCCGTTCCGCCCGCTCTGCCTGCTCCGTGCCGCTCTGCCTGCTCCGCCCCGCCCCGCCCCGCCTGCCGAGTGTGCCTGCTGCGGTCGAGCCTGGCGGTTGTGCCGCCCACTCTCGGCCAAAGGTGTCACAGTCGCCCGCGCGACGGCGTCCGTACCTCGTGCCTCGCGGGTGCGGGCCCCCCGGCCCCCGGCCCCCTGAGTCCTGCGCCATGCGGGGCCGGCGGCCCATGTGCCCCTGCCACCGGCGGAGGCCGCTCGCGGGGGCGGTAGCCGCCGAGTGTGGTTGTTGCGGTCGAGTGTGGCAGGTGTGCGGTGCACTCTCGGCCGCAGCTGTCACAGTCGCCTGCGCGGCGGTCCCGGACCCTGCGTCTCGCGCCTTGTGGGGTCGGCGGCCCAAGGGCCTTGCTACCGGCGGAGGCCGCTCGCGCGGTTGCCGCCGAGTGTGGCTGTTGCGGTCGAGTGTGGCAGGTGCGCCGTGCACTCTCGGCCGCAGCTGTCACAGTCCCTGCTTGACGGCCCCGTGCCTTGAGCCTCGCGCCATTTGGGTCGGCAGCCCACGGGCACTGCTACCGGCGGAGGCCGCTCGCGGGGGCGGTTGCCGCCGAGGGTGGCTGTTGCGGTCGAGTGTGGCAGGTGTGCCGTGCACTCTCGGCCGCAGGTATCACAGTCGCCTACACGGCGGGCGTCTCTGTAGCGTTCGCGCGCGGCGCGCTGGGCGGCACGTTCGCGCGCGGCGGCGGCGGGGGCTGCGCGGCACGTTGGCGGCTGCGCGGCGATGCGGCGGCAGGTGCATTGCCTCGACGGATTCCACAGCCCCGAGTTATCCACAGAGTGCCGACCCCGGTCATCCGGAGTCGGTCCCCCTGGATACCATCGAGGAATGAGCTGGAACGCGGAAGTGCCCTGGGAGCCTGACGAGCGCGATGCGCCGCCGGAGGAGTTCGAGCCGCCGTTCCCCGATTACTCCGGCCATCCCGACCCGGCCACGGAGCTCTACTGGGGCGGCCCGGTCGACTTCGGAGCACCGTCCGCGGCCGCCGCAATGCCGGCATCGATCGCACAGGTCATCGCCGCCTCGACGCCCAAGTTCGCCACCCCGGCCGAGGCGCTGCACACGGTGTTCGGCTACGACTCCTTCCGGGGGGAGCAGGCTCAGATCATCGATCAGCTCGTCGGTGGCGGCGATGCGGTCGTCCTCATGCCCACGGGCGGCGGCAAGAGTCTCTGCTACCAGATCCCGTCACTGGTGCGCGAGGGCACCGGTGTCGTCGTGTCGCCCCTCATCGCTCTGATGCAAGACCAGGTGGATGCGCTGCTGGCGGTCGGCGTGCGTGCCGCGTTCCTGAACTCCACCCAAGACGGCGCGGAAAGGTCACGCGTCGAGCGTGCATACCTGGGCGGCGAGCTCGACATCCTCTACGTCGCGCCGGAGCGCCTCTCCTCCGAGGCGACGAAACGCTTCCTCGAACGGGGCACCATCGCGCTGTTCGCCATCGACGAGGCGCACTGTGTCTCGCAGTGGGGTCACGACTTCCGGCCCGATTACCTGGCGCTGTCCGAGCTGGCCGAACGCTGGCCGGACGTTCCGCGGATCGCCCTCACCGCCACCGCGACCGACGCGACCCACAAAGAGATCACCACCCGGCTGAAGCTCGAGCGCGCGGCGCAGTTCGTCGCCGACTTCGACCGCCCCAACATCCAGTACCGCATCGTGCCGAAGTCGGAGGTGCGCAAGCAGCTCGTCGAATTCATCACCACCGAATACCCGACCGATGCCGGAATCGTCTACGGTCTCTCCCGTAACACCGTCGAGACGACGGCGGAGTTCCTGAGCGCCCGCGGCATCAAGGCGCTGCCGTACCACGCCGGGCTCGATGCGGGCACCCGCGCGGCCACCCAATCCCGCTTCCTCCGCGAAGAAGGAATCGTCGTGGTCGCGACCATCGCCTTCGGGATGGGCATCGACAAGCCGGATGTGCGGTTCGTCGCCCACATCGACCTGCCGAAGTCGGTCGAGGGCTACTACCAGGAGACCGGCCGCGCCGGTCGTGACGGTCTGCCCTCCACCGCATGGCTCGCTTACGGACTGAGCGACGTCGTGCAACAGCGCCGCATGATCGACGACTCTCCGGGCGACCTCGCCCACCGTCGCCGGATGACGCAGCACCTGGATGCGATGCTCGCGCTCTGCGAGACGGTGCAGTGCCGCCGGGTGAACCTGCTCGGCTACTTCGGTCAGCGCGCGGAGCCCTGCGGCAACTGCGATACCTGCCTCACCCCGCCCGAAAGCTGGGATGGAACGGTTCCGGCCCAGAAGCTGCTCTCCACGGTCGTACGGCTGAAGCGCGAGCGCAACCAGAAGTTCGGCGCGGGCCATCTGGTCGACATCCTTCGTGGCAAGCGCACGGCCCGCGTCGACCAGTACGGCCACGACAACCTCTCCACCTGGAACATCGGCACCGACCTCAGCGACAGCCAGTGGCGGGGCGTCGTGCGCCAGCTGCTCGCTCAGGAACTGCTCACGACCGAGGGCGAATACGGCGTGCTGACGACAACGCCGGCCAGTGCCTCGGTGCTCGGGGGAGAGCGTGCAGTCATCCTGCGCCGTGAGCCCGAGCGTCCCGAGCGTGCGCCGCGTGCAGCGCGGGCGTCCCGTAGTGCTGCAGCTGCGGACCTGGCGCCGACCGACGAGCCGCTGTTCGAGGCACTTCGCGCGTGGCGGGCCGAACAGGCGCGCTCCCAGGGCGTCCCCGCTTACATCGTCTTCGGCGACGCCACGCTACGGGCGGTCGCGAGCGCGCGTCCCGCCAGGCTGGCCGACCTCGACGGCATCACGGGAGTCGGCGCCAAGAAACGCGACGCCTACGGCGAGGCGCTGCTCGCCCTCGTCGCCGAATCCTGACCAGCCGGGCCGGTTTGCGGGTCAGGGCGTGCGTTGGGGATAGACGGTCTCGTGGCGTGCCAGCATGGCGACGAAGTCACCGATGCGGCGGGCCCGGGTCTCGGGACGCTTCGCGTTGCTCGTGCGAAAGATGATGGCGAACCTGTTCTGGCTGCTGAGGGTCTCGAAGAAAGCGGCGGCTTCGGGATTCGCGGTCAACGCCTCGGCGAGATCGTCGGGGAGAGTCTTGTCCGACACCCGCTGATAGGCGGCATCCCAGCGACCGTCGGCTTTGGCTCGTTCCACCTCGCGCATCCCCGCGTCGGTCATGTCGCCGGATGCGATGAGCTCGGCGACCAGATCCCGGTTGCGCTGGGACCACGTGCTGCGCGGCTTGCGCGGAGTGAAGGACTGCAGAAAGTGCGTCTCGTCGAGGGCGTTGCGCCGGCCGTCGATCCAGCCGAAGCACAGGGCGACGCGCACGGCCGCATCCCAGTCGGGGCTCGGCAATCCCGAACCCTTCTTGGCGAGGGCGAGACGTATCCCCGCTCTGTCGTCGTGGTGGGCGAGCAACCAGGCCCGCCATTCGGCCGCGCTTCCGGGATAGATCGTTTCGTGTTCCGCCATACCCCGATGATGCACCGATTCGAAACCGGTGTCAGCTTTGAACATCACGGTGTACTGTCACGGTTCTGCCAGACAACCAGGGAATTTCGATAGCGCAGCCAGTGTTATCCAATTGAACCTTTCTGCGACGATCTCGAGGAGGATGCGATGGCAAGGATGATCGAAGAGCTCGAAGACGAGACCGGCGCCGTGATCAAATACAAGAGGCACATCAACGGGCGTGGCCTCGTGGCGCCGTCGGCCCGGGTGGCGGAGTCGGCATACATCGACGCCACGGCCTACGTGGAGGCGGAGGCTCGCGTCGGGCTCGACGCGTATGTGGGCGCCGGCAGCTGGATCGACCGCGGCGTCACCGTCGGGGACCGTGCCTTCATCGGCGCCAACGTCCACGTCGGCGCCGGAAGCGTCATCGGCAGCGGCGTAAGGATCGGAAGTAACGCCAAGCTCGGGCCGAACGTGATGATCGGCAACGGTGTGCGGATCGACCGGGATCTCCGCATCGCCGGGGGCACCGTCATGGAACTGCGCGGATCGACGGCGGCGCGCGCGGCACTCTCGGCTGCGCCGCGTCCGTCACGCGGCACGGCACGCGACGCAGGGCGCGCGAGCTCGCGGCGAGCCGCATAACCCGAGCCGCATCGTCCGTTCCGCATCGTCTGCGCGGACAGCGGCCGAGTGGCGGCGAATCGACCTTCCGACGGCGGCGGAAGGTCGATTTGCCGCGACTCGGCGGGACGTCGACAGGCAAGCAGCAACGACGTTGTGGGCAGGCTCACAATCCCGGGGGTGCAGATTGGAGCATTCCGCAAATGTGCGCCACTGCATTCCGTGAGCATTTGTAGGCCGGGCACCGCTGACTTCGCGTTCCCGACCGGACGCCGTAGCGTGAAAAGTCCCCGCGAGATCGAAGAGGAACGCTCATGGTTGACACTGCCGCGCGCACCACCACGTCCCAGCCTGCGAAGGCCCCTGCATCATCCGCCGCGCCTGCCGCGTCTGCCGCCCCCCAGGGCGCCGCGCCCCGGGTCGACGTCGAGGCGCTCGGTCGGCAGCTGCTCGGCGATTGGGCGGAGGTGCGTCTCGCCGCGCGCAAACTGTCGAGCCGGCCCGAGATGCAGAAGGTCGAAGGGCTGACACTGGACGACCAGCGCGCCCGCACGTTCGAGCAGCTCAAGTTGCTTGTGGCGGACGGCCAGGTGCATCGCGCATTCCCAAAGAGCGTCGGCGGTAGCGAGGACAACGGCGGCAACATCGCCGGCTTCGAGGAACTCGTGGCTGCGGATCCGTCGCTGCAGATCAAATCGGGTGTGCAGTGGGGGCTGTTCGGCGCCGCGGTCATGCAGCTCGGCACCGAGTACCACCACAAGAAGTACCTGCCGGGCATCATGTCGCTCGACGTCCCGGGGGCGTTCGCGATGACCGAGACCGGGCACGGTTCGGATGTTGCTTCGGTCGCCACCACCGCCACCTACGACGAAGAGACCCGGGAGTTCGTGATCGACACCCCGTTTCGCGGGGCGTGGAAGGACTACCTCGGCAACGCCGCCAAAGACGGCATCGCGGCGACGGTGTTCGCGCAGCTCATCACGAAGGGCGTCAACCATGGTGTCCACGCGTTCTACGTGCCCATCCGGGATGAGAATGGCGACTTCCTGCCGGGCATCGGCGGCGAAGACGACGGCATCAAGGGCGGCCTGAACGGCATCGACAACGGCCGTCTGCACTTCACGGGGGTGCGCATCCCCCGCACCGACCTGCTGAACAAGTACGGCGACGTGACGGAGGACGGCACATACACCTCGCCGATCGACAGCCCAGGACGCCG
>DASYGJ010000100.1:0-11564 GCA_035999915.1 Leifsonia sp.
AGGTCACGGCCTTGCTCTGGGAGCGCGACGTCATCCCCGACTACCGCGACCCGGATGGCCTGCGCATCGGGCTCTCGCCGCTGAGCACAAGCTTCGAGGAGACGTTGCGCGGCCTCGCCGCGGTGCGCGACGCGCTCGTCACGCTCACGTGACTGCCGGCGCTGCTGGCGCTGCTGGCGCTGCCGCTCGCGCTGATCGCGCTGCCGCTGCCGCTGGCGCTGGCGCTGGCACGAGTGGCGGCAAACCGACGTTCCCGGGCCGCAGGAAGGTCGATTCGCCGCCCCTCGGCGCCCTGGAGGATCTCGAGGCGCGCGCCGGAAGCTCGGCCGCCCTGTTGCGCACAATGGTCGGCAGCATCCTCCGGCCCCTCGGCGGGTGGATGTCGTCGGCCGGCGCGGTCGAACTGCTGTCAGCCCTCGACATCCCCGGGTCGACCGCACGGTCCGCACTCACCCGGTTGTGCGCGCGTGGGGTGCTTGTGCGCGAGGGACGCGGCGGGGCGGCCGGCTATGCGCTCACCGCCGCAGCCGTACCGATGCTGGAACGGGGAGACCGCCGGATCTTCGCCGATCGCACTCCGCCCGCCGACGATAGCTGGTGCCTGCTTTCGTACTCGATTCCGGAACGGGATCGCGCGCGGCGGCACCGGCTTCGCCGCCGCCTCGAAAGCCTCGGCTGCGGCACGGTCTCCGACGGTCTCTGGATCGCGCCCGCCCGACTCGCAGACGACCTCCGCGTCTCGGCGGACGAACTCGCCGCGTCGGGCGAATCCACGTTGTTCACCGCGGTACGTCCCGAGACGGCCGACCTCCCGGCGCTGCTGGCGACCTGGTACGACCTCGACCGGATGCGCGCGGCCCACCGCGATTTTCAAGCGCATTTCGCCGCGCTCTCCACCCCCGCCGACGACCGCGCCGCGTTCGCCCGATGGATGCGCGCCCTCGACGAGTGGCGGGTCATCCCCTACCTCGACCCCGTGTTCCCCGCTACGGCGTTGCCTGCTGACTGGCCGGGCCCCGCATCCGCCGCCGTCTTCGCCGACCTCCGCGCTTCCCTCGCGCCTCGCGCCCTCGCCTTTGCCGCGCCCCGCCTCTGACCCTCCGCAGTGGCCGTCCGCCCGTCCGCCCGTCCGCCCGTCCGTCCGTCCGTAGCCAACCGTCGAGTCCACAGATTGTCCGCGGACTCGACGGTTTTGACCCGATTTTGGGTGGACTCGGCAGGTACTTTATGCGGGATCGCGGAGCGGCAGCAGGAGCAGCAGCAGGAGCAGCAGCAGGAGCGGCAGCAGGAGCAGCAGCAGCAGCGGCAGCAGGAGCGCCAGCAGGAGCGGCAGCGGCGGCGGCGCGAACCGGTAGAATCGGGGCATCCCCTTACCCCTGCGAAGCGGAGTGCGCGTTGCCAACGATCGTTGTAGAAGTCATGCCCAAAGCCGAGCTGCTCGACCCGCAGGGGAAAGCCGTCGCCGGCGCTCTGGCGCGCATCGGCAAAGGACAGTTCAGCGGCGTCCGGGTCGGAAAGCGATTCGAGCTGACGGTCGAGGGTCCGATCGACGAAGCCACCCGTGCCGCTGTCGAAGAAATCGCGGGCGAGGTCCTCTCGAACTCAGTGATCGAAGACGTGGTGGGCATCCACTACCCGGCCGAGGTGCAGGGCTGATGCGGATCGGCGTCGTCACGTTCCCGGGGTCGCTCGACGACCGCGACGCGCTGCGCGCGATCCGGATGGCCGGCGCCGAAGCCGTTGCGCTCTGGCACGGCGAGCACGACCTACAGGGTGTGGACGCACTGGTCCTACCCGGCGGATTCAGCTACGGGGACTACCTGCGCTGCGGCGCGATCGCCAGCCTGTCGCCGATCATGACCGAGGTCGTCGACGCCGCAGGCAAGGGGATGCCTGTGCTCGGCATCTGCAACGGTTTCCAGATGCTCGCCGAGGCGCACCTCGTGTCCGGCGGCCTGATCCGCAACGACCACGGCAACTTCATCCGTCGCGACCAGCACCTCGTGGTCGAGAATGTGGAAACGCCCTGGACCAACGGCTTCGAGCTCGGGCAGGAGATCGTCATCCCGCTCAAGAACGGCGAAGGCGGTTTCATCGCGTCGGAGGAGGAGCTGAAGCGTCTCGAGGGGGAAGGCCTGGTGGCGTTCCGCTACCAGGGCGTGAACCCGAACGGCTCCCTCAATGACATCGCCGGCGTGCGCAACGAGCGCGGCAACGTCGTCGGCCTGATGCCGCATCCCGAGCATGCCGTCGAGCCCGGTTTCGGACCCGACACCCACGACGCGATGCGCTCCGGCACAGACGGGCTCACCTTCTTCACGTCGGTGCTGCGCTCCACGCTGCTGCCGGCCTAGACACCCCTTCGACCCCTCCCCCACTTCTTGGAGAGTGCACGCGTGACTGAAGCTTCCCCCGCCACCGCGACCGCCCACGTCGTCGACACTGTCGCCAACGCGCTCGCGACCCCCGAGAGGGAGCAGCCGTTCGCGGCACTCGGCCTCAAAGAGGACGAGTACGCGAGCATCCGCGAGATCCTGGGCCGCAGACCCACCAGCGGCGAACTGGCGATGTATTCGGTGATGTGGTCGGAGCACTGCTCATACAAGTCTTCCAAGATGTACTTGCGGCAGTTCGGCCAGAAGGTCACCCCGGCCATGAAGAAGAATCTCATGGTCGGCATGGGCGAGAACGCCGGAGTCGTGGATGTGGGCGAAGGCTGGGCGGTCACATTCAAGGTCGAGTCGCACAACCACCCCAGTTACATCGAGCCGTTTCAGGGCGCGGCGACCGGAGTCGGCGGCATCGTTCGCGACATCATCTCGATGGGCGCCCGTCCCGTTGCTGTGATGGACCAGCTGCGTTTCGGCGCCATCGACAGCCCTGACACAGCTCGGGTCGTGCACGGCGTCGTCTCCGGCATCTCGTTCTACGGCAACTGCCTCGGCCTGCCGAACATCGGCGGCGAGACCTATTTCGACCCGATCTATCAGGGCAACCCGCTGGTCAACGCGCTGTCGGTCGGCGTGCTCCGGCACGAAGATCTGCACCTGGCCAACGCATCCGGCCTCGGCAACAAGGTCGTGCTGTTCGGCGCGCGCACCGGTGGCGACGGCATCGGCGGGGCGAGCATCCTCGCTTCTGACACGTTCTCGGCCGGTGGCCCCACCAAGCGCCCCGCGGTGCAAGTCGGCGACCCGTTCGCCGAGAAGGTGCTCATCGAGTGCTGCCTCGAGCTCTTCCGCGACAAACTTGTGGAGGGCATCCAAGATCTCGGCGCCGCCGGAATCTCGTGCGCCACCTCCGAGTTGGCCTCGAACGGCGACGGCGGGATGTTCATCGAGCTAGAAAAGGTGCTGCTGCGTGATCCCACCCTCACGGCCGAGGAGATCCTCATGTCGGAGAGTCAGGAGCGCATGATGGCGGTCGTCAAGCCGGAACTGCTCGACGCGTTTCTGGCCGTGACCGCCAAGTGGGATGTGGAGACCAGCGTTCTCGGCGAAGTCACCGACACCGGGCGGCTCGTCATCAACTGGCACGGCGAAGAGATCGTCAACGTGGAGCCGCGCACGGTCGCGGTCGACGGTCCGGTGTACGAGCGGCCTGTCGCCTACCCCGCCTGGATCGACGCGCTCCAGGCCGACAGCGCCTCCCGGCTCGAACGTCCGACCACCGGTGATGCGCTGCGCGAGCAGTTCCTCGCGCTCCTCGGTAGCGCCAATCTGGCCGACAAGAGCTGGATCACGGATCAGTACGACTACTTCGTCGGCGGCAACACTGCGCTCGCCTTCCCCGACGATGCGGGCATGATCCGCGTCGACGAAGAGAGCGGACTCGGCTTCGCCATCGCCACCGATGCCAACGGTCGGTACTGCCAGCTCGACCCGAAACAGGGCGCCAAACTCGCGCTGGCCGAGGCCTACCGCAACGTGGCCGCATCCGGCGCCGTGCCCGCCGCGGTCACCGACTGCCTCAACTTCGGCAGCCCGGAGAACCCCGAGGTCATGTGGCAGTTCTCGCAGACCGTCGAAGGGCTGTCGGATGCGTGCCTCGAACTCGAGATCCCGGTCACCGGCGGTAACGTCTCCTTCTACAATCAGACGGGCTCGACCCCGATCTTTCCGACCCCGGTCGTGGGCGTGCTCGGCGTGATCGACGACGTCGCCAGACGCATCCCGAGTGGCTGGCAAGACGAAGGCGACAACATCTACCTTCTCGGCGTCACAAGCGAGGAACTCGACGGATCGGCCTGGGCGGGAACCGTGCACGGCCACCTCGGCGGGCGTCCGCCGGCGGTGGACCTCGGCCGCGAGCGCGAACTCGCCGAGCTGCTTCGCGCGGCCTCGCTCGAGAGCCTCGTCGGGAGCGCCCACGACCTGTCCGACGGTGGCCTCGCCCAAGCTCTCGCCGAGAGCGTCATGCGCTTCGGCGTGGGCGCTCGCGTCTGGCTCACCGAGATCATGGAGCGCGACGGAGTGGATGCGGCGACCGCCCTGTTCAGCGAGTCCACCGGTCGTGTGCTCGTCTCGGTCCCCCGCGAAGACGATGTGAAGTTCCGGGGTCTCTGCGATGGCCGCGACTTCCCCGTGCTCCGCATCGGCGTCACCGACGCCGAGGTCGGCACCCAGCCCGTTCTCGAAGTGCAGGATCAGTTCACCGTCGGACTCGAAGAGCTCCGCAACACGCACCGCTCCACGCTGCCGGAACACTTCGGCCCGACGGTCGCCTGACGGCCGACGGCGGGCGCCCGACGGTCGCCTGACGGCGGGCGCTAGCGCAGGACTTTCCGGCCGACGCGCCGGTCGGGCTTCCGTTCAGACGGAGATTTCGGCCGGATTCGGCGGCATTTCCGACGGCGGCGCGGGGAAACGCGGGGAAATTGGAATGTCCGGGCGGCAACTGGAATTTCCGGGCGGCAACTGGAATGGCCGGGCGGCGACTGGAATGGCCGGGCGGCGACTGACAATCGCGCCGATAACTAACGCAGGAGTTCTCGCTCGAACTGGCAACGATTCTCCGCCTGGATGGGCGATTCGGCCAGCTTTCGTGGGATTCTCCGACCGAAGGACATCACACTCGTCTGGGCACTTCCGGCAGGACTATCCGGCCGACACGCCGGCGGGACTTCCGTTCAGTCGGAGATATGGCCGGATTCGCAGGGTTTATCCGACGGGAGGCGTCGCCGCCAGCACGGCCCGCCGCCGAGTGAGAAGCCGCACCCGTTGCTGCGTGAGCAGGATCCCCGCCAAGACCACCGCAGCCCCGACCGGCTCGTTCCAATTCAGCCTCTCGCCCAGCACGAGAATCCCGAGCGCCACTCCCACGACCGGCGTCACATAGGTCACGCCCGAGGTCGCCGTCGGACCCCACGCCCGCAACACATTCATGTTCCAGATGTAGACGACGCCGGTTCCGAGAGCTCCCAGCGCGAGCAGGCTCAGCAGCACAGGCCAGCTGAACCTGATCGGGCCAAGAGCGAGCACGGGGGTCAGCACGATCATGATGACCGCAGCGATCCCGATGTTCATCACGGCCGTCGTGGTGGCCGGCATCCGGCGGTGGCTGATGAATCTGCGGATGTATCCGAAGCTGAAGCCGTAGCAGGTGACGGCGCCGAGACACGCCAGCTGCCCCCACAGACTGCCGCTGAGCGCTGCGAACTGCCAAGGTCCCACCACGACCACCACCCCGACCACGCCGACGAGCACGCCGAGAACCTGGTCGCGGTTGAGTCGCTCCACCCGGAAGGCGGCGGTCACAAGGATGGCCGTGGTGATCGGCGTCACAGCGTTGTAGATGCTCGCGAGACTCGATGACACGTACTGCTCCGCCCAGGCGAACAGCAGGTAGGGGACGACGCAATAGGTCACGGCGACGACCGCGAAGTGCAGCCAGACGATCGGCTCTTTCGGCAGGCGGCTCCGCGTGAGGAGCGCGATGACACCGAGCGTGATCGCACCGAAGACCAGCCGCGCCCAGGCCACCTGGCCGAAGCTGACGCCCTGGAGCGCCACCTTCATGAACAGAAAGCTCGCGCCCCAGACCAGACCCATGGCGATGAACTGCAGAGCGACCTTCACGAATTCGACGTTACCCGGTGCCTCCGACGTGCGCTCGCGCGAATCGGACCTTGGTATCGTGGCCTGACACGCGAAGGGGTTTCCGATGGTCGTGCTCGACGTTCTCTACTGGACACTGGTGATCGTCTGCCTGATTCTGGCCCTGACGGGGCTGATTCCGGTGGTCGCGGCCACGTGCACGTTCGTCGTCATCCCGCTTCATGCGTTCAAGAACCATTACGGACGCGCCAAGCCGTACCTGCCGCGGGTGGCCGTCGTGGTTCCGGCCTGGAACGAGGGCGCAGTGGTCGGCGTGACGATCGAACGGCTGATGCGGCTGAGCTACCCGCGTGAGGCACTTCGCATCTACGTCGTCGACGACGCGAGCACCGACTCCACCCCCGACGTCGTCCGCGCGAAGGCGGCGGTCTATCCCGGCAACGTGGTCCTGCTCCGGCGCGAACAGGGTGGCCAGGGCAAGGCGCACACGCTGAACCACGGTATCCGCGAGATCCTCAAGGACGACTGGATGGAGGCGCTCCTGATCATGGACGCCGACGTCATCTACACCCCGAATTCGCTGCGCCGGATGACCCGTCACCTGGCCGACCCCGACGTCGGCGCGGTGTCCGCTTACATCCGCGAGGGTAGCGAGGACCGCAACTATCTGACGAAGTTCATCGGCATCGAATACGTGCTGTCCCAGCCGGGCGCTCGCCGCGCGCAGAACGTACTCGGGGCGCAGGCTGTCCTCGCCGGCGGCGCCCAGCTGCACAGCCGAGAGAACCTGATCGCCATCGGTGGCCAGATCGACACGTCCTCCCTCGCCGAGGACACGATCACGACGTTCGAGACGCAGCTGCGCGGCAAGAAAGTCGTATTCGAGCCGCTCGCCGTGGTGCTCGCGGAGGAGCCGCGCGCGGTCGACGCACTGTGGAAGCAGCGCCTCCGCTGGGCGCGCGGCAACGTGACGGTCACGGCCCGCTACAGCAAGGTGTGGTTCCGTCCGTCACGCACGCACGGTTTGGGCGGCTGGTCGTTCGGCATCGTGTGGTTCAGCCTCTGGCTGCTGCCGCTGATCATGATCGCGTCGTCGATCGGACTGGCCGGCCTGCTGTTCCTGCACCCCGCGATCGCGACCATCGCGTTCCGTTTCCTCTGGATCTGGGCCGCCCTCGCTTACCTCTTCACCCTCATCCTCGGGTCGCTGACGGATGCGCGCACGAGCCGAAAATCGCTGGGCCATGTGCTGCTGTTTCCCGGCATCGTCAACATGATCGTGATGATGGTGGCGCTCTTCCCCACCATCCTGCTGGTGTGGCTGCCCCGCGCGTTCGGCGTGACGCTGAGCGATACCACGCTGTTTCTGATCACCCTCAGCATCTACATCTGGATCCCTTTCTCCATGGTGGTCGCCTGGCTGGCGCGCAAAGCCGAGGCGACTCGCGCCGGACGCTGGCTGACCCCGGCACTGATCTACCTGGCGGGATACGGATCGCTGCTTTGCGCGATCACGTTCGACTCGTACCTGAAAGAGCTGGCCCACGCGGAGGCCCGCTGGGACAAGACGGAGAAGGTCGGCCGAGTCGCGACGTCCTAGGCGCGCACTCCCGCCTGGCCTGTCACTCACTCGACGCTGCTCAGCTCAGGTCGAACGGCTGACCCGAGTACTCCTCGAGCAGCGGCCACAGGCGGGCACCGACGCGTGCGCTCCGCGTTGTGCGGGTCGCACGGGAGAGCACGGGAACACCCTTCGTCAGCCGATGCGGCCCGTAGTATTGGCCACCCTGCGCATCCGGGTCGAGGGATGCGCGCACGGTTGACCAGGCTCCCTGATCCTTTCCCTGGGTCCAGGCGGCCTGAAGATTATCTGCGAACCTCGTGAGGCGCGACGGCTGATTCACGCCGCGGATGCCGGGGGTGCGCCCCGAGGTCGAGTACCCGGGATGCACCACGATGCTGGAAACGGGCGTGCCTGCCGCGCGCATCCGCCTGTCCAGCTCGAAGCCGAATGCCTGCAGCGCGATCTTGGACCGTGCATAGGCGTTCCACGACGAGTACGAGTCGGTCAGGTGGAGGTCGTCGAGCGGGAAACGGGCGAGCCTGGTCGCCATCGAGCCAAGGGAGACGATCCGGGCGCCGCCGGTCCGCGCGAGTACGGGCAGCAGGAGTGCCGTGAGCCGGAAGTGGCCGAGCACATTCGTGGCGAGCAGGAGCTCGTTGCCGTACGCATCCGTGGCCCGCTTTCTGGGTGGATGCACGATTCCGGCGTTGAGTACGAGCACATCGAGTCGCTCCCGCTCGACCAGTGCTGCCGCTGCCGCGTCGATCGAGGGCCGGTCGGCGACATCGAGCGGCATGGCCTCGACGCTCGCGCCCGGCACCCTCCGGCGGATGGCGGAGATCGCGGCCTCTGCGCGTTCGGGACTGCGGCAGGCGAGGATGACATGCGCGCCCGCCCGCGCGAGTTGCTCGCTCGTGAAGTAGCCGACGCCGGCGTTGGCTCCGGTCACCACGACCGTCTTGCCGTCGGCGCGCGGCAGGGCTTCCGGATCCCAGCTCACTGTGCGCTCTCGGTTGCGATCTTCTCGTGGTGGTGGATGACCTCGGCGATGATGAACGTCAGGAACTTCTCGGCGAACGCCGGATCGAGATGGCTCTCTTCCGCGAGCGCACGAAGGCGCTGCACCTGTTCCCGCTCGCGCTCCGGATCGGCCGGCGGCAGACCGTATTCGGCCTTCAGCGTTCCGACCTGCTGCGTGAACTTGAAGCGCTCGGCGAGCAGGTGCACGAGCGCCGCGTCGATGTTGTCGATGCTCTGCCGGATGCTGTTGAGCCGCTCGATGACCTTGGCCTCTTCTTTGACATCTTCACCCATGGCATCGACCCTATCCGTCCGGCCCGCCCCGGTACGACGTGAGCTCTTGCGCTTTTTCCTCTATGGGTAGATCATCTATCCATAGAGAGAAATTCTCTCAGACCGTCGAGAAAGGATCCGCTCATGTGGAGCACCGAACACACCCAAGAGACCACCGTCCCTCGCGAAGCCGTGTGGAGCGTCCTCCGCGATCTGCACTCCGGCCGGATCACCTACCCCGGGGCCGACGTCTTCGAACCCCATGGACCTTTCGCGGTCGGCACCGAGCTGACCATGACGCCGGAGGGTCAGGATCCCGTGACCTCCACGATCATCGACATCGTAGAGAACGAGACCTACGCCGACGAAACGGTCTTCGGGGACGTGGTGCTGACGTTCCGGCACACGCTCGTGCCCACCCCATCCGGAACCCGGGTCACCCACAGCCTCAAGATCACCGGGCCGGATGCAGACCAGGTCGGCCCAGAACTCGGTCCGCAGATCAGCGGCGACTTTCCCGAGTCGCTGGCCGCTCTGCTCGAACAGGCCACACTGAGAGCATGACGAAGTTTCCCGAAGGCCCCTCAGTGAGCCCCGGCTTTCTCCTTTGGCACACCACCCTGCGCTGGCAGCGAGCCATGGTGACGGCACTCACCCCGGTGGGCCTGACGCACGTCCAGTTCGTCATCCTCGCCTCGACCTGGTGGCTGAACGGCCAAGGGGAACGGCCCAACCAGGCGCAACTGTCCGACTACACCGGGTCGGATGCGCGGATGACGTCCGAGGTCATCCGTCGCCTCCTCGCCAAGGGCCTGCTCGAGCGTGCACCCGATCCCGCGGACGCCCGCGCGAAGGTTCTCGCCGTCACAACGCTCGGCGCGGCAACGGCAGCGCGGGCGATCCAAGCGGTCGAGGATGCCGACGAGACCTTCTTCGCGCCGGCCGCCGTCCTGTCCCCTCAGCTCGTCCCCATTCTGCAAACTCTCGCGGGCCGGTGAGCGGGCCGGATACGGTGGTCAGGTGACTCAGAACTTTCGCACTCTCCCCGTCGATGAAGAATCCGCCCGAGCCCTCGCCGCCGCAGGCCTGAGGCTGGGCCTCGTCGACCCCAGCGACGACGCGGCGTTCGACGAGTGGATCCGGGCCGACTTCCGGGGCTTCCACGGAGAGAATCCGAAGCCCGAACCGCTCGCCGAGGCGCGAGGCTACTTGCGCGACAACCGCAGCACGGCCGTGTTCGACGACGCGATCCCCACGGCGGAGGCGCCGGTCGGTACGGTCAGCACTTGGCCGGCCCCGCTGACAGTGCCCGGCGGTGCGCGGGTCGACAGCTGGGCGATCAGCTCGGTCACGGTTGCGCCGACGCACCGTCGGCGCGGCATCGCGCGCGCCTTGCTCACCGGCGAACTGCGGACAGCCAAGGCACTCGGGCTGCCGCTGGCCATCCTCACCGTGTCCGAGTCCGTGATCTACGGCCGGTGGGGATTCGGTCCCGCCACCTTCGCGAGCGAGTGGCGGGTGGACACGAAACGCGTCCGCTGGGCCGGCGCCGAGACCGTCGGCCGGCTCTCCTTCACGCGGCCCGAGGACTACCGGGAGACCGGCCGCGCCGTGCTCGATCGCGTGATGGCGAACCGCACGGGCGAGATCGGCCTCACCCGATACCACGCCGACCGGCTCGTCGGGCCGCTCAAAGGCACATCCGACGGCGACAAGTACCGGCTCGTGCGGTACGACTCCCCCAGCGGTGAGCCCGAAGGATTCGTGAGCTACGTCGTGAAAGACACCGGCGACTTCGTACGGCACACTGTCGAGGTCGCATATCTCGCCGCCGCGACGGATGCCGCTCTCACCGCGCTCTGGCGATACCTGCTCGACCTGGACCTGGTCGCGGAGGTCCACATCAACACGCGCGGCGTCGACGAACCGCTGCCCTTTCTGGTTTCGGATGTGCGGGGCGCGCGTGTCGCAGGCCTGGAAGACCACCTGTGGGTGCGCATCCTCGACCTTCCGGCCGCGCTGACCGCGCGCACCTACGAGCGCGACGGCGACCTCGTGCTCGAAGTGACGGACGAGCTCGGCTTCGCCGCCGGACGCTACCGGCTGAGCGTGACCGATGGTGCCGCCCGCGTCTCAGCCACGGAGGACGCGCCGGATGTCATCCTGCCGGTCAGCTCACTAGGCAGCGTCTACCTCGGGCACGACGCCTCGCGCGGACTGGCCGTGGCGGGCAAGATCGCCGGCGATGCGGATGCGCTCGACCGCCTCTTCCGCACAGCCGTTCCGCCACGCCTGAGCACCTGGTTCTGACCTCGAGCACCTGGTTCTGACCTCGAGTGGCTGATTCTGACGTCGAGTGGCGGCAGATCGACCTCGCGAGCGCGCACGAAGGTCGATCTGCCGCCACTCGGGCTCACGTTAGGCGCGGCGCGGCGCGGCCTGCGACTCAGTCGACGAGGTCGTAGCGGGAGATGATTTCGTCGCGGGCCGGACCGACACCGATCGCGGAGATTCGGGCGCCGGAAAGGCGCTCGAGCGCCAGCACGTAGTCCTGCGCGTTCTTCGGGAGCTCCTCGAAAGTGCGGCAGCCGCTGATGTCCTCGGTCCAGCCGGGGAACTCCTCGTAGATCGGCGCCGCGTGGTGGAAATCG
>DASYGJ010000150.1:0-3045 GCA_035999915.1 Leifsonia sp.
GGAGCGCGCATCCGTTCGCCTCGCGGGCCCGAATGGCTCCGAGACCGCCGCGCTGGCCGCTCCGTGGGTGGTGGCCGCCGATGGGCTGCACTCCCCGGTGCGGAGGATGCTCGGGTTGCAACGCCGCCCGCAGCGCGAGGGGCATCGCCGCTACGGCATCCGGTGGCACTACGCGATCGCGCCCTGGACCGATCTGGTGGAGGTGCACTGGGCCGGCGAGGTGGAGGCATACGTCACGCCCGTCGACGAACGCATGGTCGGGGTCGCGTTGCTCGGTCCGCGACACCTCGACCTCGATGAAGCTTTGGCCAGCATCCCGCGGCTCCGCGATCGGCTCGCGTCCGCGGATCCGGTCACCACCTCGCGGGGGGCGGGACCGTTTCTCCAGCGCACCACGTCTCGCACGCGCGGCCGCGTGCTCCTCGTCGGCGACGCCTCGGGATACGTGGACGCGCTCACCGGGGAAGGCTTGCGCGTGGGCTTCGCACAGGCGCGCTCCGCGGTCGTGGCGGTCGTGGCGGGCGATCCGGCCCGCTACGAACGGGAGTGGCGTGCCGAGACGCGGGACTTCAGGATGTTGACGACCGCTCTCGTGGCCGCCGCGCGTTCCCCGTTGCGCAGCCGGATCGTTCCGGCGGCCGCCGGGCTGCCGCGCCTGTTCGGCGGAATCGTCGACCGTCTCGCCCGCTGAGGGGTCTCGCCCGCTGAACGGTCTCGCCCGCTGAGGAGCGCGAGTGGCGAATATCTGCGAGAACCTATAGCATTTGGAACGGACAATGATCAGATGCGATATTCTGCGAGGTCAGCATGTGCAGCCAGAAGGCTTCAAACGAAGGTCCGCCCGTCGGGCCCGATCCGGGCGGCGCCGTGTCGGCCGAATACCGTGCCACTCCGACGACGGTGGCCGCGGAGAACACCAAGTCGCCGCGCACGACGATCACCTTCTATCTCACGGAAGCGCTGCGTAACCGAGCGCGCGCCACGTACCGCGCGACCTCGTTCCTCGAGAAGGACACCAGCTGGTCGGAGATGCTGAACAAGGCGCTTCTGGCCGAAGTGCAGCGCAGAGAGCGCGAGCACAACGCCGATCAGCTGTTCAAGGCCAACGGTGACGCACTCACCCCGGGCCGGCCGATCGGGTTCTGACGGCGAGGTCAGCCGAGCAGCAACGAACTGAGCTGGTCGGTCGAGTGCACGATCGCGATCGCTCCGGCTGCTTCGGCAGGAGAGCCGTAACCCCACTCCACGAGGATGGTCGGAAGGCCGTTCTCGGCGGCCCCCTGCACGTCGAACGCGCGGTCGCCGACCATCACTGTCTGGGCGAGGTCGACGCCCTGCTCGACGAGGCGGCGCACGGCGTCGGCGACGACATCCGTTTTGGCGCTGCGCGACTCGTCTTCGGTGGCGCCGGCGATGACGTCGAAGTATTTGGCGAGGTCGAAGTGCTCGAGGATGCGCGTGGCCTGAAGTTCGGGCTTGCTGGTGGCGACGGCGAGCGGGATGCGCGCATCCTTCAGTCGCTGGAGCAGACCGCGGATGCCGGGGAAGACGGCGCTGTCGAATGCGCCGTGCTCGTGATAGGAGACGCGGTAGACAGCGAGGGCCTCGCGGGCTTCTTGTTCGGTCATTCCGGCCAACTGCTGCAGCGAGTCGAGGAGGGGTGGCCCGACGTATTCGACGAGCTCGGCGGGTGAGGGCACGGGCAGGCCGAGCGACTCGAACGTCGAGACGAGGGAAGAGGTGATGCCGGGTGCTGAATCTGTGAGGGTTCCGTCGAGGTCGAACAGAACGCAGGTCCACGTCCGGATGACGGTGGTGGGGAGAGTATCGGTCATAGCGGTCCTATGGTAAGCGGAAGAAATGTACGAAAGCTCAGCGTCCGCTCAGGGCGGATTCGACGTGAGAACGGGCGACGACCATTGTCTCGTCGTCGCCAGGATTGAACTGTACGGCCACGAAGTCGGCCGACGCGATGAATCCGAGCGCCTCGGTGGCCGGCACGATCACGGCCTGCACCTGCGTGCCTTCGCCGCCGGGAACGCTCGCGACAGCGGATCGGAGCGCCTTCATCGACGTGAACAAGGGGAGCACCGCCTCGCCGGTCGTCGAGGAGAGCGTGCGAAGGGTGGTGTTCTCCGGTGTCGACCCGGTGACGTCGACGACCAGGCCGCCTTTGACAGCCGCCGCGAGCAGTGCATCCAGGTTCGGGATGCTCGGCTCGGCCACGATCGTTGCGAGCGCCCTGCGCACAGGTACGTTCTCGTAGCCGGAAGGGAACCGGGGGGTCATCGCCATCAGAACAGCCTGCTCTCGCTGTCGTCGAGACCACGCATGGCGTCGTAGTCGAGCACGAGACAGCGGATGCCGCGATCCTCGGCGAGCGTGCGCGCCTGCGGCTTGATCTCCTGCGCGGCGAAGACGCCCACGACCGGCGCCAGGTGCGGATCCCGATTCATGAGTTCCAGGTAGCGCGTGAGCTGCTCGACCCCGTCGATGTCGCCCCGTCGTTTCAGCTCGATCGCGACCGAGCCGCCCGCCGCATCCCGCGCCAGGATGTCGACGGGGCCGATGGCCGTCATGTACTCACGACGCACAAGCACGTGGCCGTCGCCGACGAGGTGGATCTGTTCGGCGAGCAGCTTCTGCAGATGGGCTTCGACGCCGTCCTTCTGCAGCCCAGGGTCCACGCCGAGATCGTGCGCCGAGTCGTGCAGAACGTCGTGGATCGAGACCACGAGCAGGTCGGCGGTCTTGGCTTGCGTGACCATCCACACCTCCGTGACGCCGGCTTCGGCCTGCGCCTCGTCGGGCTCGAGCACGGTGAGCGTGCAGGGCGGGCTCATCCAGTTGAGCGGTTTGTACGATCCGCCGTCGGAGTGGACGAGCAGGCTGCCGTCGGACTTCAGCATGAGGAGCCGGTTCGCAAGCGGCAGATGCGCGCTCAGCCTGCCCGCATAGTCGACGGAGCACTTCGCAATGACAAGACGCACCCACCCATCGTACGGGTCGGGTGACGCTGCCAGGATGGAGGGATGACGCACGCAC
>DASYGJ010000206.1:0-3470 GCA_035999915.1 Leifsonia sp.
ACCGGCGATGCAGTGCTGGTGTTGTGCTCCGTGCGGGTCGACGATCCGATCGCCGACGCGGTCACGGAAGACGACTTCTGGCCTGAGGGTTGATTCGAGGCCTGGGATAAAGCTGAGAAGAAGGGCGACATCGCGGGGTGGTCGGCTCGGCGGGCGGCAACGCCTGCTCCGATTTCGCGTTCGTAGTTGCTTTAAGTCGGCCTGGACCATTCGGCCGTCTCGTCCTCGAAGCCCATCTCTCGCTGCAGATACGTGAGCAGGGCGCTGGAGAAGCCGCCATCCACGCCAGGCGCCTGGCCACTGACGTGCCGAGCATCGTCAGACGCAAGGAACGCAACCACCGAACCGATGTCGTGCGGGAGAGAGTGACACTATTTAGATGTGAGTAAGTGACCCACGGAGCCGCTGAGTGAAGCTGACCGCGGCCGCGGCTCAGAGGAATTGCTGGCACAGGGCGAGTGCCTCTTCAACCGTGCCGCGAACGCCCGTGAGAGTGTCCCGAATCTCCCAGTCGTTAGTTCCGACGACTATCGATCCGGCAAGGTGAGGCTCGTAGTCGAGGTCTGGATTTGGGCCACTCGGCGTGACCGCGATCCGAAGGGTTTCCTCAGCGATCTTCGGGTTGACGTTTGTCAAGGTGACGCTGCCAATGAAGGCGAAGGGGTCGGGATGCGGTAGGCAGTCGATGTACGCGCTTGCAGCCGGGACTGGGAACGCGGTGAGTTGGGGTACGTAGAAGGTTGGCTGCACGAGCCGGTGCTTATCTCGGTTGGAGAGAAATGCCAAGCGGGAGGGTTCGCCTCGGCCGTTGAAGAGTTGAAGTCGTTTGATCGCGTCGGCGGGTTGTGTATCGACGAGTTTGAGGTAGCGATGATGACCCCACTTCTTCGGGTCGTCGATGATCGGGAATTGAATACTCGGCGCCTCGGTGTCGGTGGGCTCTCTCCCCAGTTTCTTTGTGGCGAGAGCCCACCACAGATGATCGAGGGCGCAGCGATAGTTGTGGATCGCGTCGCCAAGCAACAACCCCCACTCGTCCCGAAGGTCCGGAACGCGCTTTGCGTAGTAGACAACCGCGTGATCGGTGGGGTCATACTCCCGACGAAGAGCGAGGGATGGGTGTTGCTTGGGATCGACGCGCCCGACGTTGGCAAGTAGGTCGTCCGCATAGGCGTTCGCTCGCGCGAGCTTCAGTGCGCTACTGGTGGGCAGGGTGGCACGGACTACCGCCATGACGTGGCAAATGGTGCGCAGGTGCGGGCCAGGGCCCGGAGGGGCTTAGACGGGCTCCTGTGGGCTCGTGGGCGCCGGATCGGGGGCCTCGGCAGCGCGGCGGGCTGCGTATTCCTTCGCGGCACGACCCGAGTCGATGGCCCGGAGTCTCGCCCGCTCAGTGACGCGGGGGATCACGGGCGGCAGCGGCCACGATTCGATGACGGCGCCCTCGGCATCGAGCATCTCTATCTCTGCCCACGCGGCGCCGCGGTCGCGGAGGCGGATGCTGAGGTGCTTCTTCGGCACGACAGAGCGCAACCGGTCGAATTGGTCGCGCGACAGCGTGAACTCGGCGCCGGGGGTGTCATCTTCTGGCCCCCTGGGGCCCTGGCGGCGGCGGGGCATGACCGCAAGCTACCGGCCGTTCCGGTCGGCGCACGGGCGTGGCAACGGTTGCCGACAGCGGGTGTTGCCATCAGCGTTGACACCGAGCCCGACAGGGCGCCCCTGTGCCCGATGTGCGAGCACAAAAAACCCCGCGGTTACGGGGCTTTTCTGCGAAGCCGACGCCCGGACTCGAACCGGGGACCCCTTCATTACGAGTGAAGTGCTCTACCAGCTGAGCTACGTCGGCAAAGTGCTGGTTTTGCAGGGCCTTTGCGATTCCGCGACGCAGTGGACGCGGGTTTCGGGCTGCAAATTCTGCTGCACCGTTCGGCACGACTCGCTCAGGCTCTGCTGGAACGCAGCGTAGCCAACTCGCAAGGTCGCCAGGGGCGACAGCCAAAACTTATGCATTAGCAGGGGAAAGTCAGCAGGAGTCAGCGATCTCTCAACCACTCACGCCGATTCGCCGCCCAAGGAGACCCCATGTGCTTGGAGGTTGGCTGCGTGTGTGCCGCAATCCGACGGAGGCAGAGTGCGAGGCCGTTGCCGACCTGGTCCTGGCCGCCGGCGCGACGATTGAGCAAGTCAAACGCTGCCATGCGACACCGCCGACGACGGGCGCATCGCCGCCGAGATCGCGGCGATCACGATCGACCGGGTTCCGCGATCGCGCTCATGCGTCGCGCGGAGACGACCGACGCGGCGCTCAGGGCTCTCAGCGATCCCGAGAGAGGAAGCTGATCGGACCCATCCGATGGGTCGTCGCGCCCACGTCGCTCTGCGCGACCTCCGGAGAGCGTCGCGCGGTCGCCGCACGAGCGGCGGTACGGGCGAGCAGTTCGCCCGTACCGCCAGGCTCTTGCTAGTTGGTCGAGATCTGGTTCCCGACGTTGTGGAAGTGGTTTCCGGCGATCGTCGTGCTTGCGGGGTCGACATTCAGGGTCCAGATCCCGACGTCGTTGTCGCTGATCTGGTTGTTGGTGATCACCGTGCCCGTGAGCGGCGGCACCACAGGACCCGGGAAGGGCGGACCTGCCGCGACGAGGATCCCGGTCTTCTGCGGATCCGGCGTCAGGAAATCAAAGTTGCCGTCGAGATTGTTCGTGCCCAGGTGGTTGTGCGTGATCACGTTGTTGGTGAAGTTGCCGGCGAAGTGATCGTGAATCACAATCCCCGAGAGGCCATTCCCCGACGCCTCGTTATTGCTGACGATGTTGTCGTGGACTCCGGTACCGGGAGCGGCTCCGGCCATCAGGATCCCGGCGCCCTGGCCGGCGACGCCGTTGTTATCTGCCACGTTGTGCTTGATCACGTTGCCGTAGATCTGGTTCGCCGTGTGGCTCGCGATCGTGATGCCACAGTCGTCATCGTTGTTCCGCGCCGAGTCGAAAGCGATCGTGTTACCGGTCGCCGGACCGAACTCGTCCGTCATAAGGATGCCGCCGGCGTTGTAGCGAACGGCCGAGTGCTCGACGGTCGAGTCGCTGGCCGAGACGAGGTGGATGCCCTCACCGCAGTCGCCGGGCGCGAATGGCGTCGAGAAGCACTCGCCGACACCCTGCCCGACCGCGCCGTTGAACCCCTTGTCGTTGTGCTCGACCGTGACGTGGTCGATCGTCACGTTGCTGATCGGCGAACCGCTCGGCAGCGGGTTTCCTGACGAATCGACGATGTGGCTCCCGACCAGGATTCCCGAGAACTGGGCGTTCATCACCGTCCAGCCCTCGATCACCGACCCCGAGCCGCCCGCCCCGGAGACCTCAATCCCGTACCCGTCCGGCGACTTCGTAGCGTCGAGCACAGCCGCGTGGCCCTCCAGGTCGAGCTGCTTCGAGAACGACACGCCACCCTGGTAGACGCCGGGAAGC
>DASYGJ010000225.1:0-2799 GCA_035999915.1 Leifsonia sp.
TTGCAGACCGCCGTGGTCCGCGACATGATGCGCTACACGTTCAGCCGGTGGTTCACGATCGCCATCGCCGTCGGAATGCCAACACTTGCTGTGTTCAGCGGGATCATGGCATCCCACAACCTCCGCGCGATCCTGTACACGGCGGGATTCATCGTCACGTCGATCGGGATGTTCCTGGCTATGGCTCGACTCGTGAAACGAGGCGTTGTTCTCGCCTATCCGGTTGGTGTGGAGGCCACGGCTCGAATCGACGATACGACGTTGTCGGTGACCGCGTCTGCGACGACCATGGAGGCGTCGTTCGATAGCATCTCCCGCGTTCGTGACGCCCGCTCGAGCATCATTCTCGACCGGGGCAAGAGTGGCGCCCGCGCCGTTCCGCGCGCGCTCCTGAGCGAGGACGACATCGCCCGTCTCCGGGCGGGCGTTGCGAGCGCTCGCACCTGAGCCTTGTCGCTCGCGGCGTTGGTCGCCACTCACCAAGCAATGGCGCGGCCTCGCGTTCTCGGTCATCCGATGTCGAGAGCGGACGTCCAAACCGGCGCGGCGACCGGAGCACTGCGGGGGGTGCCGGTGAGACTGAACGCGAAGTGTGAGCGAGTGTACCCCGATTTGTGTCCCCCGATTTGGGGACATCCGTGGTCGCACGCTACCCTCGACCTTCAACACGGCACGGCGGCGGATGGGACACAATTTACGTGGATGCGGTTGCACTCAAGCGGACCTGGGCTCAGGTAGCGGCTCACGGTGATGCCGTCCCCGGGTACTTCTACGCACATCTCTTTCTCACGCACCCCGAGGTTCGGGACCTGTTCCCGGTCACGATGGCAACGCAGCGAGATCGGCTCGTGAAAGCACTCGGCCGGATGGTCAGCAACGTCGACAATATCGGCGAAGTCGTCGGTTACATCGAAGACCTCGGCCGCGATCACCGGAAGTTCGGAACGATCGCAGGCCACTATCCGGCGGTCGGCTCATCACTCCTGGCGACGCTCAAGCACTTCCTTGGAGACGCGTGGACCGCCGAACTGGCTTCTGACTGGGCCGAGGCTTACGGGCTGATCGCCACGACGATGATCACCGCCGCCGAGGGCGCTGAGTCGGAACCTGCAACCTGGGTCGCAGAGGTGGTGGCGACCGAGCGGCGTGGAATGGATGTCGGCACGGTGACAATCCGGACGGCTGAACCGTACGCGTACCGGGCTGGGCAGTCGCTCGCCGTCGAAGTTCCTCAGCGGCCCCGCCAGTGGCGCTACCTGTCGCCTACGCACCCGCAACGCCCCGATTCCACGATGACCTTTCATGTTCAACTCGTCCCGGGGGGTCAGGTCAGCGGAGCCTTGCTCCGTGATGTCAAGGCGGGTGACCAGGTTCGGCTTGGGCCGCCGATCGGTGACCTTCTAACGCTCCCCTCCGCAAACGACTGGCCAGACCTCCTCCTCGTCGGCGGCGGAACGGGCCTTGCTCCGCTGCTGGCCGTACTGGACGAAGTCGCCGAGCGACACCGCTCGAGCGGGACCGGCCCGCGGGTCGCGCTCTACCACGGCGTGCGGCATTCCTGGGGGTTCTATGCTAATCGTGAACTCGCCCAGTACGCCGGTGAGCCCTGGCTGCAAACCAGGTTCGCGGTGTCTGACGACCCATCGTTCCCCGGGCCGCGCGGCCTGATCGGCGACGTGGCTGCTGCGGATGGGCCGTGGCATGGATATCTCGCAATGGTGTGCGGCTCACCGCGCATGGTCGGCCACACGACCGAAGCGCTTCTGCGCTCCGGCATCGCCTCCGACCAGATCCGCACAGAGAAGTACGAAGACCCATTCACTCAACCGACCGGCGAAACCGACGCCCGGGCAGGCTCTCCGACAGCCGCCCAGCTAGGCGTAGGGCTGGGCATCCAGTAGAGGACCACACCAACATGACTGGGACATCCGCATCCATCACCCCGGAACTGCTCCGCGAAGCGTCGCGCGCCGGCGAGAACGGTGATTACGACCGCGACGCGCTCCGATCGCATCTGGTCGCGGCAGCCGACGCTCTCGAACTTGCCTGGGGCGAGAAGGACGATCTGATGGCGGGGCTCAGCTCCGAAGACAGCGAGGTATCGAGCCGCGCCGTTCTCTTGCTCAGCAGCGCTCAGCGAATCGCCGACGAAGTTGTCGCCGAGGCCGAGTCATACTCGAAGGATCTGGTCGAGACCGCCAGGACACAGTATCGAGAGATCATCGAGCGGGCTCAGCAGGCCGCCCATGAGATCGAGAAGCAGTCGGTCATACCGCGAGACGCAGCCGAGCCGCGCCCCATCGCCCCACCTGCGGGCGCAGCGCAACCTCCTGCTCCCGCCTTCGCGACCGACGACCTCTCTGCTGCGGGGACGGCGTCATCCGATGACGTGGTTCGCGCACGCCAGTTCACCAGGATGGCTGCCGCCCAAGTGCACTCGTTGCTCGAATCCATCGAGCGCGAACTGGGGCGTCTCGGTGCGCCGTCCGCCCAAGGGAACCGGCAGGACCTGGCCGACGCAGGAGACCGGACGCCGTCTTCGGACGAGGACGAATCGCCGGAAGAAGCCCCAGCACCCCGAAGAATGTCATGGACGAACACACGATCACGATTGGGACAACAAAATGACTGACACGAGCACTTCCGCAACGCTGTACCAGCGCCTTGGCGAAGGCGCCGGCATCGCCGCAGTAGTCGACTCCTTGTATCGACTGATCATGGACGACGAGAAACTCGCGCCATACTTCGCCACGACGCGCCTCGCTGAGCAGAAGGGTCACATGGCGCTCTTCCTCGCGG
>DASYGJ010000242.1:0-12956 GCA_035999915.1 Leifsonia sp.
GCCGAACGGCTTGAGGTCGCCGATGTGAGGCACCTTGTCGCCGATGCGGTTGAAGTCGTCGATCGTCAGGTCGACGTCGGCTTCGCGCGCGATCGCCAGCAGGTGCAGCACCACGTTGGTGGAACCGCCGAACGCCATGGCAACGGCGATCGCGTTCTCGAACGCCTTCTTGGTGAGGATGTCGCGGGCGGTGATGCCGAGCCGGAGCAGGTTGACGACGGCCTCGCCGCTGCGGTGCGCGAAGTAGTCGCGCCGGCGGTCGGCCGAGGGCGGCGCAGCCGAGCCCGGGAGGCTCATGCCGAGAGCTTCCGCCACGGAGGCCATCGTGTTGGCGGTGTACATGCCGCCGCACGCGCCTTCGCCCGGGGCGATGGCGCACTCGATGCGCTTGAGGTCTTCTTCACTCATCTTGCCCGCTTTGCACGCTCCGACGGCCTCGAACGAGTCGATGATCGTGACGTCCTTCTCCGTGCCGTCGGAGAGCTTGACCCAGCCGGGGGCGATCGATCCGGCGTAGAGGAACACGGCCGAGAGGTCGAGGCGGGCCGCTGCCATCAGCATCCCCGGGAGCGATTTGTCGCAGCCGGCGAGCAGCACCGTGCCGTCGAGGCGCTCCGCCATCATGACGGTCTCCACCGAGTCGGCGATGACCTCACGCGAAACGAGGGAGAAATGCATCCCCTCATGTCCCATGGAGATGCCGTCGGAGACGGAGATGGTGCCGAACTGCAGCGGGTATCCGCCGCCGGAGTGGACGCCCTCTTTGGCACCCTGCGCGAGACGGTCGAGCGACAGATTGCATGGCGTGATCTCGTTCCACGAGCTAGCGATGCCGATCTGCGGCTTCTCCCAGTCTTCGTCACCCATCCCGACCGCGCGGAGCATTCCGCGGCTGGTAGTGGCTTCGATTCCGTCGGTGACAACGCGCGAGCGGGGTTTCCAATCGATGTCTGGCATGTGTCAACTCTAGAACGACCCGGATGCCCCTCGGTTCATGTGAGCGGCGCGGGCATCCGCGAGCGCGGTGAGCATGTCACCGATGGCGTTCTCGTCGGCGACCCGGTATTCGGCGGCGGTCTCTCCCTCTCCCACCTTGACCCCGAGATCTCCGGCCGCGGGACGCAGCACGCGGAACCCGTCTTCGTCGGTGACGTCGTCCCCGGCGAAGAGCACGGCTGTGGCCGCGGTGTATTCGCGCAGCCGCCCGATGCCGTCGCCCTTGTCGACACCGCGCACGGAGAACTCGATGATGTCCTTGCCGTCACGGATGGTCAATTCGTCGCTGATTCGCGCGGCGGCGTCGCTCGCAGCGGCCACCACCTCCGCTCCGTCGCCCTTCTCGAGCTTGCGGTAGTGAACGCCGTAGCCGACCGGTTTGACCTCGAGACGCGTTCCCGGATGCGCCTCGACCAGGGCTCGGAGCAGGTCACCGAGCCGCTGCAGCGTATCCTGCTCCTCGACGCTGAGGTCGAGAGAGACACCGTCGCGCCCGAACCGGATCTCGACGCCGTGCGAGCCGATCAGCAGCGCGTCCTCGTCCGCCTCAGTGACGATCTCGAGGCTCGACAGCGGACGACCCGAGACGTAGGCGACCCAGGTGTCCGGCATCCCTTCGAGCCGCTCCAGCGCCGCCTTCGCCTCGGGGAGCGCACGCGCCGCCTTGGGCTTGTCGACGAACGGCGCGAGCGTGCCGTCGAAGTCGAGGGCGACAAGCAGGCGCTCGACCCCGGCAAGCCTCAGCAGAGCCTCGTCGAGGGACAGGTCGGCCAGATCAGCGGGATCGGAGGTGTCTGTGACGGATGCGGTGGCTGCGGGGCGAGTGGTCTCGGTCATGCTTCTTTCAACGGGATCGGTCTGGTGCGGAAAAAGGGAGGGTCAGCGCCGGTTCACCGGCGGGTTCTGCAGCGGGTGGTCGCCGTGCGCGCTCCGGGTGAGCGCATCGAGGAAGGACGCCGACCAGCGGGCCACGTCGTTCGTCAGCACGCGTTTGCGCAGGGAGCGCATCCTTCTGACGCGCTCCCGTCTCGGCATCGCGATGGCTTGCAGCATGGTCTCTTTGAGCCCCTCGATGTCGTGCGGGTTGATCAGCAGCGCCTGGCGCAGCTCGTCGCTCGCGCCGGTGAACTCGCTGAGCACGAGCACTCCGTCGTCGTCGACGCGGGTGGCCACGTACTCCTTGGCGACCAGGTTCATTCCGTCGCGGAGGGCCGTGACGAGCATCACGTCCGCCGCCAGGTAGAGGGCCACCATCTCCTCGCGCGGGTAGCCGTGGTGCAGATACGACACGGCAGTGTGTCCCAGTGTCGCGTAGTCACCGTTTATCCGGCCGACGGTCAATTCGATCTCGTCGCGCAGCTGCCGGTAGGTCTCGACCCGCTCGCGGCTGGGGCTGGCGACCTGGATGAGCGCGACCTCTTCGACGGCCACGCTGCCTTCTTCGAGCAGTTCACCGAATGCCTTCAGGCGGTGGCCGATACCCTTCGTGTAGTCGAGCCGGTCGACGCCGAGCATGATCGTGGTCGGGTTGCCGAGCTCCTCCCGGATCTGGCGGGCGCGCGCCTGGATGTCGGGGCGCAGCGCCATCGACTGGTACTGCTCGGCGTCGATGGAGATCGGGAACTGGCGGGCGAGCACGGTTCGCACGAGTCCGCCGTGCCGGCTGGTGGTCACGTGGCGATGCGAGCCGGCCTCGGGATCGTCGGAGTCGATCGGAACCTCGATGATCGGCCCGCGCGTCTCGAATCCCTTGAGCCGGCGCACGGCGCGCGAGAAGTTGCCTGCGTCGGCGACGCGCTGGAAGCCGATGACGTCGGCGCCGAGCAGACCATCGATGATCTGGCGGCGCCAGGGCAACTGCGAGTAGATGCCGTACGGCGGGAACGGGATGTGGTTGAAGAATCCGATGACCAGATCTGGCCGCAACGCGCGGAGCATGGCCGGTACCAGCTGAAGCTGGTAGTCGTGCACCCAGACGACCGCGCCTTTCGCCGAGACAGCGGCAGCGGCATCCGCGAACCGCTGGTTGACCTTCACGTACGAGTCCCACCACTCGCGGTGGTAACTCGGCGACGCGATGACGTCGTGATACAGCGGCCAGAGGGTGTCGTTGGAGAAGCCTTCGTAGTATTCCTGCAGCTCCTGGTCCGACAGACGCACCGGGAGGATGCTGATCCCGTTGGCCTCGAACGGATCGAAGTCTTCGTCCGCAACGCCGGCCCAACCGATCCAGACCCCTTCTTCGGCCCGCATCACGGGCTCCAGAGCGGCGACCAGGCCGCCCGGCGACGGCCGCCACGAAGCGTTCCCGGCCTCATCGGTGACGCGGTCGACCGGGAGCCGGTTGGAGACGATCACCAGCTCGTAGGTGTGGTGCTGACGGGGTTGATCCTGCTTCGGGACTGGTTGATGGTCTGCTGAAATGGTGGGTCCAATCCTTCGGTGGAGAGGGAATTGCGTCCTCCTGCCAGGGTACCAGCGCCCTGCAACCGGACGTCCGCCGCGAGTTCTCCGAACGGTCACGGCGCGTTCAGCGGGCGTGATTAGAGTGAGCGCGATGATGCGAATCGGAATGAGCACGTCGTGTGTCTACCCGCTGTCGACGGAGCAGGCATTCCGCTTCGCGCGCCTGGCTGGTTTCGACGGCGTCGAGGTGATGGTCACCCGTGACGAGGTCACTCAGTCGGCGGATCGGTTGCTCGAAATGTCGCGCCGCTATGGGCTGCCGATCCTCTCCATCCACGCCCCGGTACTGTTGCTGACGCATTTCGTCTGGGGACGGGATCCGCAGGTCAAGCTCGAACGCGCTGCCGCGCTGGCCGCCGATGTCGGCGCCTCCACCGTTGTGGTGCATCCGCCGTTCCGCTGGCAGTCCGGCTACGCCGAGAACTTCCTCGACATCGTGCGCAGCACGGCCGAGCAGAGCCGTGTAGAAGTGGCCGTCGAGAACATGTTCCCGTGGAAGATCGCCGGTCGGTCGCTCGCCGCATACTCCCCCGGCTGGGATCCATCGCGGATGGACTGCGACGCAGCCACCCTCGATTTCTCGCACGCTGCGCTCAGCGGCCGCGACTCGCTGGAGCTGGCGACGGCGCTGGGCGACCGCCTACGGCACGTCCACCTCTGCGACGGATCCGGCCCGCTCGACGAGGGGCGCATCTTCGACGAGCACCTCATCCCCGGGCGGGGCGGCGAACCGGTCGCCGAAGTTCTGCGGATGCTCGCAGCGCGCCGTTGGACGGGATCCGTCGTCGCCGAGGTCAACACGCGCAAAGCCCGCACCGATGAAGAACGGCTGGCGATGCTCGGGGAGACACTGTCCTTCGCCCGCGAGCACGGCATGGTCCCGCGTCATCCCCGCTTCTCCCGGTCTCGTCGGGCGCTCGGTTCGCTCCTCCCGCTCCGCCGCTGACCCCGGAACGCCCGGACCGGGACCCGGACCCGGACCCGGACCCGGGTCAGCCTCGTGCGGTGCCGAGGAGCCGGATCAGTTCCCGCGAGTACTCCTGGTAACCGGTCGCCGTCGGATGGAAGGCGAAGTAACCCTTCGTGTTGACCCACGGCTTCGCGGTGCCGATGCCGTGGCCGCCGAATTCGACCTCCAGATAGGTGATCGGCACCCTGCTCTTGCGCTGTTTGTCGACCGCTTCTTTGATGACCTCATTGAGGCCGATCGTGGCGGCGTTGATCGCGGCGCCGATCGTGAAGTTCTTGGCGGACGGATCGCTGACATCGTAGAGATTCGCGTATCCGGTCACGACGATGCGAGCATTGGGCGCCGATTTGGCGACCGCCGTGTAGACCTGGTCGAGGCGCTCGGGGAGCAGGTTCAGCAGCGAGATCGCGGACGAGAGCTCGTTGCGGCACGGGATGGCCTTGCCGGCGGCGCAGTCCGCGGCGACCGCCGCGACACCCAAGTCGTTGGCGCCGACGCTGATCGTGACCAGGTCGGTGTTGTCGTCGAGCGGTAGCAGCTGCTGCTTCAGCAGATCGGAGGTGGTCGCGCCGCTGCAGGCCGCGTTGGCGACGAGGTTGATTCCCGAGGCGGAGGTGAACAGGTCCGGGTACGCCTTGTCGCTCGTCAGGCAGCTGCCCTTCTCGCCCCCGGCACCCATGCCGGCTGCAAAACTGTCGCCGAGAGCCACATAGCGCGTCTCCGCGGTGAGCGGCCAGCGAGGGAACGGATCGACGGTCGGAGTAGGCGTCGGCGTGGATGTCACCGTTGCGACGGGCGGCGCGGGCGCGTCGGTGTTGGCCGTCAGCGCGATGGCGCCGATTCCGGCGAGCGCAACGACGGCGGCGATGGCGACGATCGGGATCACGAGTGTTCTGCGTCGCATCCGCACTACTTTAGCGCGGGATGCTTGACGCGGGCTTGAGGAGCGCTGGCCGTTGCCCGAGCGATCGTTACGGTGCAGCGGGTCAGATCCGCTCGATCAGGGCGAGCACGATCGCCGGCAGGCTGGCGGAGAGGCGTTCGGCGAATTTACGTTCGTCGCCCGTGAGCAGGGCTCGCGCTTCGCCATTCGCGCAGAACTCGACGATCACCCGCACCGCCTCTTCAGGGTCGATGGTGAACCGCCGGGAGGCCGACCGCAGTGCCTCGCTGACGATCGCGGTGAGGTCGCGGACGAAGCCGTCCTGATACTCCAGAAAGTCGCCGGCGATGGCCGGGTCGCGGAGGGCGAGCAGCTGGAACTCCGCCTGCACCAGGCACCACCGGCGGTCGTCCGACTGCAGTTCGAGGATCTTGGTGAGGATGTCCACGACCTCGTCGTCCCCGAGGCCCGTGCCACTGGCGACGAGCGGAGTGAGGAACTGCTCGACGCCCGCCACGAGTTGCTCGATCCGCATCGCCTTCTCGCGCTCCATCAGGGCGAAGAAGAGCTCTTCTTTCGTTGAGAAGTTTGAGTAGAACGCGCCACGCGTGAATCCGGCGGCCTCGGTGATCATCTCGACGCTTGCTGCGTGCACTCCGTGCTCCGCGAACACCTCGTATGCGGCGTCGAGCAAACGGAGGCGGGTCTTCTGGCGCCGAGCCGACTCGCCCGGCGCATCTGCGCCGAGTTCGGGATTGACGAGCGCTGACGTGTCCAAGCTGAAACCTTCCTGGGTTTGTTTCGCATACACGAGTGTATTCGATACATTCGAGTATCGGATACAGCAATGTATCGAATCCCTTTTCCCTGATGCCGTTGTGTCACCGATAGGTAGGAGAACGCGTGTCCTCGCTTCTGTATTCGATCGGCCGTTGGGCTTTCCGCGCCCGCAAGCTGGTCGTCTCCCTGTGGATCGTCCTCCTCGTCGTCCTGGGCACGGGCGCCGTGCTCTTCAACCAGGGCACCGATAATACCTTCAGCATCCCGGGCACCGAGTCGCAGGACGCCCTCGACACGCTCAGCCGCACCTTTCCGCAGGTCAGCGGCACCTCGGCGCAGCTCGTGATCGTGGCGCCGAAAGGCGAGAGCGTCACCGAGCCGAGCATCGAGCTACCCGTCAAGCAGACGGTCGCCGACCTCACGAAGCTCGACGGCGTCTCGGGCGTCAGTTCGCCATACGCAGAAACCGTGAAGGGCGGGATCTCTGCCGACGGATCCGCGGCCATCGTGACAGTGCAGCTCAAGGGCCAGCAGACCACGGTACCCGCCGAGACGAAGACCGCGCTGAAGGACGCGGGTACCGCTCTCGGCAAGCGCCTGCCGGACGGTGCGCAGGTGGCTGTCGGCGGCGCGCTGTTCTCCCAGAGCCTGCCGTCCCTCAGCGTGACTGAACTGCTCGGTGTGGGAGTCGCGCTGGTCGTGCTCGTGCTCACCTTCGGGTCGTTCCTCGCGGCAGGGATGCCCCTGCTGACCGCGTTGCTCGGCGTCGGACTGTCGATGACCCTGATCTTCATCGCGACACTGTTCGGCCCCATCTCGTCGACCACTCCCCTGCTCGCCCTCATGCTCGGACTGGCGGTCGGCATCGATTACTCGCTCTTCATCATCTCGAGGCATCAGAGTCAGCTGAAATCGGGGGTCGATCCCGAAGAGTCGACAGCCAGATCAGTGGCCACGGCGGGATCTGCGGTGCTGTTCGCAGGTATCACCGTGATCATCGCGCTGGTCGGTCTCTCGGTCGCGAACATCCCGTTCCTCACCACGATGGGGATCGCCGCCTCGGCCGCCGTCGCGATCGCGGTGCTCATCTCACTGACCCTCACCCCCGCGCTGCTGGGTTTCGCCGGGGCACGCATCACACCGCGACGCCGCGCGGCAGCGGCCTCCGCCTCGGCCTCCGCACCCGCCTCCGCCTCCGCCTCCGCCTCCGCCTCCGCGCCCACGCTGGCCCATGCCGCCAAGGCGGAGGTACCACCAGGTTTCTTCCGCGGCTGGGTGCGCGCCGTCACGCGATTCCCCATCGTGACCATCGTCGGGGTCATCGCAGTGCTCGGCATCGCCGCGATCCCAGCCGCTCAGCTGCGTCTCGCCCTGCCCGACGCGGGCTCGCATGCCGCAGGCGATCCGGCGCGCGTCACGTACGACCTCGTCTCCGAACACTTCGGCCCCGGATACAACGGGCCGCTGATCGTGACAGGCTCGATCATCCAGAGCAAAGATCCGGTCGGTCTGATGAAGAAGATCGGCGCCGAGCTCGCCGACCTGCCCGGGGTCGCGGCCGTTCCGCTGGCCACGCCGAACCAGACGGCGGACACAGGCATCGTCCAGGTCATCCCGACCACCGGCCCCAACTCCGAGAAGACCGCCCAGCTGGTGGCTGAGATCCGCGGCAAGCACCAGCACTTCCTCAAGGCATACGGGGTCGATCTCAAGGTCACCGGCACCACAGCGGCCCAGATCGACGTGTCCAACCGGCTCGGCGGTGCCCTGTTGCCTTTCGGCATCCTCGTCGTCGGACTGTCGCTGGTGCTGCTCACAATGGTCTTCCGCTCGATCGCCGTGCCGATCAAAGCCGCTCTCGGCTACCTGCTGTCGGTCGGCGCCGCCTTCGGAGCCGTCACCGTGGTGTTCGAGTGGGGCTGGCTCGGGGGCGCACTCAATGTCGCCAAGGAAGGTCCCGTGATCAGCTTCATGCCGATCATCCTGATGGGCGTGCTGTTCGGGTTGGCGATGGACTACGAGGTGTTTCTGGTCAGCCGCATCCGTGAGGACTACGTGCACGGAGGGAACGCGCGCCGTGCCATCGAGAGCGGATTCGTCGGTTCGGCCAAGGTGGTGACAGCCGCCGCCGTGATCATGATCTCGGTGTTCGCGGCCTTCGTTCCCGAAGGCGACGCCTCGATCAAACCGATCGCCCTCGGCCTCGCGGTCGGAGTCTTCGTCGACGCGTTCCTCGTGCGCATGACCCTCGTACCGGCCGTGCTCACACTGCTCGGAGAGAAGGCGTGGTGGATGCCGCGCTGGCTCGACCGCATTCTGCCCTCCTTCGATGTGGAGGGCGACGGCCTGCAGCGTGAACTGGACCTCGCCGAGTGGCCGGAACCGGAATCCCGTTTCGTCGCGGCGGCCGAGCGTCTCGGGATCACCGCGAAGAAGCGACGGGTTTTCGGCGACGTGTCTTTCCGGCTCGGAAGCGGGGACGTACTCGTCGTGCACGGCGGCGACCGCATGGCCACGTCGGCGCTGCTGATGGCGGTGACAGGACGCACCAAGCCCGACACGGGCATCCTCAAGGTCGCCGGATTCGTTCTTCCGATCCGCAGCGCGGCCGTGCGGTCGCGAACCGCGGTGGTGCGTCTGGCGGTCACCGAGACCCCGATCGAGGATGTGCGGCGAGCGCTCAACGGTTCGCCGCAAGTGCTCGCGCTCGACTCGGTCGACGCCGTGACCGACCCGGTCGAGCGCCGCCGCATCCGATACGAGCTGGCGGACGCGCTCAGCCGAGCCAGGATCGACGACCGGCCTTTCGCCCTCGTGGTCAGCTGCGTCGAACCGGACGGCCTCGACGACCTTCTGCCGAAGGACGCCGTTCCGATCGCGGTGCACCTGAGCGGTCCCGCGCCGGCCGCTCCCCCCGTTCACGCTCACCGTTCGACCGAGAAGGCAACCGTCTGATGTCCACCCCAGTCTCTTCCCTGCGCCGCCCCCTGTCGCTGTTCTCCCTTGAGCGGATGCGCTCCGACCGTCGCGTCACCTGGCTCACCGTGGCGGGCATCCTGCTGGTGCCGCTCGTGATCGGCGGGCTGCTCGTCTGGGCGCTCTGGAACCCGACGGAGCGGCTCAACGACGTGAAGGCCGCCGTCGTCAACCTCGACCAGCCTGTCACCCTGAACGGCCAGACAGTTCCGCTCGGCCGGCAGCTCTCCGCAGGACTGCTGAACGGCAAGCAAGATAACTTCAACTGGGTGCTCACCGACAAGAAGGACGCGGCGAGCGGACTGGCTGACGGGTCATACGTGGCCGTCGTCACCATCCCGAAGAGCTTCTCCAAGGCCGCGACGTCGCCGGCGGGAGCGGCAGCCGACGCCACGCAGGCGACCATCGACGTGCAGACCAGCGCGCAGTCGAAACTGGTCGACCCGGCGATCAGCCAGGCCGTCACCAGCACTGCCACCGGGGTGCTGAACAAGCAGCTCACCTCGACCTACCTGCAGAACGTGTACGTCGGGTTCAACACGCTGCACGACCAGATCTCGCAGGCCGCCTCGGGTGCGTCCGGCCTGGCCGGGGGTGTCTCACAACTTGCGAGCGGAACGCACCAGCTGTCGGACGCGGCGAGCCAGCTCTCGACAGGTGCCTCCGGTCTGTCGTCGGGCCTGTCTCAGCTCTCGAGCGGGGCATCAAGCCTGTCGGCCGGCGTTTCGACGCTGTCCACGAATCTCTCCGGGCTCGCGGGCGGACTGAACAAGCTGCACTCCGCGACCAGTGAACTGCCGGCACAGACCAGCGGGCTCGCGACCACCCTCGACAGTGTGGGCAGCGGCCTGTCCAAACTCTCCTCCGACTGCTCGAGCGCCGGTGGCAACGCAACCTTCTGCGCTGACCTCGCCAAGCAGGCGGCTGCCGTCAACGGGGTCGCCGGCACGCCGGGCCTCGCCGCCGGAGCCTCTGCGCTCGCGCAGAACATGCCGGCGCTCACCGGTGGGATCGCGCAGAGCGCGTCCGGCGCCTCCCAGCTCGCTTCCGGCCTGTCCCAGAGCGCGACCGGAGCCGCTCAGCTCGCGGGTGGAGCGGCGCAGTCCGCGTCTGGCGCCGCGAATCTCGCGGGCGGCGTCTCGCAACTGAGCGCCGGGATCGCGCCGCTCGCCTCGGGGGCGGACCAGACCGCCGCTGGAGCCGCCAGCCTCGCATCAGGGCTGAAGACCGCCGCGCAGAAGCTGCCGAACTACTCCACCGGCGATCGCACGAACCTGGCCTCGGTCGCCGCCGAGCCGGTCACGCAGAAAGCCACGAGCGCCCAGGCCAACGGATTCGGACAGAACAGCATCCCGTTGTTCGCCGCTGTCGCCCTCTGGCTCGGCGCGCTCGCCACCTTCCTGGTGCTGCAGGCGGTGTCGCGGCGAGCGATCCTGACGACCCGCGCATCCGGTCGCATCGCACTCGACGGTTTCGTTCCCGCTGCCGCCATCGGCGCCATTCAGGGCGTGCTCGTAACCGGGATCATGCAGTTCGGCCTCTCGCTCGACGCGGGTCACTGGTTCGGGTTCGCCGGCGTGGCGATGGCCGCCGGGGTGGCCTTCGCAGCCGTCAATCACGGCCTCGTCGCGCTGCTGGGCGGAATCGGACGGTTCGTGTCGATGCTCGTCGTCGTGATCACGCTGGCCTCCGGCATCATCTCGACCGTTCCCGGGTTCTTCGACGCTTCGATGCAGTGGTTGCCGACCTCGGCGGCGATCACGGCCTTCCGCGGCGTTGTCGAGTCGACGGATGGGGTCTGGCGCGGGCTGGGCGGTCTCCTCCTGTGGGCGGGGTTCGGATTCGTGCTCGCACTGCTCGCGGTCGCCCGCAAGCGGGTGGTGCGGATCTCGCAGCTGCTCCCGGCCGAGTAGCGGAGGACTCGCAGCTGCTCCCGGCCTCGAGTGGCGGCAAATCGACCTTCCAGCGCGCCCGGAGGGTCGATCTGCCGCCGCTCGAAGGGGTGGGCGTCTGGGCGTGCGGGCGTCCGGCGTGCAACGTGCGGACGTCCGGCGTGCAGCGTGCGGGCGTTACAGCGTCAGGGCGAGGGCGACGGTGGCAAGGCCGACGGTCACTGGCGCAACGATCACGCCGAGCATCATGTACCTCCGCCACGAAATCTCCACGTCGAGTGCGCCGAGCCGGTGGTGCCAGAGCAGCGTCGCAAGCGATGCCCAAGGCGTGATGAGCGCGCCAACGTTGACACCGATCAGCAACGCCACCAAACGCACCGGCGAACCCGCGACCGGCTCGAGGGCGAGGTACGCCGGCAGGTTGTCGATCGCGTTCGCCCCGACCATTCCGGTTGCCGCGAGCCGCAGAAGCGCGAGCGGCGACTCGCCCGACCCCGAGATCGAAGCGAGCAAGGTGCTCAGACCGATGGAATGCAAGGCTTCGATGAACAGGAAGAGCCCCGACGCGAGCACGACCAACTGCCACGGGAGCATCCCGAACCGCAGCACCGAAGGTCGCCTCACGGCGAACAGAACCACAAGCACGATGGCGGCCGCGCTCGCGGAAATCCACACCGGCAGGCCGGAGACGAGCGCCGGGAGCAGGGCGATCACCACTACGGCGCAGCCCCAGAACAGCACGCCGTCCTCGATCGGATCGCGCGTCTCCGGCGTGTAGCGCTGCAGGAGTGACGTGCGGAACACGAGGAACACCGCGATCGCGGGCACGACGATGGAGACCGCGGCGGGAGCAGCTGTCAGCGCGGCGAACTCCAGCGGCGTCGGATCGCCCATCGCGTGCTGCGCGAGCAAGTTGGTCAGGTTGGACACCGGCAGCAGCAGAGACGCCGTGTTCGCCAGCCAGACGGTCGTCAGGGCGAAGGGGAGCGGGCTCAGACCGACGTGCCGCGCCAGGACGATCACCACCGGGGTGAGCAGCACCGCGGTCGTGTCGAGCGAGAGAAAGATCGTGCTCAGCGCGGCGACCAGCACGACGAGGAGCCAGAGGACCCAGGCGCGACCGCGGCCCCAACGCGCCGTCTGCTGCGCCAAGGCGGTGAACAGCCCAGCTTCGGCCGCCAGCTCGGTGACGACGGTCACGGCGACCACGAACAGGAGAATCGGCCAGACCCTGTTCCACAGCACAGTCACGTCGGCGAGCGGAAGCAGCCGGGTCACCACCGCTACGACTCCGAGCACGAGCAGCACGGCGCCGGTGACGGCAGTTCGCATCCAGGTCCTCTCGAGTCGCTGGTCCGACTTTAGCCCGCGGCGTAGGGTGGGAGCCGAATCGAAAGGATGCGGATGCGCAAGTTCATCTTCAACGGCGCCGTGATCAGCGCGGCGGTCGGCCTGTGGTCCACCATCCGGGCTTCGCGGAGCGGATCCCGCGACTGGCGTGTCGTGCTGATGTGGGTCAACGCCGGTATCGCGCTCGCGATCGCCGTCGGCAGCGTCCTCCAGGAGTCGAAAGAAGCAGAAATCGCCGAGAAATCGCGCTGATCACGCGGCGTGTCCCCCCTTACGCGCGCCAAACGTCGAGGACACTGGTAGCACGAAGTGTGAACGACCTGAAGGGATGCGCGATGTTTGGTCGTAGGCGGCACGTCGCCGCGGTTGCGGCGGCTCCGGTCCCGCAGTTGAGCGAGGCGCAGATCCTCGAAGTGGTGCACGAGAAGATCGCCGAGCTGATCGGTGAGCGCGGCGAGTGGACCGTGTCCCGCCGCTCCCAGGATGACACCGACACGATCTTCCACGCCGTACTCGCCAACTCGGTCTCCCTGAACATCGCCACCGCGCTGTTCGAGGCGAAGCGCCGCATCGAGGCCGGCGAGCTCGAGGTCGTCTCCGCCGACACCTCCGAACCCCAGCACCTCGCCACCGACTCCCCCGC
>DASYGJ010000249.1:0-4390 GCA_035999915.1 Leifsonia sp.
ATAGCGGAGCGAGTCCATGATGAGTCCGAGCGCGGCCGGGTGGCTCACGTTGATGCTGTTGCCGGTTCCCGTCGTGTCGAAGTAGTGCGCCAGGTCGTCGTCGACGAGACGGTAATAGGACTCGTTGTCGATGCCTTTGAGACTGAGAGTCGGGCCGAGGTCGTTGCCTTCGGCCGTGTGGTTGTAGACCACGTCGAGGATGATCTCGATGCCGGCTTCGTGCAACGCTTTGACGAGCCCTTTGAACTCGTCGACCTGCGTGCCGGCATCCCCCGACGACGAGTACTCATTGTGGGGAGCGAAGAAGCCGAGGGTGTTGTAGCCCCAGTAGTTGCGCAGACCTTTCTCTTGCAGGTGGGAGTCCTGCACGAACTGGTGTACCGGCATGAGCTCGACCGCCGTGATGCCGAGCGTCTTCAGATGGTCGATGGCGGCCGGATGCGCGAGCCCCGCATACGTGCCGCGCAGCTTCTCCGGAATACCCGGCATGAGCTTGGTGAAACCCTTGACATGCGTCTCGTAGATCACGGTCTCGGAGAGCGGGATACGTGGCGCACGGTCACCGCTCCAGTCGAACGATTCGCGGTCGGTGACGACGCCGAGCATGACGTGGCCGGCGCCATCGGTGTCGTCCCGCGCATCCGGGTGGTTCAGGTCATGGCCGAAGACGGCCTGGCCCCAGTCGTAAGACCCGGTGATGGCGGTGGCGTGAGGGTCGAGCAGCACTTTGGCCACGTTGAAGCGCAGACCCGCCGCGGGGTCCCACGGGCCGTCCACGCGCAGACCATACCGCGTTCCGGGGGTCATGCCTTCGACGAGCCCGTGGAACACGTGGCCGGTGCGGGTGGTCAGTTCGGTGCGCGTCTCAGTGCCGTCCTCGGCGAACACGCAGACGAACACCCTGTCGGCACGCTCGGTGTAGACGGCGACGTTCGCGCCCCCATCCACGAGGGTGACCCCGAGTGGATGCGGAGCGGACGACCTCGATTCGCTCTGCAGCGCAGCGCTCACTCTTGGTTCCCTCGATTCATTTGATCAGCTTCCCAGAGTAGGAAGATGACGCAGAGGCCTCTAGTCGTTGACAGGAGGCCAAGAGTCCGTTACGGCTGGAGCATCCGAGAGCTGGAGCATCCGAGAGGGGAAGGCATCATGGCTGACGAGGTCGTCCGCATCGACAGCGTGGAGGTCGTGCACCGGATCGACAACGTGTGGGTGCACTTCCATCTTGCGAGCGAGATTCCCCGGTCGGCCGTGGGAACCACCCTCACGGTCGAAGCCTCGGCGAGGGAGGGCTCGTCGAAGCTCGTGGGAGTGACCCTTCACCATCCCGACCTCTCTGAGCTCTTTGTCGCAGAGGATTCCGAAGAGCGCACCGTGGCGAGCGTGGGCACCGAGCACATCACAGAGAGGGTGCTCACCGTTGCCTTCCCGGCCGACGCGTTCTCGCACCTCGGCGCTGATCCGGAGTTCGTGGTGCATCTCGAGAGCGGGAGCGTGACGACCACGGTCGATGCACCGGTCACCGTCACCGAACCGCCGCTGCCGGGCTGAACGACAGGACCAGCTCACCTCCGGCCGTCACGTCGGTGAGGCCCTCCCGGAGCGCGACCTCGACCCGGAACCCGCTCCGGGTGAACGCGAACACGCCCTCCTCCGCGTCTGCTGTCACTGACTCTGCCGGGGCGTCCGCAGGGATTGCCCGGCGCAGCGCGATCAGGCTCTTGTAGAACGCGAGGATACGCGCATTGGCCGGCCGTTCCGGCTCGAACCAGTCGAGGTGGGAGCGCTCGAACGTTGCCGGATCTTGAGGGTCGGGAACCGTATCCGGGTCCCAGCCCATCCGCGCGAACTCCGCAATCCGGCCGCGCGCCGTCGCCTCGCCCAGGTCCTTCTCCGGGTGCGAGCTGAAGAACTGCCAGGGCGTCGTCGCTCCCCACTCCTCGCCCATGAACAGCATCGGGGTGAAGGGCCCGAGGAGCACGATCGTGGCGGCCGCGGCGAGCGAACCCTCGCCCACCTGTGCGGACATCCGGTCGCCCGCCGCTCGATTGCCCACCTGGTCATGGTCTTGCGCGAACGCCACCAGTCGCCGGAACGGGGTGCCCGCATCGAGCGGACGCCCGTGGCGCCGCTCGCGGAAGCTGGACCAGGTGCCGTCGTGGAACCAGCCGCGCTCGAAGACTTTGACCAGGGAGGCGAGACCTTCGAAGTCGGCGTAGTAGCCGGAGACCTCGCCGGTCACGTTCGCGTGGAGTGCGTGATGTACGTCGTCGCTCCATTGCGCATCCAGCCCGTAGCCGTGCTCGGCACGCGGCCGGAGGTGCTTCGGGTCGTTGAGGTCGCTCTCCGCGATGACGGTGAACGGGCGGCCGAGCGCGCGGCTCAGCGTGTCGACCCGGGAGGTCAGCTCTTCCAGGATCGGCAGGGCACGGCTGTCATACAGCGCATGCACCGCATCCAGGCGCAGGCCGTCTGCGTGCATGTCGCGCAACCAGTACAGCGTGTTGTCGAGGATGTACCGGCGAACCTCATCGGAGAGCGGCCCGTCGAGATTCGGCGAGTCTCCCCAGGGGCCCGCAGCCGAACTCAGGTACGGCCCATACAGCGGCAGGTAGTTGCCACTCGGCCCGAGATGGTTGTAGACGACATCCTGGATCACCGCGATGCCGCGCGCATGGCAGGCGTCGACGAAGCGCTGGTAGGCGGTCGGGCCGCCGTACGGCTCGTGCACCGCGTACCACAGCACGCCGTCGTAGCCCCAGCCGTGCTCGCCGTTGAAGGCGTTGACGGGTAGCAGTTCCACCGCATCCACGCCAAGATCGACCAGATGGTCGAGGCGCCCGGCGGCGGCGTCGAGGGTGCCCTCGGGAGTGAACGTGCCGAGATGCAACTCGTAGATCACGCCTCCCGTGAGGTCTCGCCCGCGCCACTCCTGATCGCTCCAGCTGAACGCGGACGGGTCGAATTCGCGGCTGAGCTGGTGCACTCCGTGGGGTTGGCGCAGCGACCGCGGGTCGGGATGCGGTCCAGACCCGTCGACGATGTAGCCGTAGTCCACGGGGCCGGTCGCCTCGAGCGCGGTGGGGAGAGCCCACCAACCGCCGTCCATGCGCTGCAACGGTCGGGTGCCCTCTGTCTCCTCCACGGAGAAGAACAGACTCACGCCGTTCGCGTGCGGCGCCCAAACGGGAAACCGGCGGTTCACGGCGTCACCAACAGCGCCACCGGGAGGGCTTCGAACAGGTCGGCGATGCGGATGCGGCCGGCCACCTCGCGTCCGGTGAGGTCGTCGCGCATCCGGCGCTCGCCGAGGTCGATCGTGGTCTCTCCCCAGCCGCTGGCCGCGGCGAGCCCGAGCGGGAGGCGTGTGGCCAGAGCGAGCACCCCGCCCCGGGAGAACCCGACGAGGTGATCGGCCTGTTCGCCTTCGGCGGTGACGGGTTCGTACGTCGTGAAGAGTCCGGGACGGTCGCGGCGCACGCGCAGTGCGCGAGAGGTGACGAGCACCTTGGCCGCACCGGACGAATCCACCTCGGGCAGCAGACCCTCGTCGATCCGTTGGAGGACTGCCTCCGCCGCGGCGAAGTCCACCGGGCGGCGGTTGTCGGGATCGACGAGCGAACGATCCCACAACTCGGTGCCCTGGTAGACGTCGGGTGTGCCGGGGGAGAGGAGTTGGAGGAGCTTGAGGCCCAGGCCGTTGGACCACCCGGCCGCCTGCACGTCGGCGACCATCGCATCAACGTTCGCGCCCACGTCGGCGTCGTCGAACACCGCGTCGATCAGGCCGAGGAGCCGGCGCTCGAAATCCTCGTCGCCGTCTGTCCAGGCGGTGGAGGCGCCGGCCTCGCGCGCCGCCTTGAGCACATACTCTCCGAGACGCTCACGGGAGGCAGGCCACGCGCCGACGACCGCTTGCCACACGAGATTCTCCAGGGAGCCGTCGCCGACCCGGATGGTCTCCCGCATCTCGGTGAGGAAGGCCGACCAGCGTTGGGGGATCTCGGAGAGCGCAGTGATGCGCGCACGTGTGTCCTCGCTTCGTTTGGTGTCATGGGTGGTCAGAGTCGTCATACTCTGAGGAAGCCGTCGCATCCGGTCGGCTTGCACTTCGTGAAGACGCTCGGCCGTCACCGCGAACTCGGCGGGATCGGCGCCCACCTCGGTGAGACTGGTGAGCCGCGTGAACCGGTAGAAGGCGTTGTCCTCGACACCTTTGGCCATGATCATTCCGGAGGTCTGCTGAAATCGCTGGGCCGCCGGATGCGCTGGATCGGCCAGCTTCTCGTGAACAGCCGTCAGCTGCTCGGCCAGGTCGGGCCGACGGGCTGCAGCGTCGGCTGCGGCCGATTCGAGGTACTCCCGACCGAACGGCAGGTAGCTGCGGTAG
>DASYGJ010000272.1:0-6874 GCA_035999915.1 Leifsonia sp.
GGGGGATCGACTCGGATCGTTCCTGGCGCGATCGTGCGCGCGTCGCACGGCGTGCTCTTCCTCGACGAAGCCGCTGAGTTCCGGGCCGGCGTTCTCGATGCGCTGCGGCAGCCGCTGGAGTCCGGGTCGATCACGATCCACCGGATGGTCGGAACGGCAACGTTCCCGGCTCGCTTCCAGCTCGTGCTCGCGTCGAACCCTTGTCCGTGCGGACTATATGGCTCGTCCGACGCGGAGTGCAGTTGCACACCGATCGTGCGGCGGCGCTATCTCGCTAAGCTTTCCGGTCCTCTGCTCGACCGCGTCGACATCCGTCTCACCGTGCGCCGGCTGGGGCTCGCCGCCTTGCGGGGCGCTACCGAGCCCGCTGGACCGGGCGGGAACGCTGCCGCCGGCGGTGGCTGCCGTGAGGGTGATGAAGGCGGCGGCACGATGGCTCGAAGCAGTCTGGCGCTGCGGGCCAAGGTCTGCGAGGCACGCTCGGTCGCCGCGGAGCGACTGGGCGGCACACCGTGGACGCGGAATGCCGACGTTCCGGGAAGCTGGCTTCGGGATCGCACCCATCGGCTTCCCCCAGCGGTCACCGCAAGCCTCGACCGTGCCCTCGAGCGCGGAGGGTTGAGTATGCGGGGGTACGACCGCACCCTCCGGCTCGCCTGGACGATCGCGGACCTCGACAATGCGTCGGTACCGACGGCCACCCATCTGGGCTCTGCCCTCTACCTGCGGAGGGGAATCTCATGAGCGGTTTCGTCCCACTGACTCCGGGCGAGCTTTCGGCCCGGCTTGCTCCTGTGACGCCGGCCGACCTCGGCATCGACCTGTCGGATCGTGCTGCCGTCGAATCGCGCTTCGCTTACGCGGCCTTCTCCACACTGGTCGAACCAGGGGACACGGATGCGGTGGTGCTGGTCGCGGCGCTGGGTGCTGCGGCCGCCCTGCAAGCGATTGTGGAACGCTGGCCGAGCGCGCGGATACGCGACTCCGTGGCCGAACACGATGCCGCCGCTGCTGATCTTCTCGCCGGCCGCGGACGCGTGCGCCGTGACACCGGCACTCAGCGGGGCATCGGCGCTCCGGCAGAACGAGCATCGGCGAGCCGGACTCATAGCCGCCTCGATGAGGCGTTGGAGCGCTGGCGACCGCGGCTGTCGCTGCGAACGGTGGTCCACGCACTTGAAATGGCGGGTCGGCTCGACGCGACGTTGGTGACACCGGTGGATGGTTGCTGGCCGACCGGATTGGGCGACCTCGGCGACGGAGCCCCACTCGCACTCTGGGTGCGCGGCGCTGTCGCGGGGCTGAAAGCCTGCGATCGCTCGATCGCGCTCGTCGGAGCACGTGCCGCCACCGGATACGGCGAACACGTTGTCATGGAGGCGGCGGCCGGCCTCGCCGACCGCGGCTTCGCCGTCGTCTCCGGCGGCGCCTATGGGATCGATGGCGCCGCACATCGAGCGACCCTGGCCAGCGATCAGACGACGATCGCCTTCCTCGCCGGAGGTGTCGATCGGCTCTACCCGGCAGGGCATACCGACCTCCTCACGCGGATTGCGGAGCGTGGCGTGCTTGTCGGTGAGCTTCCCTGTGGGTCCTCGCCGACCAAATGGCGGTTTCTGCAACGCAATCGCTTGATCGCCGCAGCGAGCCGAGCGACAGTCGTTGTGGAGGCCGGGCGTCGGTCCGGGTCGCTGAACACGGCAGGGCACGCTGCGGCGATCGGTCGGCCGCTCGGCGCCGTTCCCGGCCCGGTGACCTCCCCGGCCTCGGCGGGCTGCCACCGGCTTCTGCAGGAGTATGGCGCCGTCTGCGTCACGAACGCCGCCGAGATGGCCGAGTTGACCGGCATCGTGGATCCGCAGCTCGTCCCCGACGGCGAGGATGCAGGGGCGTACGATTCGGGGACCTCGCGTTCGGACCGCGCGGAATTCGTGCGTGTGCTCGATGTGCTGAACAACCGCACGCCGCGAGCGCCTCGAGAGATCGCTGCGCGAGCGGGCATGTCCGAACGCGACGTCATCTCCACCCTCGGCGTCCTCGAACTCGACGCGCGCGTGGTGGAGCGCGAGACCGGCTGGGTCCGCGTGGCCGGAGTGGGTGCCTGACGTCGCCCGAGCGGGTGCGTGATGTCGCCGGAGCTGGGGCGGGACGTCGCCGGAGCGGGTGGGTGAGCAGGGGGCGACGTCAGGAGGGTCGGCGGGCCTCGCAAGAGCCGTCGCAAACGGTGCGTCGCTGCACCCGAACGCGCGGAGGCCGGGGGAGGCTGGAGTCGTGGAGTTGCAACGCGCGATCGAGGGTTACTCGGTGCACCTCGCACTGGAGCGCGGCTACTCGGCGCAGACCGTGCGGGCGTACCGGTCCGACCTGACCTCCTTTGCAACGTTTGCGGGGAAGCGAGGGGTGGCAGCCACCTCCGACATCACGCTAGATGTTCTCCGGGACTGGTTGTGGGCCGCTTCGCAGGAAGGACGCTCGAAGGCGACGCTCGCGCGGCGATCGGCTTCGGCACGCGGGTTCACGGCGTGGGTCGCGCGTGCGGAAGGCGCTGCCACAGATCCGGCGGCCCGGCTCCGCTCGCCGAAAGCCGACAAGACGCTACCGCGCGTTATCAACCGAGACCAGATGAGTGGGATGCTCGACGGCCTCGCAGAACGCGCGAGCGAGGGAGAGCCCAACGCGCTCCGCGACCTGGCCGTCGTCGAGTTGCTGTACGCCTCAGGCATCCGAGTATCCGAACTTACGGGGTTGGACGTCGACGATCTCGATCTCGAGCGGCTCACCGTCCGAGTCCTCGGTAAGGGCGCCAAAGAACGCGTCGTGCCTTTCGGCGTTCCAGCTCGGGATGCTCTCGTCGACTACCAGCGACGGTCGCGCAGCATACTCGCCGGCGCCCGCTCAGGGCCGGCGCTCTTTCTGGGCGTACGCGGAGGCCGACTGGGTACGAGGGCCGTGTACGAACTGGTCGCCGGACTTCTCGCGGACATCCCCGGCGGTGGTCCGGCCGGCCCCCACGCCCTCCGGCACACCGCGGCAACGCACCTGCTCGACGGGGGCGCCGACCTGCGAGCGGTGCAGGAATTGCTGGGACACGCGAGCCTCGGCACGACTCAGATCTACACCCACGTTTCGACGGAACGACTCAAGGAGAGCTACCGGATCGCGCATCCACGCGCCTGAGCCGGCAGTCGCGCCTGCCGGATACGCGCCCGCCGGATGCGCGCCTGCCGGATGCACGCCCGCCGGATGCAGCGGAAGAAGCACCGCCGGGGGCACCCGGTCGAAGAACAGAAGCGGCGAGACGTATGCGCCGTCGATCCGCACCCCGACGTGGAGGCACCTTCCGTCGCAGTGTCCGCCGCTCGCCACCGTGCCGAGGACATCGCCTGCGCGAATTGTCGAGCCGACCGGGAGCTCGGAGCTCGCGGTCAAAGGTTCGTAGCTCGAGAGAATCCCACCGCCATGGTCGAGAGTGAGGACCGCGCGGTCGACGACGACGCCCGCGAAGGACACGGCGGCGTCAGCGGGCGCGGTGACGGTGGTGCCCGGTTCGGCGGCCAGGTCGATACCGCGGTGGCCGGCCGCGTATGGGGTCGGCGGAGCCAAGAACGGGCCGATCAGGGAAGCCGGTCTCAGCGGCCACTTCCATTTCGCGTGCGTGCGGGAGCTCGGCTGCGCCGCCACGGAAACGGGCACGGAAACGGGCACGGAAACGGGCACGGAGACAGACACGGAGACGGGCACGGAGACGGGCACCGGCGCCGACACCGATGCAAGGCTCGACGCGCGCGTGTCGGACACCGCCCCGAGATTCCACGCCACCGACATCACCAACCCGAGCACGACCCCCAGTCGGCGTCGTAATGGTGCCCGCGCCGGTGCCCGCGCCCCTGCCCGCGCCCCTACTCGCGCCCGCCACAAGATGACCCCGTTCATCCAACGCTCCTTCCGTCCTTACGAGCTTGCAGGACGCCCGCACGTGTACAGCGATTCGGCTCCGATCTGTGCAGAACCGGCTAACGATCGCGGATGTGGAGGAACGTAGAACCGCCCCTTGTCCAGGAGAAGGGGCGGAGTACCGTGAGCGCTGCCGGTTGTCCGTGCCACTGTGGGTGCGCGCAGAGCCGGACGCGAATACAGGGGGTCTCCATGTCTGAAGAGCGGCGCAACACTTCCAGAGCGGAGCCGAGCGGGGCCGACATCCCCAAGCCCACAGGCGCCATGCGCCGCAGAGTCATCGGGCTGGCGACTGCCGCCGCGGTCGGTGGTTTCCTCTTCGGATTCGACTCGTCCGTCGTGAACGGCGCGGTCGACTCGATCCACAAGCAGTTCGCACTGAACGCGCTGATCACCGGATTCATCGTCGCGATCGCCTTGCTGGGATGCGCCGCCGGTGCGTATATCGCGGGCCGGCTCGCCGATCGTTGGGGCCGTTTGAAGGTGATGCTCCTCGGGGCCGTGATGTTTTTCGTGAGTTCGATCGGCGCAGGGCTCGCATTCGCGGCGTGGGAGCTGGGATTCTGGCGCGTGATCGGCGGACTCGGCATCGGGATCGCCTCCGTCGTCGCCCCCGCCTATATCGCCGAGATCGCTCCCAAGCAATCGCGCGGCGGTCTGGCGTCGCTGCAGCAGCTCGCAATCACCATCGGCATCTTCGTCGCGCTCCTCTCAGACGCGCTGCTCGCCGGGACGGCCGGTTCCGCGTCGAGTCAGCTCTGGTTCGGCCTCGAAGCGTGGCGGTGGATGTTCCTGGTCGGAGTGATCCCGTCGCTCGTATACGGCATCCTGGCCCTGACTCTGCCCGAGTCGCCGCGCTTCCTGCTGGCGACGGGCAAGCACGACGAGGCCCGGGACATCTTCCGCACCCTGGTGCCGGCGAGCGATGTCGACCGGCAGATCAAGGACATCGAGGATTCGATCGCTCAGGACGAGGAGGGGCTCAGGGCTACACTTCGCGGCGACCGGTTCGGTTTGAAGCCGATCGTCTGGATCGGCATCATCCTTTCGATCTTTCAGCAGTTCGTAGGGATCAACGTGATCTTCTACTACTCGACGACGCTCTGGAAGGCGGTCGGCTTCACGGAGAGCAATTCGTTGCTCATCACGGTGATCACCTCGGTGACGAACGTGTTGGTGACCGTCGTTGCCATCCTTCTGGTCGACCGGGTCGGGCGGCGGCCGATCCTGCTCACGGGGTCGATCGGCATGGCGGTGTCGCTGGGTGTGATGGCGCTCGCCTTTGCGTTCGCCGTCAAGCAGAACGGGGCGGTCAGCCTGCCGGGCGCTTGGGGGCCGATCGCGCTCGTGGCGGCCAACCTCTTCGTCATCTGCTTCGGCGCATCCTGGGGCCCGTTGGTCTGGGTGCTGCTCGGCGAGATCTTCCCGACGAAGATCCGTGGAAAAGCGCTCGGCGTTGCGGCCGCAGCCCAGTGGATAGCGAACTTCCTGGTCACCATCAGCTTTCCGCCGATGTCCGACTTCTCACTTCCGTTCACCTACGGGATGTACGCGGCATTCGCGCTGCTCTCATTCTTCTTCGTCTTCTTCAAGATCCCAGAGACGAACGGCATGGCGCTCGAACATGCCGAGACTCTGTTCGCCAGTGCGGGCAAGACCCGCGGTGTGCAGGTGCGGTCGACGGGGGACTCGGTCAAGCCCCGTTCCTGATATCATGTTGGAAGCACTCCGCCTGGCGGAGTGACTACGCGTGCCCACTCGGGCTAACGCCATCCACCGGTCTTTTCCGAATCCCTCAGTTTTCTTGCGGGCTCTCGGGGAGCGGATGCGCGTCCCGGGCACCAGGAGTGGCGGCCGTCCGGTCGTCGCAGACAACCGCAAAAGCATCCGTTCGGCCGAGGGCCCGGATGCGAGAAAAGGAGAACGGCAAATGGCCGTTGTAACCATGCGCCAGCTGCTCGACAGCGGCGTTCACTTCGGACACCAGACCCGTCGGTGGAACCCGAAGATGAAGCGCTTCATCCTCACCGAGCGCTCGGGCAGCTACATCATCGACCTGCAGCAGTCGCTGGCGTACATCGACAAGACGTACGAGTTCGTGCGCGAGACGGTCGCCCACGGCGGAACCATCCTCTTCGTCGGCACGAAGAAGCAGGCCCAGAACGCCATCGCCGAGCAGGCGACCCGCGTCGGCCAGCCTTACGTCAACCAGCGCTGGCTCGGTGGCCTCCTCACCAACTTCCAGACGGTGTCGAAGCGACTCGCCCGCATGAAGGAGCTCGAGGAACTCGACTTCGAAGGCACCACGAGTGGTTTCACCAAGAAGGAACTCCTCATCAAGAAGCGCGAGCTCGACAAGCTGCACAAGTCGCTCGGCGGCATCCGCAATCTGTCGAAGACCCCGAGTGCGCTCTGGGTGGTCGACACCAAGAAGGAGCACCTCGCGATCGACGAGGCCAAGAAGCTGGGCATCCCGGTCATCGGCATCCTCGACACCAACTGCGACCCCGACGAAGTTCAGTACCCGATCCCGGGCAACGACGACGCCATCCGTTCGGTCGGTCTGCTGACCCGTATCGTCGCCGACGCCGCGGCCGAGGGCCTCATCCAGCGCCACCAGAAGCCCGAAGAGGGCGCCGAGCCGGCCGAGCCGCTGGCCGAGTGGGAGAAGGAACTCCTGGGCGCCTCGGGCGAGGAGCTGCAGGCCAGCGCCGAGACCGAGAAGGCGGCAGACGCCGATCTCGCCGAGGCCAAGGCGGACTCCGCCGAGATCGTGGCTGAGGCTGAGGCTGAGGCTGAGGCCGTCGCCGAAGCGGTTGTCGAGACCAAGGCCGCAGAAGAGACCGCAGCGGTTGAAGAGACGGCAGCGGTCGCGACCGACGACGCCACCGAGGCTGTCGCCGAGGCCGAGACCAAGTAA
>DASYGJ010000284.1:0-3033 GCA_035999915.1 Leifsonia sp.
CCAGCTCCGGGCGCTCCTGAACTAATCGGCAATGCGGTCGCCCGAACGCGAGCAGCTCGATGCCGCCCTCGAGCTCGCCGCCACGAGAGCCCACGAGTACATACACAGCCCTGCGAAAGGTCGCCCGTGGACCTGAGCCAAGAAGCGGTCGGGCCACACGAGCCAGTGCCGCCATAAAGCCGAAGCAGGTCCCGACCCCTGGCAGAGCCGTGTCTCGCTCCTCGCAAACCCAGGGCCGGGCGCGCCCGAGAGGATGTTCGTGGAGCGTTCCTGATTGGGGTCAAGCAGCCCGCCGGCTCGGTCGAGAGCGACGAGCGGTGAGCGGTGCTACGGGAACGACTGCTCGCCGGACGGACTTGCGGAGAAGCCGGCGTTCCGTGGGGTCAATTCGGTGCCTTCCAATATGCTCCATCGCAGTACAGCAGGACTTCCTTAGGTCGCTGAGTGCGCTCGCGATCCTGCCGGATGTCGCTGGGTGAGGTGAGGTTGATCGCGCCCGCAGTCGGCGATGGGCGGTGCGCTCGCGATGCAAACCCGGCGCTCGTCGCAGGCAGTATGTTTCCGAGTTGTGAAGCCGACGTGACGCGAGCCGTGATTCTCGACTTCAATGGCACCGTCGCTGAAGACGAGGCGGTCCTGATCGGAATCTATGAGGAGCTCCTGTCGGAGCACGGCGTTCGCTTCGAAGCTGACGAGTACCACCGTCACGCCGGAATTCCCGACGAAGCCCTGTTCGGGGAGTTGTTCTGCGCCGGTGGGCGAACGCTCGACGCCGATACGCTGGATGACCTCCTTCGGGACCGGGTCGAGCGCTACCGTGCCGCCGTCAGCTCGGACCATCCCGTCGCGCCGGACACGATCGCCTTCGTTCGCACCGTCGCGGCGAGTGTGCCCGTGGCGATCGCGTCCGGCGCGTTCCGCGCCGAGATCGAGCACGTTCTCGAGCTTGCAGGCGTGGCCGAGCACGTTTCGATCATTGTGGCGATCGACGACGTCAAGCTCGGCAAGCCGCACCCGGAGACGTTCACCACGGCACTGGCGAGGATCAACGTTGAACAGGATGACCCGATCTCGCCTTCCGAGACGGTGGTCGTCGAGGATACGACCGACGGTGCGCGCGCGGCGCGCGCCGCCGGCATGCGCTGTATTGCGATCCGCGGGCGCGCCTACGACGAACGCAGCGGCCTTGCCGCGCGGGTCGTGAATCGCATGACGCACGAGCTTGCGCTTTCGTTGGTTGCGGTGGCGCGGTGACCGCAGAGAGTCAGCTGGCGGCGGCGATCGCGGCGGTGCCAGAGCTCAGGGGTGCGCATGGCATCGAGCGGCTCGGTGGATTGACGAACGCCAACTACAAGGTGTCGGCGCCGGCCGGCAGGTTTGTGGTCCGTGTGGACGCGCCGGACAGTGAGGAGCTCGAGATCGACCGCGCGCGCGAGTTGGCCAACTGCGAGGCGGCGTCGCGAGCCGGCGTCGGTGCGCCGTTCGTCGCGTGGGTACCCGAGCAGCACGTGCTGGTCATGCGATTCTTGGACGGACGGACCCTGACGCCCGAGGACCTTCGACGAGGGGACCGGTTGGCCGATGTCGCCGCGCTGCTGCGGCGGCTGCACGGCACGTGCAGCTTTCAGGGTGGCATCGACATGTTCACGCGCCAGCGCCACTACCAGGCCAGCGCAATTGCGCGTGGCTGCACTCTGCCGGACGGATACCTACGCTACGGCGAGCACGTGCGACGGATCGAGCGGGTATTCGCCCAGAATCCGATCCCGCTGATGGCCTGTCACAACGATCTGGTGGCCGAGAACTTCGTCGACACCGGCGACGGCCTGCGCCTGATTGACTACGACTACTCCGGCGCCAACGATCCATGCTCGGATCTCGGCGACCTCTGGTCAGAGTCGAATCTGTCTCTTGGACAACTCGATGATCTCGCCGGCCACTACTTCGGTGAGCCCCATCCGGCGCTCGTCGCACGTGCCCGTCTCTGGGCGCTGATGTCGAAGTACGGCTGGTCGATGTGGGCGGTTCTTCGCCAGACCGACGAACCCGATCCCGAGGTCATGCACTTCCTCGGGCTCTACGAAGAGGCCGCCGCCGGGTTCGACAGTGACGAGTTCGAGCACCTGCTCGAGCGCGCGGCCCGCCTGCCGCATGCGCTGGTCTCCCTGGTGGGAGTGGAACCGGAATAGGGCCGAGTTCGCAGAGACGACCACGAACCAACAGCCGTAGCGGCGTGGCGGATGAAGTGGAGGATCGTCCCGGCTAGACACCGCCTTCGCGTGAGATCCGATGACCGCTGACACGGCGTCCTAGCTTTGTCCGGTAAGCCGTTCCGTATCTGCGGCGCGGTCGCGGCCTCGACGACGAGGTCCCAAGGCGGTCATCCTGCTTTCGGGTTCCGCCAGGATTGGCCCCAGCGATGTGTCAGACGTGCTTCGCGCGGTTAGGTCGGCGTCCCCAAGCAGAGATCAGCAGGTGTGTTGCGACACCGAACTCGGGGTCCGCGAGCAGTTCCAGAGTGGATCGCAGCTCACCGCTTGTGCAGAGATTCTGTCGGATCATCTCCTCGGCAACCTGGGAGTAGTTCGCCGCCGCCAGTCTCGACGCCGGCGACCCACCGATGCCGAACACGATCCGCCCCTCGCCCGCGACATCCCGCAGTCCGCGGGCACGCAACAGATCCGGAAGACGCCGCGCATAGGCAAGATCGGCTCCACGACCCTGCAGCAGCCGCTTGAATGCGAGCGCCACCTTGCGCACGGTGGCCTGCTCCGGCGTTGCCGCGGAGCCGACATCTAGGAACATGTTGTCGAAGTCCTCGATCACGACCCAGCCGCCGGGCCGAAGCGAGCGGACCAGCGAGTCGAGAACCGTTTCTCGCTCGGGAAGATGCACGAGTAGCAGACGGGCGTGAACGAGGTCATAGGCATCAGTCGGGATGTCGTCGTGCACGACGTCGTGACGCATGGCCGTCAGCGCCGGCATAGCCGTCGCCGACAGTCGCCCGAGGTCGAGATCCGTGGCGAGCACCGA
>DASYGJ010000327.1:0-19624 GCA_035999915.1 Leifsonia sp.
GCCGAACAGGTCGGCCTCACCTTCTCGCTCTCGTCGGTCGACGAGGCGCTCGGCGCTGCGGCCTCCCCCGCCTCCCCACCGCGGGTCGCGCTCATCCCCAGGTTCTGAGGTCGAGATGACAGTCTCGACGGGATTTGGTCAGGCAAACCCGTCGAGACTGGCATCTCGGCGCCCCTGGAGCATTCTGAGAGTTCTCACATGTGACCCTGCCTACACTTTTCTCGCCCGACGAGACGAGGAATCCCCGTGACCGAGCTTGCCCCCGCCCCGACCAGCGCATCCGTCGACCGCCAGGCCGACCGCCAGGCCGACCGCGACGCCGACCGCCCGGTCGACCGCGAGGCCGACCGCCGGGCCGACCGCCAGCCCGGGCGGCCCGTTCCCCGCGCGATCGGCGCGCTGATCTTCTCCAGTCGCTGGCTGCAGGCTCCGCTCTATCTCGGGCTGATCGTCGCCCAGGCGATCTACGTCTTCGTCTTCATGACCGAGCTCTGGGAACTCGGGGCGAAGGTGTTGCACGATCCGACGCACGTCGACGAGGCGACGATCATGCTCGCCGTGCTCGGCCTGATCGATGTGGTCATGATCGCGAACCTGCTCATCATGGTCATCATCGGCGGCTACGAAACGTTCGTCTCCCGGATGAACGTGGACGAGCATCCGGATCAGCCCGAGTGGCTGTCGCATGTCAACGCCAACGTGCTGAAAGTCAAGCTGGCGATGGCGATCGTCGGCATCTCATCCATCCACCTGCTGAAGACGTTCATCGGCGTCGCGGACATCGGCGCGGCCGGCGGCGGGTCCATCGACGGCGCTCGATACACAAGCGAGGGCGTCATGTGGCAGGTGACCATTCACTGCGTGTTCATCGTGTCGGCGGTGGCGCTCGCCGCGATCGACCGGATGTCGAAGAAGAGGTGACTTTCGTGGTTGCTTTCGCTTGACAGCAGTTTAGTCCGCGCCGTATATTCCAAGAGGAATAATCACGCCGGAGGATCCCTGCGGCCAGCGAACGGACAGCATGCCTCCCGCCACCCCCCTCACGCCGCTCGGCGTCGCCGCGCTCGCGCTGCTCGTCGAGCGTCCCATGCACCCCTACGAGATGTACCAGACGCTGGTGCAGCGCTCGGAGGAGCGTGTGGTGAAGGTGCGGCCCGGTTCGCTCTATCACACGGTCGACCGGCTCGCCGGTCAGGGGTACGTTCGGGCGACAGGCACCGATCGGGAAGGCAACCGCCCGGAACGCACCACCTACGAGCTCACCGAGCAAGGCAACCTGGCCCTGAGCGAGAGGATCGCCGAGATCCTCGAGACCCCGATCAACGAGTTCCCCCAGTTCCCGTTGGCACTCGGCGAGGCCCACAACCTCCCGGTCGAAAGCGTCATTCAGTTGCTGCGCAACCGCGTAACCCTGCTGCGAGCCGATCTCGAGCTCCTAGCTGTCGGAATCCGCCACATCGAAGCCAAGAAGCTGCCGCGCAAATACTGGATCAACGTTCCGTACATCCGGGCTTTGACCGAAGTGCAGGTCAGCTGGCTCGAATCCCTCGTCGACGACCTCGAATCAGGAGTACTGTCCTGGGCCGAGGACAAGCACCACTGAAGGAAATGACTCCCATGGAAAAAGAATTGAAGCCCTGGCCCGCGCTCTGGGCGCTTGTCATCGGATTCTTCATGATTCTCATCGATACGACCATCGTGTCGGTCGCCAACCCGTCCATCATGAAGGGCCTCAAGCTCGGCACCGACTACAACGCCGTCATCTGGGTGACCAGCGCGTACCTCCTGGCCTACGCCGTGCCGTTGCTCATCACCGGCCGTCTCGGTGACCGTTTCGGCCCGAAGAACCTCTACCTCGTTGGCCTCGTGATCTTCACTCTCGCGTCGGCCTGGTGCGGATTCTCGGGCGGGATCGCCGGCGGCAGCATCGGGATGCTCATCACGGCCCGCGTCGTGCAAGGCCTGGGCGCCTCGTTGATGACCCCGCAGACGATGGCCGTCATCACGCGCATCTTCCCTCCCGATCGCCGTGGCGCAGCCATGGGACTCTGGGGTGCCGTCGCCGGCGTCGCCACGTTGATCGGTCCGCTGCTGGGCGGCGTGCTCGTCGACGGTCTCGGGTGGGAGTGGATCTTCTTCATCAACGTTCCGGTCGGTGTCGTGGCGTTCGTGCTGGCCTTCCGGCTCGTCCCCAAGCTTCCGACGCACAGCCACAGCTTCGATATCGTCGGCGTGGTGCTGAGCGCGGTGGGCATGTTCCTGCTGGTGTTCGGCATCCAGGAGGGCGGCACATACAACTGGGGCGTCATCACCGGACCGATCACGGTCTGGGGTCTCATCGTCTCCGGCATCGTGGTGCTGGTCGCCTTCGTCGTCTGGCAGCGCTTCAACAAGAAGGAGCCGCTGCTGCCGCTGAAACTCTTCCGTGACCGCAACTTCTCGCTGTCGAACGGCGCGATCACGACCGTCGGCTTCGCCGTGACCTGCTTGGCTCTGCCGCTGGTGTTCTACTTCCAGACGGTCCGCGGCCTCACGCCGACACAATCCGCCCTGATGCTCGCCCCGATGGCGATCCTCTCGGGGGTGTTCGCCCCGTTCGTGGGCAAATTGATCGACCGGATCAACCCGCGGTACTTCGCCGTAGCCGGGCTCGTTCTCTTCGCCGGTGCCCTGTTCTGGTATTCGAAGGCGCTGACCCCGGATGTGTCGATCTGGTGGCTGCTTGCGCCGAGCGCCCTGCTCGGTGTTGCGATGTCGGGCGTCTGGGGACCCATCTCGACCACGGCGACCCGTAACCTGCCGATGAACCAGGCCGGCGCCGGCTCCGGCATCTTCAACACGACCCGCCAGGTCGGCGCGGTGCTGGGTTCAGCATCCATTGCCGCGCTCATCCAGGGACGCCTGGGGGTCGACCTGCCGAAGTCGCCCGGCGGAGCCGCCCCGAGCGGGGCCTCCACGGGAACCGTTCTCCCCGATTTCCTGCACGCAGGCTTCACGCAGGCGATGTCCGAGGCACTGCTGCTCCCCTCCGCGGTCGCACTCCTCGGGGCGTTCATCGTCGCCTTCTGGGCCAAGCCGAAGCCGCCCGCGTGGGGCCCGAACGCCGTGCGGCCGGCGGGTGTGCCGGCGGGAATGCCGGCGGGTATGCCGGCGGGCGTGCCGGCAGAAGCCACCCACGGCTCGCACGCCGCCGCTGTTCCGGTGGATGCGATCCTGCACGGCAGTCACGCCGCCGACACGTCTCCGGTGACCGACCTGGCCGCTGACGAGGAGCCGCCGCACGGGCTCCACGCCGCCCCTGTCGACTGACGCCAACCGGGTACTGACGCCACCGGGTTGCCCGCCGCCGTCGGAGTTTTGCGCGACGACGGCGGGTTCTTCCGTTCGGACGGCTTTCCCGCCGGCGTGTCGGGCGAATTCTCCGACATTACCCGCGGATGCTACGCCGCGACGACCGCCCGCACGACATTGGCCCACGGATCCTCGAACTCGACCGACCGCCCGTCGTCGCGCGCCTCGACCCCGTAGTGCCGCATCCGGTCGGTCAGCTCGCCGAGATCGTCCGCGCCAGGAACGTGGATCTCCACCTGGCCGAGCCCGAGCGCCAGCCGCCGCCGCCCCGCGCCCCGGCTGTTCCAGGTGTTCATCGCCATGTGGTGGTGGTATCCGCCCGCGCTCACGAACAGCGCCTGGTTGCCGAGTTCGGACGTCGTCTCAAAGCCGAGTTTGTCCACGTAGAAGGCACGCGCTGAGGCCACGTCGCCGACGGACAGGTGCACGTGCCCGACCACGGCGGCCCCCAGCCGGCTGTCGTCGCCGGCCTCGACGGATGCGGTGGCCCGCTCGGTCAGATGCTCGCTGAGGAACCCGTTCGGGTCGAGGTACAGTGTGCCCATCTCGACCTGGCCGTGCGCCCAGCTCCACTTCGAACGGTCGCGGTCCCAATACAGCTCGATACCGTTGCCTTCCGGATCGTTGAAGTAGAAGGCTTTGCTCACGAGGTGGTCGGCGCTGCCGGTGAAGGCGCCGGGCGCCTTGGTCGCCACCGAGTACACCGCGGCGGCGAGCGTCTCTTCGCTGTCGAAAAGGATCGCCGTGTGGAACAACCCCGCCTCATGGGGCGACGCGTGCCGAAGCTCGGGCGCATGCTCGAGGATCACGATCGGTGTCGCATCCCGCCCCAGAATCACGCGGCCACCCTCGGCGGCGAGCACACTGAGGGTGACGGCGTCGCGATAGTACGCGGTCATCGCGTCGAGGTCCGCGACGCGCAAGGTCACCGCGCCCATAGAGGTGTCGGGGGACAGGAGTTCATGCATACGCATACCAACCGTCCCGCGCGGCCGATTATTTCCGGGTCGGCGCTCAGAAGGAGATCTTCAGTGACACGCCGCCCAATTGTCCGTAACGACGGAGTTTCGCGCCGGACTCGCCCGATTTCTCCTGCATCCGATCGGGCGGGATGGTGGCCCGGCCGGTCAAGCCCCGGTCAGCCGCTCCAGCAGTTCGCGGTAGCGCGCGGCCGTCCGCTCCACCACTTCCGCGGGAAGTTCGGGCGGCGTACCGGTTTTGTCCCAGTTGGCGGCGAGCCAGTCGCGCACGATCTGCTTGTCGAAGCTGGCCATCCGCGCGGCCGGAGTGTCGCCGGCGGCATAGGTGGACGCATCCCAATAACGACTCGAATCGCTGGTCAGCACCTCGTCGGCGAGGGTGATCTCACCGGTCACGCGGTCGGCGCCGAACTCGAATTTGGTGTCGGCGATGATCACGGCTCGGGCTTCGGCGATCTCGGACCCTTGGGCGTAGACGTGCAGCGACAGGCTGCGCAACGCTTCGGCGACTTCGAGTCCGACGAGTTCGATGGTCCGTTCGAAGCTGATGTTCTCGTCGTGCTCGCCGAGCGGCGCCTTCCACGCGGGAGTGTAAATCGGCTCGGGCAGGCGGTCCCCGTTCTGCAGCCCGGCAGGCAGCGGGATGCCGCATACGCTTTGCGACGCCTGGTACTCCAGCCAGCCGCTGCCGGTGAGGTACCCACGGACCACGCACTCGATCGGATACATGTCGAGCGGTTTCACCAGCATCGACCGACCCGCCACGGCATCCGGGATGTCCTCGACGACCCGGTCGCCGACCAGCCGGTGGTCGGGGATCAAGTGGTTGGGCACATCCGTCAGCTGGTCGAACCACCACAGGCTGAGCGTCGTCAGCAGCTCCCCTTTGCCCGGGATGCCCGGCTCAAGCACCTGGTCGAAGGCACTCACCCGGTCGCTCGCCACCACGAGCACGGCGTCGGTGTCGGCCAGACCGCTCGCGGACGACGGCACGAACAGGTCGCGCACTTTGCCCGAGTAGACGTGCCTGAAGCCAGGAAGATCGGGGGAGGAAGTCACGCGTCCATGCTAGACCGGCGACCGCGCCCGGGTTGCCCACGGGAAGCGTGGCCGGGCGGCAGGTTCCGACGACCGAGTGCTGGCAGACTGGGCGGCGACACGTTTCGGCGACACGTTTCAAGGAGGACCACCGTGGGTGAGCGCAACTGGGCCGGCAACTTCGAGTACGGGGCGCCGATCGCGCATCCGGAGACGATCGCGGAGCTGCGCGACATCGTCGTCGGCGCGAAGTCCGTGCGCGCGCTCGGGTCGAGGCACACCTTCAATGCGCTCGCAGACGACGCCGAGCTGCTGGTGAGCACCGCCGGCCTGCCGCCGCAGATCCGGGTGGATGAGGGCGCGAGCACGGTGACCGTGGGCGGCGGCGTGCGCTACGGCGACCTCGCGCGCGTCTTGCAGGAATCCGGCTGGGCGCTGCACAACCTCGCGTCGCTGCCGCACATTTCGATCGCGGGCGCGATCGCCACGGCGACGCATGGTTCCGGCGACCGGAACGGCAACCTGGCGAGCGCGGTCAGTGGGTTGCGCATCCTCAAGGCCGACGGAGAAGAGGTTGCGCTCAACCGCGGCGACGTCGGCTTCGACGGGGCCGTCGTCTCGCTCGGCGCGCTCGGGGTGGTCACGGAGGTGACGCTCGACATCCGGCCGACCTTCAGCGTGCGGCAGCGGTTGTTCGAGAACCTGCCGTGGGATGCGGTGACCGGGCACTTGGATGCGATCACCTCGTCCGCCTACAGTGTCTCCCTCTTCACGACGTGGGATGAGGATGCGGTGAGCCTGGCCTGGCTCAAGGAGCGCGACGGCGATACCACCTCCGTCGAGAGCGACTTCTTCGGCGCGCGCGCCCTCACCGAGGCGCGGCACATGATCCCCACGATGGACGTGCGCAACACCACCGAGCAGCTCGGGGTGCTCGGTCCTTGGAGTGAGCGGCTGGCCCACTTCCGGTTCGAGTTCACACCTTCGAACGGCGAAGAGATCCAGTCGGAGTACCTTGTGCCGCGCGCGCGGGCGGTCGAAGCGATCGAGGCCGTTCGGGCCGTCGCGCCGGCGATCGCGCCGCTGCTACAGGTCACCGAGATTCGCACGGTGGCGGCCGATGAGCTGTGGCTGTCGTCCGCATATGGAACGGATGTCGTCGGGTTGCACTTCACCTGGTTCCGCGACCAGGCCGGTGTCGAGGCGGTGCTTCCGCTGCTCGAGGATGCGTTGCTTCCGCTGGGCGCGCGCCCCCACTGGGGCAAGGTGTACCTCGACCGTGAAGGAATGGTCCCGTCGCTCTACCCGAAGCTCGCCGATTTCCGCGAGCTCGTTGGGCGATACGACCCGAGCGGCAAGTTTCGCAACGCGTTCGTCGACCGCATCCTGCGCTGACGGCGCGCTCGCGGCCCGCTCGCGGCCGGCTCGTGGCCCGCACCTGCTGCGTTCGCCGGCGTCGAATGGCGTCAAACCGACCTTCCCGCTAGTCGGGAAGGTCGACTTGCCGCCACTCGCCGGAACGCGCCGGCGCCGGGCAGCGTGGCGCGTGTCAGTCGGTGACGCGCGCGGCGATGTCGGTCCGGTACTGGCCGCCCTCGAGTCCGATCATCCCGATCGCCTCGTAGGCGCGCGCGCGGGCCTCGGCGAAGGTCGTTCCCCGGGCAACGACGCTGAGCACGCGGCCGCCGGTGGCCACGAGGGCGCCGGTCTGCCCATCCGTCGCTGTGGCCGCGTGCGCGATGGTGACTTCGGGAACCGCGGCTGCCTCGTCGAGCCCCGTGATCCGACGCCCGGTGAGCGGCGCCTCCGGATACCCCTCGCTGGCCAGCACCACCGTGACCGCGACATCCATCGCGAATTCGGGACGGCGCTGGGCGGCGAGCGCGCCCGTCGCCGCGGCGAAAAGCAGTTCTGACAGCGGCGTGACCAGGCGTGGAAGCACGACCTGCGTCTCAGGGTCGCCGAAGCGGGCGTTGAACTCGATGACCCGGATACCGTGCCGGGTCAGAATGAGGCCGCAGTAGAGCAGACCGATGAACGGTGTCTGCTCCTTCGCCAGTTGCCGCACCGTCGGCAGCGCGACCGTGTCGACGACCTCGTCGACGAACGTCTCCGGCAGCCACGGGAGGGGCGAGTACGCACCCATGCCGCCCGTGTTCGGGCCGGCGTCCCCGTCGAGGAGTCGCTTGAAGTCCTGCGCCGGGGCGAGCGGAAGCACGTTGTGTCCGTCGCTGACGAGAAAAAGGGAGACTTCCTCGCCGTCGAGGAACTCCTCGATCAGCACACCACCCTGTTCCAGGTAATGGCTCGCGTGGTCGACGGCGGCTTCGCGATCCTCGGTGACGAGAACGCCTTTGCCCGCGGCGAGTCCGTCGGCTTTCACCACATAGGGTGCGCCGAACGCGTCGAGGGCTTCCTCCGCTTCGAGGAGGGTGGATGCGCGCACCGCGCGTCCGGTGGGAACGCCCGCCGCATCCATCACCCGCTTGGCGAACGTCTTCGACCCTTCGAGCTGGGCCGCCACTTTACCCGGGCCGAACACGGGGATGCCGCGCGTGCGAAGCGGATCCGCGACGCCGGCGACGAGCGGTGCCTCAGGTCCGACGATGACGAACTCGATGCCGTTCTCGATCGCATATTCGGTGACAGCGGCCCCGTCGAGCGGATCCAGTCCGGGCTCGAGGCGCACATCCCGCCCGATGCCGGCGTTGCCGGGAGCGACCACGATGTCATGGGCCACCTCTTCGCTCAGCAACGACGTGACGATGGCGTGCTCCCGCGCGCCCGAACCCAGCACCAGAATCTTCACGCGAACCATGCTAGAGGACCAGCCGGTCGGGAGCCGCGTGCGAGTCAGCGGACACGGCCGTGAGTGCGCCCTGCGATGATGGAACGCATGGCGCGGGCGAAGATCCAGGATGCGGATGGCGAGACGGCCGTGCGAGCAGCTCTCGGCGTGGGGGCCGACCGGAACACGACGGCGTTGGCTGTGCGCTACCTGCTGCAACTGCTCGCGGAGCGGGCCCCCGGCAACACCGTCGAGGTTCGGGTACCGCCGTTCGGAGCCGTGCAGTGCATCCCGGGCCCGCGTCACACTCGCGGCACACCGCCGAACGTGATCGAGACGGATGCGCCCACCTGGCTCGCCCTAACCACGGGTCGCACGACGTGGGCAGACGCGGTCGCCGCGGGTCGGGTCCATGCGTCCGGGCAGCGGGCCGACCTCGAAGGTCTGCTCCCGTTGCGCGTGGCCGGCATCTCCTGACCCCGTCTGCCCGAACGGCCGGATGCCACGAGCGTTCCCAGGTTCCTTGAGCGACAATGGAGTCATGAGCGACAACCCCGACGAGCAAGGCACCGTCACCGAGAGTTCGGTGCAGGTGAAGCGCTCGCCGCGGTACGCCCGGTTCATGCTGGCGGGGTTCCTCGTCTTCGCCGTCGTCGCCCTCATCCTCACGTTCGCCTTCCCCGAGAACCCCACCTACGATCGCGGCACCGTTTTCGGCTTCCTGCTGCTGTCGTGCGGCGTGATCGGTGTGGCGATCGGGGCGTTCCTCGCCCTGCTCATCGACCGCTCGGCAACCCGTCGGGCGCACACCGTTCTGGCCGATAGAGTTACTGTGTCTGCTGAGCCGGAGGGGCACGTCGAAACCGACGAGACCGCCGCCATCGACGACGCACCCGACACCCGCAAAACCATCGAGAGCTAACCATCCCGAATGAAGGGGGTTCCGGTTTGTCCGGAGGCGACGGTCTTCTAAGCCACGATCTACTTCCCGGCGAGAAGGGCCCGCAGGATGCCTGCGGAGTCTTCGGCGTCTGGGCACCTGGCGAGGAGGTCGCCAAGCTCAGCTACTTCGGCCTCTACGCTCTGCAGCACCGCGGGCAGGAGTCTGCGGGCATCGCGACCAGCGACGGCAGCAAGATCCTCATCTACAAAGACATGGGTCTCGTCTCGCAGGTGTTCAACGAGAACGCGCTCAATTCGCTGAGCGGCCACATCGCTGTCGGTCACTGCCGCTACTCCACCACGGGCGCATCCACCTGGCAGAACGCGCAGCCGACTCTCGGCAGCACGGCCGGTGGAACGGTCGCGCTCGGCCACAACGGCAACCTGACCAATACGGCCGAACTGATGCAGCTGGTGCACGACCGGTACCCGCAGCTCGACGGCGAGCTCTCGCGCGGCAACACCACCGACACCGCCGTCGTCACCGCCCTCTTCACCGGCGACCTCGACCACACGCTCGAAGCCACAGCCCTCGAAGTGCTGCCGCACCTGCGCGGCGCCTTCTGCCTTGTCTTCATGGATGAGCACACCCTCTACGCCGCGCGTGACCCTCAGGGCGTGCGTCCCCTGGTGCTCGGCCGGCTCGAGCGCGGCTGGGTCGTCGCATCCGAGACCGCTGCGCTCGACATCGTCGGGGCCAGTTTCGTGCGCGAGGTTGAGCCGGGCGAACTGATCGCCATCGATGAGAACGGCCTTCGCACCCAGCGTTTCGCGGAGGAGCGTCGCGCAGGATGCGTCTTCGAGTATGTCTACCTCGCGCGTCCCGACACCACTATCGCCGGCCGTGGGGTGCACGAAGCCCGCGTCGAGATGGGTCGCCAGCTGGCCCGCGAGCACCAGGTCGAAGCCGACCTCGTCATCCCGACCCCCGAGTCCGGAACGCCGGCGGCCATCGGTTACGCGCAGGCGTCCGGCATCCCGTTCGGCCAGGGACTCGTGAAGAACTCCTACGTGGGCCGCACATTCATCCAGCCTTCGCAGACCATCCGGCAGCGCGGAATCAAGCTCAAGCTGAACCCGCTCAAAGAGGTCATCAAAGGCAAGCGCCTGATCGTGGTCGACGACTCGATCGTGCGCGGCAACACTCAGCGCGCCCTCGTGTCGATGCTGCGAGAGGCCGGCGCGGCCGAGGTGCATGTGCGCATCTCGAGTCCGCCCATCACTTGGCCCTGCTTCTACGGCATCGACTTCGCGTCGCGGGCGGAACTCATAGCGACCGGAATCGGCGTGGACGAGGTGCGCCAGTCGATCGGTGCGGACAGCCTCGGCTACCTCTCCGAAGAGGGCATGATCGCTGCCACTGAGCAGCCGCGCGAACGCCTTTGCACGGCCTGCTTCACGGGCGTGTACCCGATCGAGCTTCCGGATGCGCACCACCTGGGCAAGAATCTGCTCGAGCGCCCGGGCGGTGCGGAGTCGCCGGCCGAGGGTGTTGCCGCGGCCGACGGATGCGATCCCGGCCCCGACGCCGAGTTCGAGTCGTTGCTGAACCCGGCCTTCGGGGATCCCGGCCGCCCAGAGTAGCCCGCGGGCCGCCGCGCTCGCCGGCCTCGCCAGCCCCGCCGGCCCGCCGGCGCCAGCCCCGCCGGCCCCGCCGGCCCCGCTAGCCCCGCCAGCCCCGCTAGCCCCGAGCTGGCAGTTCGGACCGTTTGCGCGCCAAAAAAACGGTAGAAACCGGCATCTCGTCGGGGAACCCAGCGTGCCGACGCCGCCCGGTACGATTGAGCGGTGACCGAATCGCACCCGTCCTCTTCCGCTTCCTACTCTGCGGCCGGTGTCGACACCGCCGCCGGGGATCTCGCCGTCGAGCTCATGAAGTCGGCGGTCTCCCGCACACACACGCCTGAGGTGTTCGGCGGTGTGGGCGGGTTCGCCGGACTGTTCGACGTGTCCGCGCTCAAAGCATTCGACCGGCCTTTGCTGGCCACGAGCACCGACGGCGTCGGCACGAAGGTCGCGATCGCACAGGCCATCGACAAGCACGACACCATCGGGCAGGACCTCGTCGGCATGGTGGTGGACGACATCATCGTCGTCGGCGCCAAGCCGTTGTTCATGACCGACTACATCGCCTGCGGCAAAGTGGTGCCCAGCCGGATCGCCGAGATCGTCACGGGCATCGCGCGAGCGTGCGAAGCCACGGGGACAGCACTCGTCGGCGGCGAGACCGCCGAGCATCCCGGTCTCCTCGGGCCCGACGACTACGACGTGGCCGGTGCGGCCGTCGGCGCGGTGGAAGCGGATGCGGTTCTCGGGGCCGAGCGCGTCCGCGATGGCGATGTCGTGGTCGCCCTCGCCTCCTCGGGACTGCACTCCAACGGTTTCTCGCTGGTGCGGCACATCCTCGCGAAGAACCAGATCGGTTTCAGAGACTATTCCGAAGCCTTCGGGACGACCGTCGGCGAAGCTCTCCTCGAGCCGACGCGCCTCTACACAGCGCCCCTGCTGCGAGTGTTGCAGGATCCTGCACTGGCCGGCGCCATCCACTCTCTGAGTCACGTCACCGGAGGCGGTATCGCGGCCAACCTGGCGCGGGTGCTGCCCGTCGGTTCGTGGGTCGAGGTCGAACGCAGCACGTGGTCGCCGGATGCGGTGTTCCGCATCCTGAGCGACCTTGCGGGGGCCAGCCTCGAATCCAGTGAGGGAACCTGGAACCTCGGTGTGGGGATGTTCGCGGTCGTCGCCCCGGACAAGGCGGATGCCGTCATCGCCGCAATCGCCGGCGACGGCATCAGCGCTTGGCGCGCCGGAACGGTATCGACCGCGTCTCGCGACCTTGCCGGATTCGAACAGGGTGCGAAAGGCGTGGACGGCGGAGCCGTACGGCTGATCGGAAGCTACGCCGGGTAGCCCTGAGAAACCGCTGTTACGCGGGTCTTTCTTAGCCGAACCTTTTGGGCCGGACCGTATCGTTCCGGTATGAGTTCGTCTTCCGTCACAGTTCCTTCCGCGACCACACCGGCCGACCCTCGCACGAGACTGGCGGTGCTGCCGCAGCCGAGGCACTGGATTCTGTGGCCGGTTTTCGGCGCAGTGCTGATCGTGCTGTTCGGGCTCTTGATCAAGGTTGCGTCGGGCGTCACCGGCGCTGAGATCCAGGTCGACGTGTGGCTCAGCCGTAACCAGGACGGTTTCTTCGGCGCGATCGCGCTCACCATCGACACGGTGCTCTCGCCGGCCGGCAACCTTGTGATCCTCGTGATCTCGTTCCTGTTCCTGCTGTTCGCGCGGCGCTCCCCGGTCAACGCGTTCGCGTTCACCTCGGTGGCGGCGTTCGGCTGGCTGTCGAGCGAGGCGTTCAAGCTGATCGTGGCGATGCCGCGCCCGAACGGACACCTGCTGCAGCATCCGTTGCTCGCCGAGGTCGGACACGACAGCTTTCCGAGCGGACATACGACCTTCGCGGTGTCCTACGCCATCGCGGCGGTCCTGCTGGCCCGCAGGACCCGGTGGGCGACACTCACCACCGTTGTCGCAATCCTGTTCGCGGTGCTGGTCGCGTTCTCGCGCCTCTACGTGGGCGCGCACTATCCGAGTGATGTCATCGGCGCCTTTCTCGTCGGGTTCACGGCCATCGCGTTCTACACCGGGCTGTGGAACCGGTTCGGGATGATCGTGCTGCGCCGGCTGACATTCTTGCGCCGCATCGGACCGGTCCCCGCCCAGTAGTGCAGGAGCAGGCACAGGCGCAGGAGCGCCAGGCACGCGTGATTTCCGGCACCCGTGATAAATGTCACCCCACACCCCTGACGGATGTTCTTCTTCGCTCTCGCCGCATCCCGCCAAGCTGAGGGCGTGAATCAAACACCAGTCATCCACCTCACCGATCTGCGGAAGTCGTTCGGCTCTCTGCAGGCCGTCAACGGGGTGAGCCTCACGATCAATCGCGGCGAAGTCGTCGCTCTGCTCGGCCCGAACGGCGCGGGCAAGTCGACGACCATCGACCTCGCTCTCGGCCTCGCCCGTCCGACAGCCGGGAACGCGCAACTGTTCGGCGGCGCCCCGCGCACGGCGATCCAGGAGGGCCGGGTCGGCGCGATGCTGCAAGGCGGCGCCCTGCTGCCGACGCTCACCGTCGCGCAATCCGTCGCCCTCGTCGCCGCCGCGCACAAGCATCCGCTCAGCGTTGCGGAGGCCCTCGAGCGCGCGCGTTGCACCGAGATCGCCAAGCAGAAGGTGAGCAAGCTTTCCGGCGGTCAACTGCAGCGGGCGCGGTTCGCCGTCGCCGTCGTCTCCAACCCCGACCTGCTTTTTCTCGACGAGCCGACGGCCGCGATGGATGTGGAGGCCCGCCGTACGTTCTGGCAGTCGATGCGCGAGTTCACGGATGAGGGACGGACGGTCGTCTTCGCCACGCACTACCTGGAGGAAGCCGACACCTACGCCGACCGGATCGTGATGCTGAGCGCCGGCCGCGTCGTCGCCGACGGAACGCCGACGGAAGTGAAGGCGGTCGTCTCCGGTCGGCGCATCCGGGCCGGTTTCGACTTCGTCTGGACGGCCGCCGTCGAGGATGCGCTGCGGCGCCTCCCCGGTGTCCGCACTCTCGACCGCCGGGCCGAGCAGCTCACGATCGTCAGCGACGACTCGGATGCGACACTGCGCGCCCTGCTCACAGCCCACGACGACGTGCATGACATCGAGGTCACCGCGCACACGATGGACGACGCGTTCCTCGCCCTCACGGAAGGGTCGGCGTCGCTCGCCGAGCCGACCGCCACCGCCGCCCTCGCCACGAACGGAGCCCAGCGATGAGCATCGCCTATCTCGGCCTCGAGTCTTTCCGTCAGCTCAAGAACGCGCGCGCGATGGTCTTCACTGTCGTTGTTCCGCTCATCATGCTCGTGGCGTTCGGAGGAGCGTTCGGCGGCAACGGCCAACTGGATGCTGTCACGAAGCTTCCGTGGATCGTCGTCACGACCATCCAGGTGGCCGGATACGGCGGCATGATGGCCGCCCTCTCCCTCGCCTTCAACATCGTCACCGAGCGTTCGATCGGCTGGAACCGCCAACTGCGCCTCACCCCGCTGAGCGGCACCGGCTACTTGGTGTCGAAGCTCGTCACCTCGATGCTGATGGCGCTGGTCTCGATCCTGATCGTCTTCAGCGTCTCCGGCATCCTGTTCCACTCCGGGATGCCGCTCGGAAATTGGCTGACCGCCGGCCTCGGCCTCTGGCTGGGAGTGATCCCGTTCGCGCTGATCGCAACGCTCATCGGACAGTTCGCCAAGCCCGAGTACGCGCAGCCGCTGTTCATGGCTGTATTCATGGGGATGGCTGTTCTGGGCGGCCTCTGGGTGCCGCTGCAGATCTTCCCGGCCTGGGTGGCGAACGTCGCACAGATCGTCCCGTCCTACTGGCTGAACCGCATCGGCCAGATGGGCGCGCACCAGACGGGGGACATTCTGGCTCCTGCGCTCGTGCTTCTCGGCTGGACCGTCGTGATCGCGGCCCTCATCGTCTGGCGCTACCGCCGGGATGCGTCCCGCAGTTGATGTGGGTCCCTTCGAGGAAGACCGCCGGTCTACAGTGAATGCCATGGATGTGGCCACCGCTGGAGCAGACCGGCGGTCCCCTGCACGGGCAAGCCGATGGGAACGGGCGAGGTCCCGCATCCTGGACCCGCAGGCGAAGGGCTGGTACATCGGGGCGTCGTTCGGTCTGCTGTACCAGGTGCTGACCATTCTCGCGATTTGGACGGCAGCCACCCCAGTGGCGGTGAAAGTCCTTACCACGGTTCTCCTCGCCGTGTTCTACACCGTCTTCATGGTGATCGCACCCCTGACTTGGGGTGCGACTCTGCGAATCCGAGTGCTTTCGATCCTGGCGCTTTGGGCAGGCACGCTCATCTTCTTCCTCTTGATGGGCAGCACGGCATTCTGGCTTTGGGCGCTAGTGGCAGTCGCGGCCGGAGCGGTCTTCGACGAGTTCATGGTGATGGTCGCGGCGACGCTCGTGCTTGTCGTGCCGCCGATCGCGTACGGATTCCTCACTGGTTTCACGGACGCTGTAGCCTATTCGTCCGTCGTCACTTTCTCTGTCGCGTCGATGATGTTCGGACTCAATCGCCAAATAGCCACGGTTCGAAAACTGCGCTCCTCTCAACGAGAGATCGCCCGGCTCGCCGTGATCGAGGAGCGCGGCCGCTTCTCACGCGACATGCATGACGTGCTCGGGCACACGCTGACAGTGGTCACCGTGAAATCGGAGCTAGCCCAACGGCTCGTCTCCATCGACCCGGCCAAAGCCGAAGCCGAGATCGCGGACATCGAGCGGCTCACCCGCTCGGCCCTCGCCGATCTGCGGGCGGCCGTCGCGGGCTACCGCGAGATGAGTCTCTCGACCGAACTCGCGGCTGCGCAGGCCGGTCTCGCTGCGGCCGACATCGAAGCTCACCTGCCGCGCAACGGCGAAGACGTCGACCCCGCCCTGCGCGAACTCTTCGGGTGGGTGCTGCGCGAGGGCGTGACCAATGTCATCCGCCACTCGGATTCGCGCAACTGCTGGGTCACCGTCACGCGCGACAGCCTGGAGGTCGAAGACGACGGTCGCGGGATGGCCGGGGCCGGCACGGTCGGCGCTCCGCCGCTCGACGGAGCAGCCCTGGTCCTGCCGGGGCAGGGCACAGGCCTCGATGGCTTGACAGCACGAGCGCGCCAGGCAGGAGCGAGACTGCTCGTCGGCGCGAGTGAGCGCGGCGGGGTGCGACTGACGGTGCGAAAGGCGAACACGTGACAGATCCCATCCGGTTGCTGCTGGCCGACGACCAGGCGCTGGTGCGCGGGGCACTGGCCGCGTTGCTCGACCTGGAGCCCGACCTCTCCGTGGTCGCGCAGGTGAGCCGCGGGGACGAGGTCGTGGATGCGGCGACCGCCCACGACGCGAACGTCGCCCTGCTCGATGTGGAGATGCCCGGGCTCGACGGCATCCAGGCTGCCGCCGCGCTGAGAGCCGCCCTCCCCTCCTGCCGGTCGCTCATCGTGACGACTTTCGGGCGCCCCGGCTACCTCAGGCGCGCGATGGAGGCGGGAGCCGCGGGATTCGTCGTCAAGGACACGCCGTCGAGCCAACTGGCGGATGCGGTGCGCCGGGTCGCCTCCGGACTCCGGGTGGTCGATCCCGCGCTCGCCGCGGAGTCGCTCTCGTCGGGCGTCTCGCCGCTGACGCCGCGAGAGACCGAGGTGCTCACCGTCGCCGCCGGTGGTGGGAGCATCACCGACATCGCACGCGGTCTGTTCCTCAGCGAGGGAACAGTGCGCAACCACCTGTCGAGCGCGATCGGCAAAACGGGCGCACGGAACCGTTCGGAGGCGGCCATGATCGCCGTCGAGAAGGGTTGGTTGTAGAGGACGGGCTGGTTGTAGCTGACGGGCCGCCGCTAGGCGCGTTTCGGCTGGTCTTGCCCCTCGTAGCCACCTTGGTAGCGGTCACCGGTGTTCTCGGGCTCGTAGTCGGCCCACGCAGCGTACTGGTCGTCGTGATGCGAATGTCCTGTCAGTTCGCGCTCGAGCGCGTCATAGTTCACGTCGGGGCTGAACGACTTCAACTCCCGCGCGATCTTGGTGTGCTTTGCCTTTTGACGGCCGCGCCCCATGCGTGACCCCCTTACGGTGACAGGCCGGATGGGCAATGAGCCACCCGGGATCCGAACAGGAACAGTGAAAACTAACCGCTAGTTTAGCATGTGGGGCCTCACTCGCCCCGAGTTCACGCACAGGGTCGGATGATGGGATGAGCGCGTGACCACGAGCAGCACCGACACCCAGGTGGTGATCGTCGGCGCGGGCCAAGCAGGGCTCGCCGTTGCCTTCTATCTGCGGCGGTTCGAGCTCACCCCGGGCACCGATTTCGTGCTCTACGACAGAGGTCCCGGGTGGGGCGGCGCATGGCAGCATCGCTGGGATGCGCTCAAGCTCGGCAGCGCCCATCACGTGAATGATCTGCCGGGAATGGCCGAACTGGGAATCAGTTTCGACACGGCTGACCGCTCTCTGCCCGCCAAGGACATCGTCGCCGGATACTACCGGCGGTATGAGGAGCACTTCGACCTGCGGGTGCGGCGTCCGGTCACCGTGACGAGTGTGTTCGACCGCGGGGCCGATCTCATGGTGCAGCACACCGACGGCGAGACGGCGACGCGGATCGTCGTGAACGCGACAGGTACCTGGGGTGCGCCGTTCGTTCCGTACTATCCCGGGATGAACGTATTCGCCGGCCGGCATGTGCACACGTCTTCGTACCTCTCGGCCGAAGAATTCGCGGGACAGTCCGTTGTGGTAGTGGGCGGCGGCACCTCGGCGATCGGGTTCCTGCTCGAACTCGAGAACGTCGTGGCGTCGGTCACGTGGGCGACCCGACGGCCGGTCGACTTCAAAGACGAGTCCGAGCTGACGATGGAGGGCGGGGTCGCGGCAGTAGCGGCACAGGATGCGGCAGCGCGGGCCGGCAAGGCGCTGCCCAGCATCGTGAGCGGCACGGGCGTTCCCCGCACGCGAAGGATCGCCGCCGGAGTGCAGCGCGGCATCCTCGTCGAGCGGCCGATGTTCGCGGCCATCGAGGAGCGCGGCGTGCGGTGGGACGACGGCAGTTTCACCCAGGCGGACGCCATCATCTGGGCAACGGGGTTCCGCCCCGAGCTGCGGCACCTCGCGCCGCTGAAGCTCCGTGAGAAGGCGGGCGGTCTCACCGTGGCCTCGGGGGCGTCGTGGCAGGACTCCCGTGTCTTCCTCGCCGGCTATGGCCCGCAGGCGAGCACGATCGGCGCAAATCGGGCCGGGCGCGTGATCGCCCGTCAGATCATGGCGCAACTCTGAGGCGCATCCCTGCCTGAGGCGGGTTGCGGATGCGCGGCGCGGATGCGCGGCGGGCTGGTCGAGTGCGAGTGTGCCTGTTCCGGTCGAGGTGGTCACGTGCACCTGTCGCTCTCGACCGCAACTGGCACATTCGGCACGTGGATGGCGCCGGGCCCAATGGATTCGTGGCTGGCTCGCGGAGCGGGTTCGATGGCCGGGAGGCCGGCCGCGCGGGCTGGTCGAGCGCGAGTGTGCCTGTTCCGGTCGAGGTGGTCAGGTGTGCCTGTCGGTCTCGACCGAAACCGGCACATTCGGCGAAGGATTGCGCGCCCGGCCACTCATGCCCTGCCGCACCCGCGTGAGCGCCCCCGCTGCTGCACCCGCGTGAGCGCCCCCGCTGCCGCACCCGCGTGAGCGCCCCCGCTGCCGCACCCGCGTGAGCGCCCCCGCTGCCGCACCCGCGTGAGCGGCGGGTCACACGGCCTTCCGCATCCACCTCGACGGAGACGGGCATGCCGGCGAAGCGCAGTCAAGTGACTTCGATCGCGCCGGAGCCGGGCGACGGACGCGCGTCTAGTGCGTCCGACTGGGCGTCTGCCGCGAGGCCCAGACGGGCGCTCAGAACCGCGACCGCCGCGGCTGCCGACCAGGCCTGGGGTCGGCAAGCGGCAGGCGGCAGGGTAGGGGATGGGCGTGGCCGTGTCCGCCGCCGTAGTCGCCCGAGTGCAGTTCGGGCATCCGGAAGGCGAAACCTTCGGCCGCCGCGAACAGACCGTTGGTAAGTATTTCCGCCTCGACGGCGAAGCGAGCCGGGTCGGTCGGAGATTTGACGATGGCGACCGGCGTGTCATCCGTTTGATCGGAGAATTGGCGGGATTCGCGGCGGTTTCTCCTGCAGAAGGAACGCAGGTGGGCAGCCGGGCGGCCCGGTCAGGGGGAACCCTGGCCGCACCCTGAAACTGGCCGAGAACCCGCATCCCAGGCTTGCCAGATCTCCAGACGCGATATAACGTGAGTTTGTCAACAACGCGATATATCGTGAATCACCGAGGGGGCGCGCTCGGAACGGCGCCGCTGAACAGCAAGAGGAGCAAACAATGGCACAGGAAAAATGGCTGATCCAGCCAGGGGAGAGCAAAGTCATCGACGTCGAGTTGGTCCGCTCGCTCAAGGTCGGATTTATCGGCGGCCAGATCGACATCATCGGACACGACGAGCCGGGCGCGCGGGTCGAAGTCCACTCGGTCAGCGGACGTGATCTCAAGATCACCGTCGACGGGGACCACCTCGAGATCGATCATCCACAACTTCGCTGGGACAACTTCATCGAAGTGTTCAAATCGATGCGCAGCAACGGCAAGGCCGACGTGAGCGTGCTGGTGCCGCGCGAAGTCGCCCTCAAATTCGGGATCATCTCGGCCAGCGCCTTGGTCTCCGGACTGAAGGCCAGCGCCAAGCTGAGCACGGTCACCGGCGACCTGGTCGTCGACGGGCTCACCGGCGACCTCGAGCTCAACAGTGTGAGCGGTGAGCTCTCCGTGCGTGACCACACCGGAAAGATCTCGGCGCACACTGTCTCCGGCGACGTGACCGCATCGGGCGCCATCCAGAAGTTCAGCGTGGACGGTGTCTCGGGCGACACGATGCTCGACATCAGCGGGACGCCCGACGAG
>DASYGJ010000076.1:0-3352 GCA_035999915.1 Leifsonia sp.
AAACGACGATCTGGACGACCAACTGACTGGCGGCGCTCAAGAAGCGCTCCTCTCTGTGAAGTCATCGGCGCCGAGAGCGACAGGAGCGGGTGCGACGACCGCGGTCGCCCCCTCGATCGCGACGACGATGACGTGCTCACCTGGCACCAGTTCGGCAGGAGCCGACCCGATGGCGGGCGCGAGCCGGCTGGTCCAGGTCTCGCCGACGGCGAGTTTGACCAGTCCGGAGGTTCTGTTGACCGTCGAAACGACAGTGCCCGACATGCCGATCAGAGCTTCGACGTTGCTCTTGGCCGGGTCGCCGCCGCGCTTGAGCGCATGAAGCAGTGGCGGCCGGATGAAGAAGACCAGCACGACGGACAGCACCGCGGCGATGATCAGCTGCAGCCACCACGGCGCGCCGAAAAGGCCCGAGACCAGGCCACCGACACTGCCGATCGCGATCATCAGGAAGACAAAATCGAGGCTCAGCATCTCGACGATGATGAACACCAGGATGAGGACGAGCCAGACGATCCAGGCGTAGGACGTGATGTCCATGAGAGCCCTCCCTTCTCTGGTTGTCTAGAAGGTATCAGTTAGCGGCGGTCGCCGGGAGAACCCACTTGGTAGTCTCAGGGACGAGAAATCGATCTTGCTAGGAGTCTTCGTGTCCAACCCTCTCGCCCCCGGTAGCCTCGACGGAAAGCGTGCCCTCATCACGGGCTCTTCACGCGGAATCGGGGCCGACACCGCCCAGTACCTCGCTGCGGCCGGTGCTCGTGTCGTGATCAACTTCCGCAACAAGGAGGCGCGCGCGGTCAAGCTCGCCGACGGCATCCGAGCGGCGGGAGGAACCGCTCTCACGGTCGGCGCCGACCTGACCGATCGCGACTCGGTCGCGGACCTGTTCGACACGGTGGAACAGGAGTGGGGCGGCCTCGACATCCTCGTGCTCAACGCCTCGGGCGGCATGGAATCCGGGATGGCCGCGGACTACGCCATGCACCTCAACCGCGACGCGCAGGTCGACGTGCTCAACGCGGCTCTGCCGCTGCTCGCACCGGGCTCGCGCGTCGTCTTCGTGACCAGTCACCAGGCGCACTTCATCAAGACCACGGAGACGATGCCCGAATACGAGGCCGTCGCCCTCAGCAAGCGAGCTGGCGAGGATGCGCTTCGGGCCCTCATCCCATCGCTCACCGAGAAGGGCATCGACTTCGTTGTCGTCTCCGGCGACATGATCGAGGGCACCATCACGGCGACGCTGCTGAACCGACTCAACCCGGGGGCCATCGATGCGCGCAAGGAGGCAGCCGGCAAGCTCTACAACGTGAGCGAGTTCGCTGCGGAGATCGCCGCCGCAGCCGTCGAGCCGGTCCCCGCCGATCACACCCGCCTGGTCGGGGACATCTCGAGTTTCACGCCGATCGCCGATGAAAGCCTCTGATCTCGGACTGCTGACCAGCGTCTCGGCCCCGACCGTGCATCCCGGGGGTGGGCGCGCTGTCGTCTCGGTGACCCATCCCCATCTCTCCGCCGATGCGACCATCGGCCAACTGTGGACCGTTCCGCTGGCCGGTCATGCCGCCCCAAGACGACTGACCCGCGGTTTCCGGGACACGGCTCCGCAGTTCTCGCCAGACGGACGGCTGATCGCGTTTCTCCGTGCCGTCCCCAAGGCTCCGCCGCAGCTCTTCGTCGTGGATGCGGCAGGCGGCGAACCTGTCCCGGTCACCGATCGCAAGCTCGGCGTTTCCGAGTTCGCCTGGGCACCGGATGGTCGAACGATCGCGTTCGTCAGCCGTGACCCCGAGCAGGGCCGCTACGGCACCGTCGACGGGCTGGACGCGAACGCCGAGCCGGCCCGTCGCATCCGCACCCTCAAGTACCTCTCCAACGGGCTCGGCTACATCACCGACCGCCGTTCCCACGTGTATCTCTCAGCTGTGCCAGACGTGTGGGCCGAGCCTGTTGTGCAGCCTGCGCCGACCCCGGAGGGAGCCTTGCCTGCGGTGCCTCTGGTCGCCGAACCTCGGCAACTGACATCGGGCGACCAGGACGATCACACCATCGCGTTCTCGCCCGACGGCGCGACGCTGGCCTTCGTTTCGGCGCGACACGAGGGACGCGACCAAGATCTTCGGTGTGCCGTGTTCGCGATCGATCCACGCGATCCGGCCTCGGAGCCGCGCGACCTCACCTCGGCGCACGGTGACCTGTCGATCATCGAAGTCGGCTATGGACTCAACGGAGTGCTCTACTTCACTGCGCAGAACGTCGGTGCGACCGGCCGCGATTTCGTCGCACGCAATGCGGCGCTGTACGCACTGGATGCGGCGAGCGGCGCGCCACGCATCCTCACCGATCCGGAGACCGTCGACCTGACGGAATCCGCGATCGTGCCGTACGAGGACGATTCCGTGCTCGTTCAGGATCGCAGCCGAGGGGCGCTCGTGCTGACCTGTGTCAGCGCCGCCGGCGAGTCGGAGCGCTTGACCGGTCTGGACACCGTCGTCGACGGAGCCGCTGCGGCGGGCACGACCCTCGTCGTCTCGTTCGCCGACGCGTCGACGCACGGAGACGTTGCGCTCCTCGAGGCGGGCAGGCTGCGCACGCTGACCGACTTCTCGCGAGCGCTGCGGGCGAGCGGAATCATCGTTCCACGCGAACTCACTGTCACCGGCCGAGACGGCTACCCGATCCACGGCTGGGTCGTCGCGCCCGAGGGAGAGGGGCCGCATCCCGTGCTCCTCACCATCCACGGCGGACCGTTCGCCGCCTACCCGGTGAGCGTGTTCGACGAAGCGCAGGTGTATGCAGCGGCCGGCTATGCGGTGGTCTTGTGCAACCCACGCGGGTCGGCCGGTTACGGCCAACAACACGGCAGGGTCATCCGACAGGCGATGGGGACAGTCGATCTGCACGACGTGCTCGACTTCCTCGACGGCGCGATCGCTGCCGGACCGACTCTCGACGCGAGTCGTGTCGGCATCATGGGCGGCTCGTACGGCGGCTACCTGACCGCTTGGGCCATTGCACACGACCACCGCTTCGTCGCCGCGATCGTCGAACGCGGCTACCTCGACCCCGAGGCATTCGTCGGCACAAGCGACATCGGGAGCTTCTTCAGCGATGAGTACACGGGAAGCGACCCGGATCTGATCCGGTCGCAGAGCCCGCAGGCCGTCGTCGGAAAGGTAAGGACACCTACTCTCGTGCTGCACTCAGCGAGCGACCTGCGTTGCCCGCTCGGGCAGGCCGAGCGCTACTACGCCGCCCTGAAGCGTCAGGGCACCGAGACCGAACTGCTCGTGTTCCCCGGTGAGGATCACGAACTCAGCCGGGCGGGACGCCCCCGACACCGTCAGGA
>DASYGJ010000078.1:0-2713 GCA_035999915.1 Leifsonia sp.
TCTGCCGGCGCGACGCATTCGGCGTCGGGTGACCTTGACCGAAATCGCGAGTGCCTGCGGCGTCGCCGCGTCCACCGTCTCACGAGCCATGTCGAACCCCAACCGGGTGAGCCCGGAGATGTACGAGAGGATCGTGCGCAAGGCACGGGAACTGGGCTATGAGTCGGCCGCGCTCCCGGTCGCGCGTCAGCGAGTCGCGCGCGGCACGATCGCGCTTATCCTTCCGAACCTGACGAACCCGTTCAACCTCGACCTCATCCGCGGAAGCCAAGTGCAAGCGCAGGCGGCCGGCTTCATGCAACTCCTCGTCACGAGCGACGAGTCCGAGCAGGTGGAGGCCGACTGGCTCGCGGAACTGGCGGCGAGTGTCGACGGAATCGTTTCGGTCTCACCCCGATCCGCCGACGCGATCCTCCAGCAGGCCGGCGAACGGGTGCCCCTTGTCGTCCTCAACAGGGAGGTGCCGTGGCTGTCCGGAGTCATCATCGACACCCCTTCCGGTCTCGCCCAGTCGCTCGACTATCTCGCATCACTCGGCCATCGACGGGTCGCGTATGTGCGAGGCCCAGAGAGTTCGTGGACGGATCAGATGCGTTATCGCGCCCTGAGGCAAGCGGCGGCGCGGCTCGAAGTAGACCTTGTTCCCGTCGGGGCTTTCCGGCCAACGCTGGAGGCCGGCGCCGCCGCGGCCGACGCCGTGGCACTCACCCGTGTCACTGCAGCGATCTTCTTCAACGACACCCTCGCGATCGGCGCGCTGGGCCGCTTCGAGCGGCAGGGCATTCGCGTGCCTGACGACCTGAGCGTGGTCGGCTGCGACGATATCTTCGGGGCGTCGTTCACCAAGCCGCCGTTGACGACGGTGACCGCGCCAGGCGAACAGGCAGGACGCGCCATCACCGACATGCTCCTCAGCGGTTTCACGAGCAGGGGAAAATCTCACCGCATCGACCGGCTGGCGGCACACCTTACCGTGCGCGAGTCGACAGGCGCGGTGACTCGTTCCTGACGTCGTCTCACGCTGAACCACAAAATCGCCTGATACACGGCTGACGTTGAAACAGACGATGAACTCCAAGGGTCAGCTCCGCAGTCTTCTCGTTCTCAGCGCTCAGGCCGCGGGCGCCACGACGAATGCGTGGAGTCCCTCTGGTGCGATGGCGAACCGGACGACGTCGCCTTCGGTGACGCGTTCGGCATCGTGGGAGAGCATGGTGACCGGGACACGGATGTCGTCGACGTCGAGTTCTGCGCGGGCGAAGGGTCCGAAGAAGTCGAGGGAGCGCAGCGAGCCGGTGAACGCGTTCAGATCGGCGGTGTCGCCGGGTTCGAGGATGCGGACGCTTTCGGCCATGACGAGCAGGTCGACGGTGTCGCCGTCGGAGAGGTTGGTCTGACCGGTGTGGAAGGAGAGCGTCCCGACCTGAACGCGTGCCGCGGAACCGGTTCCGCGGACGGCGCCGGTGCCGAGGGACTGCCCGCCGAGGAATTGCGCGACGAACCGGTTCTCGGGGGCCCGGTAGAGGGATTCGGGGGTGTCGTTCTGCTGGACCACACCATGGTCTAGCATGAGGACCTGGTCGCCGAGGTCGATGGCTTCTTCCTGGTCGTGGGTGACCATGATGGTGGTCAGTCCGGTCTCTTTGTGGATGCGTTTGAGTTCGCGTTGCATCTCGCCGCGAATCTTCCGGTCGAGGGCCGAGAGTGGTTCGTCCAGGAGGAGGATGTCGGGGCTGGTGACCAGTGCCCGGGCGAGGGCGACGCGTTGCTGTTGCCCGCCGGAGAGTTGGGCGGGTGAGCGGCCGCCGAAGTCACCGAGGCCGACCAGGCCGAGCATCTCCTCCGCCTTCTTCCTGGCGGCAGACCTGGGGGTGCGGCGGGCGCGGAGGCCATACATGACGTTGGCGAGCACGCTCAGGTGGGGGAACAACGCGTAGTTCTGGAACACGAACCCGACGTTGCGTTTCTCCACCGACAGCCGGGACACATCCCGGTTCCCGACTCGGATGGCACCCCCATCGGGTTCTTCGAGACCGGCGACGATGCGCAGCAGGGTGGACTTGCCGGACCCGGAGGAGCCGAGCATGGCGCAGAACGTTCCGTCGCCAACAGTGAGGTCCAGCGGGTAGAGGACTTGGGTTCCGTTGAAGGTCTTGGACACGCCAGAGACGGTGAGCTCAGCCATCAGTTGGTTCCTTTGCTTGTGGGGGTGAAGAGCTTGGCGGCGTTGCCGGAGAGCCAGTTGAGGACCACGACTAACAGCACAGTGGCAAGGATGATGATCGTCGCCAGCGCATCCACATCCGGGGTGACGCCGAGGCGGACCATCGAGTAGATCTGCACCGGCAGCGTCGACACCCCGATCGGGGCGAGGAAGAGCTGGATCGCGAAGTTGTTGAACGTGATCACGAACGCCAGCAGGCCTCCCGCGATGATGGACGGCCCGATCAGCGGGATGGTGATGGTCAGGAACGTCCGCAGCGGACCGGCGCCGAGCGAGTGCGCCGCCTCCGCGTAGTTCGGGTTCAGGTCGCGCAGCCGGCCGGAGACGATCAGCACGACGAACGGCAGCGAGGTCACGATCGAGGCGAGGATCAGGCCGAGCGTGCTCGACCCGAGGCCCAGCCAGCCGAACACCACGACGAACCCGGCGGCGAGGATCAGCGCCGGGACCGTGAGCAGGGCGAGCAGGAGGCTGTTGATCGGCGCCGTG